>JACQJF010000030.1 GCA_016198165.1 Candidatus Iainarchaeum sp. | reverse complement strand
TCTTTTTTTTCTTTTTTCTACAGCCAGCGCCTCACCTTGCCCTTGTATTCAAGGTATTCTCCCCCAAACTCGCTTTCCAGGTAAGCTTCTTCCAGGAGAACCACGTTATAGTAAAGGTAGACAACGGGAAGTGGCATTAGAACAAGCGGCCAGACAGAATTCGCAAGAAGCGAGATACCCGCATAAACCAGGATAAGAGACACATACAAAGGGTTGCGTGTGAAAGCATAGGGGCCGGTTAAAACCAGTTTTGGAACGGGAGTGAACCTGGTCTGCACGCCGTGAGCTGAAAAAGTTTTCTTTGCCCAAAAGCTAAGCAATGAACCTGCAAGCAGCAAAAACCCTCCCAAAAAAACCACAATCGCCCCGTTTTGGGAAAAAACCAGGGGGCTCCAAAAAAAGTGCAGCAAAAGACCTGCCGCAAGAGGAATGAAGAACATAATCGGCGGGCGAACTTTTAATGGAATAACAGTCGAAGACAAAACCCAAAAAACCCCCGAAGCATGAAAATAAGCCCCAATCACCTATTTCTATTTTTCCTGTTACTTTGGGTTAAAAAAAGCTTAATTTCTACATAACCAAGTTCTGGCTTGCCTTCGAAAAACAACCAAAAACCCTGCTCCGCTGATTCGCACCGGCAGCTAGGTGTTCCGAATTCTTTATTGCGCAATTAACGTTTCTTATTTTTGGATGATTTCTGACGAACGCATAATGGGTTTTGTCGAAGGCGAAGGCTGCTTTTGTATTGCGATAAGCAAGTATGTGGACAGAAAACCCAGAAAGGGAACCAAAAGAGCTTATTGGAAAAACCCGGCCATTGGGTTTAAAGTAAAACCAAACTTTAAAGTCGGAGTCGTAGAAGAAGACAATGCCATACTTTACGCTATAAAGGAAAGATTTGGATTTGGAGAAGTTTATACTCAAAAAAGGACTGGCAATTTGAAAAACTGCAGCTATTACTGTGTCCAAAAAACAGAAGACCTACAAAAATTGATTGATTTTTTTAAATCCCAACAGTTTTACTTGTCTAAGGGCAAATCTTTTCAATACTGGGCAGAGTGCATTGAATTGTTTAAAAATAAACAGCATAGAACCAAAGAAGGGTTTTTGCGAATTTGCGAGTTAAGAGAAAAAATGAACTCCAAGCTGGGTGGGAAAAATGTTCGAAAACTTGAAGATATTAAAAAAATTCTTGAGTTAAAACCAGAGCATATAGAAGTACACTTAAGCAAAAACGAACCTCAAATTCTACATAACCTAAATGTGCCTGGCTCAAAAGAATGGTACCAAAACAGAAAAGGAAACCATTTGCCTTCGACTTAACCTTGCCTATTAACTTCGCCTAATTTCACTCCAATTTCTAAACAAGGAATAGGATTCCTAATGAGGGTTTTAATGGTCTTAATCGCCAAAAATACCCCTATAGTTCCGGTTCTATGAGTCTCTTAGGAATAGCTTTGAGCTGCTGACTCTTCAGGACGCCATATAACAGTAATTATGCCGAGAAATTACGAAGGGATTTTTGGAAAAATCGACAATTTCTGCCAGAAAAAAGAATGGCTTAAAGATGGCTTAAAGTGCGGAGCAGGAAAGGGGGTTGTTTTGGGGGCCTGACACAAAGAAAAGTTATGTAGAAGAAGTGCTTGTTTAGCCCTTGAACCAAAGATATTTTCCTATTCCAACTCAAAAAAAATCCAAAAAAGGCCTAGAAAGCCCGCCCAAAAATAAACGAAACTCCCCACCACCCAAACCACGCCCTAAATTTGCTAACCAGACAAAAACCCGCCACCATTCGCCAGGCACAAAACCAAAAAACAGCAACGAGAAAAGCACCCCACATCCTAACACCCATCGCCACCCTCACAGCCCCGCCCATACAAAGCACCCTTTGCCCAGGAACAAGCCAGGCAGACATCATTTCGCACATCCCCCAGGCCCCTCCCCACCAAAAAATCAGACAGTCTTTGGAAAAAAAACTCGCACCCAAAAGACCACCCCAAGCCCCCCTGCACCCTACACAGGCTTCACGCTAACCAGGAGCATTATGCAGTTGAGATGCAATTGGGGGCGCAGAAGTGACATAGCTATGTAGCTAAATAATACATAAAAAAGCAATGAATATGAAATGTAGGAAAAAATCAGAAAACCAGAAACTCTACCCTTGCAGTTGCTCGTATTTCATGTCAAGGTCCGCTATTTTTCTTTCCAGTTCGCGTTTTTTCTGGCGGTTTTTGCTTGCAAAATACTCTGCAACCAGTTCTGTCCTTTCTTCGGTTATTTGCTCTTCCCTTCCGGGCTTTTTGGCACTTGATTTTGATTTTTTCTTTTTCAAATCCACTCACCAATGCATTTCAAAACAATGGGCCTTTATAGTTTGGGTTTCTTGCAACATGCAATGCCCCGTTGATGGCAGTTTCATCAATGAAATTTATGGCCCCCTTGCGGTGCAATTCGGCAAGCACATCCAGTATTATCCTGTAGTGAGGGTGCCTGTTTCTCCTGAAAAATTTCACGTTGATGTCAAATGCTTCCCCGAAACCATGGGTGCTTTGTCTTGCCGCAGGATAACCTTCATTCCTTAGCGCTTCCTGCCTTTCCGCGTCGCGCGTCATGCTTGTAATGCTCAGAAAAAACTTGCCAAGCTTAAGCGCGTCCCTTCTAATCCCGAATTCTCTTGCTATGCCAAGCAAAAGCCCCCTGGATTCAGGCGTAAGATAAGGATATTGCACCCCGCTAGGCCCCCCTGTTGAATGGACTATCCTGACAAGGCCGGCTACGTCATCCACTTTTACGAGCTGCCTTTTTGAAATCGCGTTTTGTATTGCCTGGCTCGCCATCATTTGCCGATCCTGATACCATGCGCGCTCCACTCTTGCCTTGGCAAGGATTTTTTGAAAAGCCGATTTTCTTGCGGCGGAAATGGCTGGTTTTTGTGCATGCCTGGGGCCGGTATGCACACGGGCAATGAACACCCCTTTGGTTTTTGTCAGTGCAACTGCTTTTGTCAGAGCCGGCATTTGTAATACTTAGAAAACCCCAAGTAAAAAAACATTCCTATTACGCCCCACGCATATTATGTAGACGATTACTCGTCTACCATGAGTTCGATGTTTTTCGTGTATTCCCTTTCTGCGTAGTTGTAGTTCTGGTAGTGTTCCATTGCCTTGATTTGAATGGGGTACGCGCCTGCGCCTGTGAATTGTTTCGGGAAAACCGTGTGGACGAATGTTTTTGTCTCGTTTGGCTTCAGTGAATCAATCTTGTATACCGCGTTGTTTGCAAGGCCGGACTTGTCCAGAGCCAAGGCCCTTGAGACAAGAATCTGCAGGGAGACTTTTTTCTCCTTCTCCCCCCTGTTTGCAACCTCTATCCTGAATTCCACTGGCTCTTTCCTTTTCAGGTTTAACCTGTACGGGAAAAATTTTGAAGAAATGCTAAGAGTCATTCTAATTGCCCCTCCCTTTCAAAACAAAAATGCATTTTTTTATTAAATTGTATTATTCGGAGAAATGCTTAAATACCTGTTTGAAACAATTTGTTAGAAAAGGAAAAAAACTATTGGTGCTTTTTATGGAATTCCCCGAGGCTGAACTGGTCAGAAAGACGTTTATTCTGCGCCAGATGGACCTGCCACCTACAGTACAATTTACCAAGAAGAGCCTTGTGCGCTGGTTTGCCCTTGCAGTCGGCTTGATTTCGGAGAAAGAATCCCGTTCAACCATTTTGGAGGTTTTGGATGCGGTTTTTGTTTTCAATTTTTCAAGGAAATCCCCGCCCACGACTAATGAGCTGCAGGAGTTTTTGAACAAGGATAAAAAGCTTGGGATTTCAGACAAGCTTTTGCGTTACCATTTAAAGCGCATGGTTGACGTTGGCCTGATTGAGAGGAAGAAACTGCGCTACAGGTTTGCCGCTTCCCCTTATGCGGACAAGCATGATTTCCGCGCGGGCTTTTCACACCACGTGTCCACTTCAGTCCACAATTCACTTACGGAGATTGAGGGCGTACTTGAAAAAATCGTGAACAACTACAGCACTCCAGAAAACACTGAGAAAAAGTATTAATAATTTGAAAAAGCTTTACTGATTCGGCATGCCCTTGAGAAACGTGAGAAAATGGAGCAGATATCTTCAAAGGTCACTTTCTCATGCAGGGTTGAGATACAGGAGAGCTTACAAAAAAATTTCAACTTTGCCGGAGGATAAAAGAAAAGAAGCTGAAAATAATTTACGCAGGGCAATACAAAGAAGTGAGGGTAGCATGAAACACGGCCCCACTGGGAAAGGAGGTCGCATTATTGTTCCACGCCACCAGTTACAGCTATTACATAGGATAATTGCTGATACTGCACTAAGGAACTCTGGCGTCAAAGAAAAAGAAGAATGGATTCCTGCAAAAGAATTTATTTCTGCAAAAGATTATTCACGTGTTAAAAGGGCCTTGGAAAAATACATTGAGTCTATTCCAAAAATAGACTACATGATTCAGAAAGCCAAAAAAAGATGGGGAAGTCGTGTGCCAAAAGAGGAACGAACCAGGATAAACCGCTATTTTTCTGATAATTTTCTTAAAAATGAAGAAATTATCAGGGAACTCTGCGGGCAGGAGCTTGCAAATAGTGTTTTGAATGAAGTTGAACAGCTTAAAAGAATAATCAGGGACTGGGTTGATTAAACACTTTTTTATGCAAGTGAAGCCAATTTTGATTATACTTTTCTGCAACCAAAACATTTTTATTAACATTTTGCCATATAGCTATTTGGCGATATTTTATGAGCATGGAGACTTTGCGCGTTCAGGTTGATGAGAAGAAAGCCCGGCTTGTCCGGAAAAAAGCAATGGAGGCATACGGTCACTCCAAGGGCTCGATAAGCAAAGCCGTGAATGTTGCTTTGGATAAATGGATTTATTCTGTGGAAGGCAAAACAAAAAGGATTTCCGCAAGGGAGCTGACTGGCATTGCATCAGATTTGAAAGACTCTTCTTTGGCAGCCCAGAAAAAAGCCCTGCGTTACATGGGCACGGTTGACTGAATGTATTTCATTGACACAAATATTTTTTTTGAATGGCTTTTGGGAAGGGAAAAGGCAAAAGAATGCGAGCAGTTGCTTGAAGCACTGGAAAAAAACAAAATGCCTGCTTTTTGCTCTCATTTTTCAGTACATTCCGTATGCATATATTTTTCGAAAAACAAAATGCCGGTTGCAAAAAAATTTGTAAAATATGTGAAGGCATTCCAGGTACTCCAGACAATAAATACAAGCCTTGAAGACGATTTCGAAATATTGGAGGCAATGACAAAATTTGAGCTTGATTTTGACGATGCCCTGCAGTATTACATGGCCAAACAGATTGGATGCACAGAAATAATCACGTTTGACAAAGACTTCAAAAAAACAGACTTAAAGCCCATTACTCCAAGCCAAGCACTAAAAGAACTTGGCAGATAAATTTCATTTAACGAGTTTTCTCTGCCTTGCCCAGTCAAGTGTTTTTCCCTTCAGCACGGGTTTTTTCTTTTTGAGTTCTTTCAGGTTTTTTGCGCCGACCAGAAACATTGCCGTGCGCAGTTCTTCGGAGGTTTTTTGCAGGAATTTTTTCACGCCTTCTGCCCCGCCCTTGCTCTGTGCCTGTAAAACCGGGTATGCCATTGCGCAAATGTCAGCGCCAAGCATTAAACATTTTGCCGCATCCATTCCACTCCTGATGCCACCTGATGCGATTATCGGGCCTTTGAATGCTTTCCTGCATTCAAGCACGCTCACGGTTGTCGGTATTCCCACGTCCCAGAACGTGGCGGCGATTTCCCCGTTCCCCCGATAGGCTTCCACGCCGACCCAGGTCGTGCCTCCTGCCCCCTGGACATCGATTGCTTTGACCCCGGTTGCCGCGATTTTTTTCGCGGCTTCAAAGGTTATCCCGTTCCCGACTTCTTTCACGTAAACGGGTTTTTTTAGTGCACGCACCACCTTTTTTATGTATAAGAGTGAGTTTTTGAAGTCCGTGTCGCCTTCTTTCTGGACTGCCTCTTGTGCCGCGTTGAGGTGGATTGCAAGGGCGTCCGCTTTTATCCCGTCAACTGCGTCCCTGATTTCTTTTACACTGTACTCTGCCAGTTGCGCCACGCCTATGTTTCCCGCAAGGAAAATGCCTGGTGCAACGTCGCGAACGTAATAGGTTTCTGTCAGTTCCGGGTGTTCTATCATTGCGCGCTGGCTTCCAACGCCCATTCCAAGCCCCAGTTCCTGGCAGGCTTTTGCAATGTCCAAGTTGACTTTTTGGGCCTCTTTTATCCCCCCAGTCATTCCTGAAACCATTAGCGGGGCGTTGAATTTTTTTCCAAGAAAATTCGCGGCAAGGCTGATTTCTTTCTTGTCTATTCCAGGCAGGGCGTTGTACGGGAGTTCTATTTCCTTGAATTGCACGTCTTCAAGGCCCGTGGTTTTTTCCCGAAACTGCACTGCCTTGTTGAGGACGATTTCCAGGTGCTCGCCTTTTCTCCTGCTTGTCTGTCCCGATTCAGGCATTTGGCCCAACTCCGTTTTTGCTGATGCTTGTCTCGATTGCCCTGAATCCCTTGTTTTTGAAAGCGTTTAATAACTCTTGTTTTTTTTCTTCCCCAAAGCCCACTGCAATCGCGTTGTCGCCCCCGCCCGCACCCGAGAACTTTGCCGCGCATCCAAGGATTTCTGCTTCCTCTATTATTTTTGTGAGTTTTGTCGTTTCGAGTTTTATGCCGGATTTTTCCCCGAGTTCCTTCAAGAGGAGCCTGTTTTTTTTCACCAAAGAGATTATTTTTTCCTCTTGGTTGTTTTCAAGTGCCTGTGCAAGTGAGATTGTTGTTTCTCCAACCGCGTTTATTATGCGGAAGTAATCGTGTTTTTTTTCAGCGCGGAATGTTTTCATTTTGGTTACGAGTTCGCGCGTGTCGGCTTTTTCGCCCGTGTTTATGGCAAGGAAAAAAATGTTTTTGGGCAGGGTGATTCTTTTCATGCCAAGGCCGGGCCAGTTTTCCGCAACCGCCTGGGTGACAGGTTTTAGCGCCAGGTGTTCGATTTGCCCGGGGTCAAAGCGCGTGTAAAAAAGCGCCCCGCCCAGCACGGAGGCGGCAACGTCAAAACCGCTCCCGATTTTTCCCTGTGCAAAATAGTGTGCAAGCGTTGAAAGCTTGAAGAGTTCATCGCTTTCCGGTTTTATGCCGTGGTGCAATAGCACTGCGGAAACTACCGCAGTGGTTATTGCGGCGCTGCTTCCAAAACCCAGTTTTTCCCCGCGCTCGTGCAGTTCTGCGGAGTCTGTTTCAAGGTGAAAGCCTTTGATTTCCGCTTTTTTTTCAGTCAGGTAGCGCAGTGCCGTTTCCATGCCTGTTTTCACAAAAACCATTCCCTTCTCCTGGTTTGGAGTCAGGCCGAGGAAAACGATTTTTTCGCTGTCGAAAACGGCTTTTGCGTTTTTTACTCCAACTTGCTCTGCTGTGACTATGATTGATTCGTTTTGAGAAATTTTTGCTTTTGCTTTTTTGTCAACCGCAAGGACGATTGCGGGGTTGCCCATTTCCAGGACACTCCACTCTCCTGAAAGCATTAATTTTCCTGGAGCGGTGACTTCAATCATTTTTTTTTCACTAGAACAGGTGTTTGGTTGAGAGAACCGTGCCGTCTCCGGGGCGTGACTCGATTATTTTTCCGAAGCCTTCAGAGTTCATTCTTTGCTTTATTTTTTGCAGGTCTTTTTCGAGGCAGGTGATTTTTACCTGCGGCCCCGCGTCCATCGTGAAAAAAGCGTTTACCCCTTCTTCGCGCAGTTGCCACACGGCGTGCATTGCTTTTAGGGTGCCTTCCTCCCAGTAGACGATGCTTGGGGCTGTTGTAATCATGGTTGCTTGCATTTTGAGGCAGTTGAGTTCTGCGGTTTTCCCGAGGAGTCCAATGTTTTTTTCCTTGATTGCTCGCCTGGTTTTTTTCAGGTCCTCTTCCACTGTTGCGAGCCAGGCGCGGTAAAATGGCGAGGTTTCAACGGTCTGTTTCATCCCTGCCCTGCTCTTGACTTTTTTTTCCTCTTCAGAGACTATGCATGCAAGCACCCTGAATTCAGGCCAGTGTTCTTTTGGATAAAGCTGGACCGCATAGCTGTCGCCTCCTCCAACCTGCACGCCTTTTTTCCATTCCGCAAAGCCCCCAAAGATGCTTCGTGAGGCGCTTCCGCTTCCCTGGCGCGCGATTATCGAGAGTTCCTTTGGTTTTGGGTTAAAGCCGAGTGCGGAAATGCTTGCCAGTGTGAGTGCGGCAAAAGCTGATGACGAACTTGCAAGGCCCGCGGAGGAGGGGAAATTGTTCTGGCTTTCCACGCGGCAAAATTCTTTTCTGCGAAACATTTTCCTGATTAAAGTTAAATGGGCAGAAACTTTTTTTGCTTCCTCGCCGCTTTTTCTCTCACCATTTAGCGTAAACTCGTCTTTGTGGAAGTTTTTCGAAAACTCGGCAGTCGTGGTTGTTTTCAGGCCATCGAGTGTGACTGAGATGCTTGAGTTGTGCGGCAGGATGAGTTTTTCGTTCCTCTTTCCCCAATACTTGACAAGTGCGATGTTCGCGTTTGCATTCGCGGTTGCCTTCATTTTTCATGCCTCTTTTTGAGCGCATTCATTTTTTCGTGGATTTTCTTTTTCTTCAAATTTTTGTCAGTGAATACGTGCACCGTGTGCCCCATTGAGAGCACCTGTTTTCCCCTGCTTAGCGTGAAGTCGACCTTGAAGTGCGTGTTCCCGATTTCAGTCAAAGCAGACTCCAGTGTGAGCCGGTCCTCGAATTTCACGGGTGCAAAGTAATTGTTCTTTGCCTCGAGTACCGGCACGAGCGTGCCTTTTTGCTCCAGGTTCCTGACGTTTATCCCGATTTTTTTCAGTAGTTCCGTGCGGCCTGCCTCGTACCATGCAAAATAGCTGCCGTAATACCCGATTCCCCAGTCATCCGTGTCAGAATGCCTCACGGTGTGCTTTGTAGTGTTTTTCGCGTAAATCATCCTAAGCCTCACATCCAATGTTTTTTTTCCCAGGGCTTCCGCCAGGGTCTTTCCGCAGCTTTCACTGCTTCCAGATACAGATAATTAAGCATCTTGAGGGAAATATGTTTTACTTCTTCAAAGTTTTCTCTTACATTCTGGGCTTCGATTTTATTTAGTTTTTCAAGATAACCCCTCATATTACTGCGTTTCCTTGTCATCCGAATGACTGCTTTTGCAAACGATAGCTTGTCTGGAAACATCCTATAAGCATAATGGAATACCCATTCAAAATTAGGCCTGTACGAATCAGATTTCATCAGTTCATTTTCCAATATTTCAAGGCTCTGCTCTGCATGCCTATCAAGACTGTCCTGGTGGGATCGTAAGAGTTCAAGGTTCCTAATGGGGTAGGAGTCATTGGGGCTAATTGGTTCCGATAAAAGAAATGAACCAAAGTAGGTTTCGAAAGTGGCCAACAGGCTTTTGCTGTTAAGCGGAAAACCTTTTTCATGATGGAAAACCAGCCCTCTTGCACGGTTGGCCTGTTCCCTTGTTGTTAGTGGGCGTCCAGATGCAGGCCAATAAACCGCCCTATACTTGTTTCGTCTTCTTCCGGCTGTTTTTTTTACGCTTAGTCTTGATTCAGTCCTTGTTCGCAGATTTTCATCCGCCAACTCCGTCATTGATCTGCCAGTTATTGTTCTTTTTCTGCCGCTAAACCAGTTAAAACCCATTAATGTCCTTGCGCCCCTGATTCTAACTTTTCTTGGTTTAGACATTGTTCTGCCTTCGTTCTTTCTCCAGAAGTGCTGGCAAGTCTGCCACTGATTCAATTACGTAGTCGGGCTTTAAAACGCTTTTTTCAAGCGCTTCAGGCTTGAAGTTCCCAGTCTTTACCAGAACTGCCTTTATTCCGGTATTCTTTGCGCCTAAAATGTCTGTTTCAATTGAGTCTCCAATCATCATGGTTTCTTCCGGTTTTGCGTTTAACTTGTAAAGTGCAGCCTCAAAAAATTCTTTTTGCGGTTTTCCAACAGTTGTAGCAGTTTTCCCTGATGCGTATTCTAATAGGCGAGCAAATACGCCTGAGGCCAAAGCAGGCTTGCCTCCTTTTGCGTTTGGAAATGTCTTGTTCGGGGAATTTGTAACAAGTTCTGCGCCGTTTAGGATTAGCCTAAACGCAATGTCCAGTTTTTTATAATTTGTTTTGTCGTCAAAAAAAACCACTACAAAATCAACTGGTTTCTCTTTTTCAACAAGTATAATGCCTGATTTTTTGAATTCATTTTTTGCAGAAGGCGTGGCAATAAGAAAGCATTTTGCACCCATTTTTTTTGATTTGACGTATTGGATTGTAGCCCCCATTGGAAGGAGCATTTTTTCTTCTTTAATATTTATTCCATTTTTTGAGAAGCTTTTTTCAAGTTCTTCTGCAGTTATGCGCGTTACATTTGAAACAAGCAGATAATTGTAATTGTTTTTTTCAAGAAAACCGATTGCTTCTTTGCTCCCCTTTACGACTTTGCCGCCAACAATCAGCAAACCATCGATGTCAAGGAGAATGTTTTTTATCATCCACCCACCAGCGTTATGTAGCTGTCGAATCTTTTTTTCCTGATTGCCTGCGCTACTTTTTCCCGTGTTTTTTCGTCAGGGCAGAGTGCGAACATGCACCCGCCCATTCCGGCTCCCGTCAGCTTTGCCCCAAGCGCCCCGTTTTCAAGTGAGGTTTCGCACAGCAAATCAAGTTCTTTGGAACTCACGCCGATTTCTCGTAGCAGTTCCTGGTTTTTGTTTACCAGTTCGCCTGTTTTTTGCAGGCCCCCTTTTTCAAGTGCATTTTTGGCTTGAAGGACGAGGTTTCTTGCCTCGCTGAATATTTTGTCGAACTTTTCAGGGTTTTTTTCTTTTCTTTTCCTGACTTCTGCCACTGCCTCTGCGGTGTCGTGGATGATTTTCGTGTTCCCGATGACCACTTGCAGTGGTTTTTTGAGTTTCAGTAACTCGATTTTGTTTTTTCCGCCTGACAAGTTTTTTTCAAACCATAATAGCCTTCTGTAGGTTGAGGCTGTGTTGTCTATTCCGCTCGGGTTGCCGTGGAAAACGTGCTCTGCCTTGAATGCGATGTCGTTTATGCGTCCGTCGTCAAGGCCGAGTTGGTAGTGCTCGTTTAGCTCGCGTATGATTGATACGATGAGTGCTGCACTTGACCCGAGGCCCCCGAATACGGGTATGTCGCCGTCTATTTCCAGGCGGAAGTTTTTTTCTTCAAGCCCCGTTTCCTCCAGGATTATCCGCATTGTGCGGTCGAGGATTTCTGCCTTGTTTTCGCCAAGGGCAATGTTTTTGTTTGTGAGCCTGTCCCGAACTTTTATTCCTTTGTCGTTTGGGTATAGCTGGCAGCGCGTGTACAAGCCAATAGAGCTTGCAATGCCTGGCAGGCCATAGACAACAAAGTGCTCGCCAAACAAAATGAGTTTTCCGTAACCATAGTGCATAAGGAAAATACATTTCAAACATTCTTAAAAAGCTATAAAGCATTATTCAAAAAGACGGACGGGCAGATTTCTCCAAACGCACGCCCAAGGGCAGTTTTTTAAGAATAATTTTCTTTTTTTC
>JACQJF010000033.1 GCA_016198165.1 Candidatus Iainarchaeum sp. | reverse complement strand
GGCCGGTGACGGGGTTGGTGAAAGTCATGCAGGAAACAACCGATTTGACGAAAGCTCAAAAAAACCAGTTTTCCCAATTGACACCCCACCCCCAACTGTAAGCGGAAGAATGCACCTGGGGCACGCGTTTTCGTACACACAGGCTGATGCCGTGGCGCGGTTCAAGCGGATGCAGGGCTTTGGGGTTTTCTACCCGTTTGGCTTTGACGACAACGGCCTTGCAACGGAGCGCATGGTTGAAAAGAACCGCAAAATCCAGGCCAAGAATTTTTCGCGTAAAGATTTCGTGCAAATCTGCCTGGATGAAACGCGCGGCACGGAGAAACTTTTAGAGAATGATTTCCGGGCAATCGGTTTGAGCGTTGACTGGTCAAGGCTTTACCGGACGATTTCGCGTGAATCCCAGAGGACTGCACAGTTGTCCTTCATTGAAATTTTCGAGTCGGGGCGCGCTTACCGGAAAGAGGCGCCGACAATGTGGTGCCCCAGGTGCGAGACCGCAATCGCCCAGGCTGAACTCGAGGATGAGGAAAAAAACTCGAAACTCTTTTTTGCCTCACTTGACATCGAAGGTGGGGGCCAGGTGGTGATTGCAACCACGCGCCCGGAAATGATGCCCGCGTGCGTGGGGGTGCACGTCAATCCCGCCGACAAGAGGTACAAGGGTTTGATTGGAAAAAATGTGGCATTGCCTTTTTCAGGAAGAAAAGTACCTGTCATTGCAAACCCGGACGTAAAAATTGACTTTGGAACTGGTGCGGTCTACCACTGCACTTTCGGCGGACAGCAGGACGTTGAGTGGGCATTGGCTTACCAGACGCCCGTAATCGAGATAATTGACAGGAACGGGCGCCTCAACGAGAAGGCCGGGCAATTGGCTGGCATGAATGTCCCTGACGCGCGGAAAAAAATCGCATTGGAACTAGCGAAACTGGGACGGTTGCAAAAGACACTTGATATCGTGAACGTGACAAACGTGCATGAAAGATGCAAGACGCCAGTCGAGATTCTCACTTCGCGCCAGTGGTTTGTCAGGTACCTGGATTTGAAGGAGAGGTTCATTGAACAGGCGCGGAAAATAAACTGGGCGCCCCCACACATGCGCTTTCGCATGGAGAACTGGGTGAACGGCCTCAAGTGGGACTGGAACATTTCAAGGCAGCGCTATTTTGGTGTCGCGTTTCCTGTCTGGTACTGCAAAAAATGCGGTGAAACAATCCTTGCGGAAAGGAAAAGCCTGCCGGTTGACCCGCTCAAGGACAGCCCGGGAAAAAAATGCGGGTGCGGCTCAACGGAATTCGAAGGGGAAAAGGACGTTTTTGACACGTGGTTCACGTCCTCGATGACGCCGCAGATTGCATTGAAGTGGAGGGAGGATGAAAAATTCTTCAAAAAGAACTTCCCAATGGGTTTAAGAGTCCAGGCGCATGACATCATAAACCTCTGGGCTTTTTACACGATTGTAAAAGCGTTTCTGCACGGGAAAAACGTGCCGTGGAAAAACATCATGATTTCAGGCCACGCACTTGACCCGGCTGGGCGGAAAATGTCAAAGAGCCTTGGAAACGCCATTGAGCCCCTTGCAATGATTGAAAAGTACTCGGCAGACATGCTGAGGTACTGGGCTTTGAGTGCAACGCTTGGGGATGACCTGGCGTTCCAGGAAAAGGACCTGGTTGCAGGCAGAAAGTTTTTGACAAAGCTTTCAAACGCCGCGCGGTTTGTGTCTGAATCAGGCAAAGGAATCACCCTGCCAAAAGATTTTGGAAAGGCAAAACTCAGGGCAAATGACAAGTGGATTCTTTCAAGGTTAAATGAAACAATTGCAGAGGCAACAAAAAATCTTGAAGAATTCGAGTTTTCAAAAGCACTTGTCGCAACAAGGAATTTTTTCTGGCTGGAGTTTGCAGACCATTACCTTGAACAGGTCAAGTACAGGGTATATGGCCCTGACGAAGAGTCGAAAAAAGCCGCTCTGCTTGTCCTTGACACCGTAATGTTTGACGTGCTTGGGCTTTTGTCGCCGTTTATCCCGCACACGACAGAAGAAATCGCGCAAACCCATTTCCGGGAAAAGCTTTCAGCAAAGAGCATCCACCTCAAGCCATGGCCAAGGGAAAGAAAAGAAATCCAGGATGAAAAAGCCATGCGAGTTGGCAGCCTGCTTGCACTCATAGTGTCTGCCGTGAGGAAGGAAAAAACATCCAGGCAGTCTGCAATGAACAGTGAAATGAAAAAAATAACTGTCTTTGGGCCGCCTGAACTTGAAGGCGTGCTTGAGGAGATAAAGCACGCAATGAACGCAAAAGAAGTCGTGCTTGCAAAAGGAAAAGGCAGCATAGGCGTGGCAGAAGGAGTGTCACTGGAAATAGGGTTTTAGGAAGCTTTAAAAGGAAAAAAAACACTTGATTAGTAAAAATTGATTAATAAAAAAAACAGTGGAAAAAAAGGAATTTTGCTATGAAAAAAGCGGCCATTTTACTGGCACTTGCATTGGCG
>JACQJF010000029.1 GCA_016198165.1 Candidatus Iainarchaeum sp. | reverse complement strand
TGTTTCAGCCATTCAAAACCACCAATAAATAGTATATCAAAATGATATATAAAAATATCTTTTAACAATTTTTTTTTTGCAAATACGTAAAAACAGCTACAAGATAGTTTAGCCGCCAAATCCCATAAAGATGCATTAGCTCCGCAGTAAACTGCACATGCAAGCAGGGGTTTGGCTCAAACGATTATGTCTCTAAATCCTGCGTTTTCTAAAGTTGGCAGGCCTTCTTGCGGCTTTAAAGGCCCTCATTTTTTTTATTTCATTTGGGGTAAGTGGTTTACGATTTGGTGGCACGCTAATTGGCTTTGATAAAAAAATAAAACTTTTTACAAATTCTGGCCAACGAGAATGCATGTTTTGAAGATGGTTTGGGTGCATCACTATAATGTCTCCTGGCTTTGCTATTCTTTCAATTTTTTTGCGCCAATGGCCTTCCCTTAAGTTATTTCGAAAATATCTGGTCCTTAATTCTGCAAGTTTTTTTGGGTTTTTGACTCGAAGCCTTACTTCAATCCATGGGTCGCCAAATTTTGGCTTGTCCAAAAAAACGATTTTCATTCCAACTTCACGTGCTTTCTGTACTAACAAATAGAAACCTCTCGCATTAGGGCTATAAGGTTGGATAGACTCCGAACTGCCTTCGATAAAAAGTGTACTGCCTTTTTTCCATTGATTGGCAAGGGATTCTGCACCAGTTTGGCATGATGCAATTGACAAATGGTCAATTCCATAAAACATTAATTTATCCATTGGCATCTTAAACCTGTTAAGCTTTCACTGTTTCAACTTTTTTGTTGCGCTCTTTTAATTTTTCTATTTCGTTCATTTCTGCACTCATGTTGAATCAGTCATTGGTATTCTGCAAATTCCCCTTCATTAATTTTTGCTTGTGAAAGAATGCCTTTTAATGTGCTTAGCTTGAGTTCTTTGTGTCTTGGAACAACGGTTCCAATTGGCCCGTTCGGCGTTTCTTTCCTTAAGACAACGTGGCTTCCTCTTTGTCTTACTGCAATAAATCCAAATTTATTGCATAGGATTTTTATGCATTCCAAGCCAGAAGTTTTCTTAAGCTTTGACAAGGTTGGCGACCTCAAAAGTAGTCAAAAAAGGCTTTGAAATTTTTTTAATGGGAAACTCTTCGAGGTAAAGTTCGGTTGCCTCTTTGAGGTTTTTTAAGGCCTCGTCAATTGTCTTGCCTTGGCTGACGGTTCCAATTTCCGGGCACTTAGCCACAAACATATCCTCGTCTTTTGAAATAATTGCGGTTAAAGAAAGCATAGTTAACTTACCCCTAAAACTTATTTTAAAGCTTTTCAATACCAAATTACTACTGTATTGCATCAGCCCCGTAGTAAAGCCTGCATTCATGCAAGGGGTTTGGCAGTGCCTTTTTTCTTGCCCGGAATTAGCCGGTGAAAAATTTTTCTTCACTGAAAGTGCCTTCCTTTATCCCCGCCCTGATTCTTTCCATGAGCGACTGAATGAAGAACAGGTTGTGGTAACTCAGGTATTTCAAACCGTTTTCCTCTTTTGTCTTCACGAGGTGGTGGATGTATGCCCTTGAGTGTGTGCGGCACACAAAGCACTTGCAGTCCCTGTCAAGGGGAGTGGTGTCGTTTCTGTATTTTAGTGATTCAATGTTAATGTTTTTTTCACTTGAGAACGCCATTGCGTGCCGCGCAGTCCTTGTCGGAAAGCACGAGTCAAAAACATCAACCCCCAAAGCCACTGCACGCACCAGTTCGTGTGCAGAGCCGACGCCCATGAGGTAGCGCGGCGTGTTTTCAGGGATTTCTTTCAACGCGATTTTGGCTGCTTCAAACATCCTGCCTTTCGATTCCCCGATTGACAAGCCGCCGATTGCCACCCCGTCAAAACCAAGGCCGCTTATTTCACGCGCGCTTTTCCCGCGCAGTTTTTCATTCACTCCGCCCTGGCAGATTCCAAACAGCAACTGTTTTTTGTTCTGGTGTGCACGCAGGCATTCCTTTGCCCAAAGAGTGGTTCTTTCAACGGATTCCTTCAGCCTTTCAGGCGCTGCGTTTGCCGCTGGAACGTCGTCAAGGCACATTGCCACGTCGCTTGCAAGCTCGTTCTGTATGCGGATAGATTCAGCCGTGGTGAAAATGCTTTTTTTCCCGTCAAAAGGGTTTTTGAACAACACGCCTTTGTCTGAAATTTTTTCACAAAACTTCTGGCTTAAAACCTGGAAACCCCCCGAGTCAGTAAACAGCCCGTGGTTCCAGTTCATGAACCCGTGCAGCCCGCCATGCATTTTAATGGTTTCAACGCCCGGCCTGAGGCTTAAAATAAATGCATTGCTTATCACGCACCGGGTGCCCGTGCTTTCCACTTCTTCGTTTGACAAAAGCTTAACCGAGCCTTTTGTAGCAACAGGCATGAAAAAAGGCGTTTCAATCACGCCGTGGGCGGTTGAAAGTCTTCCAGTGCGGGCTTTTCCTATGGCCGCGTCAATCCTGAAAAAACCCATAAAAATAGCTACCAGCAAAGGGCATAAAATAATTGAACATTAACCGCCGTTTGGGCGCGGTTTTTAAAAAAAAAGAGGAAGGAACACGGGGTTTTAATCCGTGCCGTTTTCCTTAAACTCTCAATTTGCCCCTTAAATTAGGCAGGTCCTTTTCTATTTCGTTGAACATTGCCCTCAGCTTTGAAAGGTTGTCATTGAATTCCTTTATGACTTCAACCTGGTCAGCTCTTTTCTCGGTAGTGCTCAACTGGTTTTTGAGGCCCTTGAGGTTTGCCACCAGGTTTTTCATCTCTTCAAAGTCAATCTGTGCCGCGTACTCGGGGCTGGTTTGTGACTGAATCTTGTTCATATTAGCTTCTGCATTGCCTGTGACGTAGTTCCACCTTGCCGCTGTTTTATCTATCGTGACGGCAAAAGCCATCGTGGAGACAAGCAAAAGTCCTGCCATTACGAGTAATGCTTTCTTCATGTTTGTTTCCTCCTTCTGGTTTTTTTTTAATTGGGAGTTTAATTTCTTTTCGGGCTTTTTTTTTGGCAAAAAGCCTTGCAACAAATTCTTTTGGAACAGAATATATGCTTTGGGCGGTTCACAGTGGAACAAACTGGAACATTTTCGCATTTTTTTTTTGGAAAAAAAGAAAAAAGTCCCCCTATTAATTTTAGGGGGTGTGTAGAGTAAAGCCTGTTGGACGCGTTTACTCCGCTGCACTCTTGACTCTCAGTCCTGGGAATTCACTGTCCAGTTCCTCGAACATTGCCCGAAGTTCCTTGATTTCTTCGTTGAATGCCATTATTATTTTAACCTGGTTTTGCCTTGAATCTGTGCCATTCAACTGGTTTCTGAGGTCCTTCATTTCACTTATTTGTGCCCTTATTGCCTGGAATTGGCCTTCAGGGTTAGTTTCAGGCCCGTAGGTGCTCTGCCTTTGGTATGCCTCGTAGTACTTGTCATGAGACATTTCCGCGTTTTTTATGATGTTGTCCCATCTAAAGACGGTTAGCTGTGCGCTTGGAGCAGCTAAAACCACTGCCGCCACAAGCAAGAGGCCAGCTATTATCAGGAATGCTTTCTTCATGTTTGTTTCCTCCTTTGGGTTTTTTTTTAATTTTTGGGAGTTTTAATTTTCTTTGTGGGGGCTTTTTTTTCTGCAAAAAGCCTTGCAACAAATTCTTTTGGAACAGAATATATGCTTTGGGTGGTTCACAGTGGAACAAACTGGAACATTTTCGCGCATTTTTTCCTGGATTGCGGGAAAAAAATCCGTGTAAAAACAAAAAAAAGGGAGGGGGGGCACGTTTTTTAAGCGTGCTTTATGCCCCGTTTAAACCCTAACGTGGCCCCTGAATCCAGGGAATGAACCGTTTATTTCGTTGAACATGTCTTTGAGCTCTTCGAGCGTGCCATTGAACTCACCTATGAGTTTTTTCTGGTTTGCCCTGTAGTCATTGACGTTCAACTGGCTCCGCAAGTCCCTGAGTTCGGCTATTTTTTCCTTTATAGCCCCGAAATCAAAGGAAGTTGCTGCCTTGTATGTTTCTGCCTTGTACATTTCGTAATACTTGTCAAGGTAGAAGTCTGCAGTGCTTATGATGCCGTCCCACCTGGATGCGGTTTTCTCTGCCCTAGTGTCAGCGAGAACCATTGTGGACACGAGCAAAAGCCCTGCCATTACGAGTAATGCTTTATTCATAGTTTTTTTCCTCCTTCTTGGCTTTTTCCACCAAGCCTGCAACACCTGCCCTGGAACGGTATATAAGCCTTGGGCGGCCCAAACAGGAACAAAGTGGAACCAAGCCACCTCCCATACTGCAAAAAAAACGTTTTTTTTTTGAAAAGGGGGAAAAGGGTTTTATACAACCGTGTTTTTGTTAATTATTGCAAGGTTTTTTTTCTAAGATGCCGCCGACCAAAAAAAGAAATGTCCTGCACAGGGCAGCAAGGGCACTTGCACGCAGAGCCCCAAGGCCAGTTAAAAGGGTTTACCTGAAAGCCTACAGGCGCACAAGGGGCATTTTTGGGCCGACTAAAAACCAGATAGGCTTGGCTGCAGTCCTTATTTTTGATGAAACAAGGGAGAATGCGAAAAAAGTCACTGCCCGGGAACGCGAAAAATTCGTTAAAGACCGAGGAAAAGAACCCACGCGTAAAGAGCTTCGAGACCGGACAGCTGAAGAAATATACCTATTCAGGGAAAAAATTTTTCTCAAATACGTGAAGAAACTCGTAGTTGGTTCAGTCTCTGATACCTTGGGGGCTAAAAGAAATAAGCCCATTGGCTGGCTTAAACAAGTCCTTGGCGTGAAAATAATAAATAGAAAATTTGCTTTAACTGTAACAAGGCTTGCAAAGGCGTTGGAGCAAGTAGAGCAACTGTTGTCATAAAAAAAACCGGTAAAAAGGCATCCCAAAAAACCGAAGTCAAAAGTGGCTTTTTTTTCTTCAATCGATTTCCACAAGCAGAAAGCTCGGGTCTTCAAGGTGTTTTTTGAGGTCGGCGAGGAATTCTGCGGCCTGCGCCCCGTCTACAACGCGGTGGTCAAACGACAAAGACACGGGGAGTATTTTCCGCACTACAACCTGCCCGTTTTTCACCACGGGCTTGTCATGTATCCTTCCCGTTCCAAGGATTGCCGATTCGCCGTAATTTATTATGGGCACTCCGAAAGTCCCGGCGATTGACCCGTAATTGGTTATCGTGAAAGTCCCGCCTGAAAGCTCTTCAAGCGAAATCGTCCTGTCGCGCGCCTTTTGGGCCAGCAACTCTATTTCATGCGCGACGTCAATGATGCTTTTCTTTTCAGCTTCCTTTACATTTGGCACCATTAACCCGTTGGGGGTGTCAACCGCTATGCCGATGTTGTAATACTGCTTGACAATTATTTGCTGGCTTTGCCCGTCCAAGAATGCATTCAAATAGGGGTGTTCCTTGAGGACTCCCACGCACGCCTTGACAATGAACGCCATGTAAGTCAAGTGGATTCCCTTGTTCTCCGCAAACACTTTTTGCTTCTCCCGCACCGCTGCAAGCTCCGTGACGTCTATCTCCTCCATTGCCACTGCGTGCGGGGAAGTATAGGCGGACAAGGACATCCTTCTTGCAATTTCCTTTCTCACGGGTGTCAGGGGAATTGATAGGATTCTCCCGTATTTTTCAAAGTGCACCTGTGGAGCACTTGCTTGGGTTCGCGACGCGGGGTTTTCGCTTTGCCCAGGCCCCCCTGCGTTTTCCCCGATTTTTATCTGCGCGGCTTTCTGGACGTCCGTGCTTGTCACGCGCCCGTCCTTGCCAGTGCCCTTAACCTGTGTGAGGTCAACGCCAATGTCTTTTGCAAGCTTTCTTGTCGAGGGCAAAACCTCTATGTGCCCGTCTTTTTCCTTTGCGGGTTTTGATTTTACCTGGACCTGAATCATTTGTGTTGGTGCTTCCTCGAGTTCACCCACGACGCCAAACGATTCGCGCTTTTCCACGGTTTTCACAGCGGGCGCTTTAGTTTCCGGCTTTGACTCTGTCCCGCCGCTTAGTGAGAATAAAACTTCGCCGACTTTTATGACCGCGCCTTCCTTGAAAAAAAATTTCTCGACCTTTCCGGCACTTGGTGCAGGCACCTCCACAATCGCCTTTCCGGTTTCTATTTCCGCCACCGGCTGGTCAGCCTTCACGGTATCGCCTTCTTTCACCAGCCACTTGATGAGCGTGCCTTCGGTTATTCCCTCGCCGACGTCGGGGAAACGGAATTCAAGGGCCATTCAGTTCACCGGTTGAATTTTTTTTTCCACGTTTTTTTTTGTTGTTAGCCCAGCCCATTCTTAAAACTCCATCGCTTTTTTCACGGCCGCAGAAACTCTCTGGATGCTTGGTATATAATATTGTTCCGATTTTGCAAGCGGCATGACAGTGTCAAAACCCGTTACCCGTTCAACCGGTGCCTTGAGTGAGAGCAGGTCGTGTTCATTCAGAAGCGAGCTTATCTCGGCGCCAAAGCCGCACGTGCGCGGCGCCTCGTGCACAATCACGCACCTCCCGGTTTTCTGCACAGACCCGACAATCGTGTCGATGTCCATGGGGTAAATCGTGCGCAGGTCGATTACTTCGACTGAATATTTTTCACTTAACGCTTGTGCAGTCTCAAGGGCTGCCTTTACCATCGTGCCCCAGGCAATCACCGTGACGTCTTGTCCCTCCTGCATAACGCTTGCCTTTTCCAGGGGGACAACGTATTCCTCTTTTGGGACTTCCTGTCTTATTGACCTGTAAAGTTTTGTCGGCTCGAGGAAAACAACAGGGTCAGGGTCCCTGATTGCGGAAATCAATAGCCCTTTTGCGTCAACGGGGTTTGAAGGCATTACTGTCTTTAGTCCCGGCGTGTGTGCGAAAAAAGCCTCCACGCTTTCACTGTGATGCTCCGGTGCTTTTATGCCACCCGAACAGGGCGCCCTCACGACCATTGGCACTGTCCTCTGTCCCCTCGTGCGGTTGCGGTACCTGCCCGCGTGTGAAATCAACTGGTCAAGCGCGGGGTAAATGAAGCCGCTGAACTGTATTTCCGCAATGGGCTTAAAGCCGTTCAACGCCAAGCCGATTGAAACCCCGACGATGCCTGATTCTGCAAGCGGCGTGTCAATCACCCTTTCCGGCCCGAATTTCTGCAAAAGTCCCTGGCTTGCCCGAAAAACCCCGCCATCCACGCCAACATCCTCCCCAAGCAGCAGGACCATTTTGTCTTTCTCCATTTCCTGCATCATGGCCTGGTTTATTGCCTCGACGATTGTCAGGTTATTCGGCATTTTTCCCCTCTCCCAACAACTTTTCCAAGTACTCTTCTTGCATTTTCAGGACTTTTGGGGCCTGTGCAAACATGTGCCCAAAGATGTCGCTTGGCAGCTGTGGTTTTGCCGACTCGTACTTGCGCACGGCTTCCTCTACTTTTATGGTCGCTTTTGCAAGGATTTCCTTTTCCGCGCGCGCGTCCAGGATTTTTTCCCCATGCAGGTATTTTGCAAACCTGTCAATTGGGTCGCGTTTTTTCCAGTACTCGACTTCTTCCTTTGGCCTGTATCTCGAAGCGTCATCGGATGTCGTGTGGTCGCCTATCCTGTAAGTCACGGCCTCAATCATTGTCGGCCCTTTTCCATTGCGGGCGTTTTCAATCGCCCTTGACGCCACGGCGTACACGCCGAGCGCGTCGTTCCCGTCCACCTGCACGCCTTCAAAACCATACGCAAAGGCTTTCTGTGCAAGCGTCTTTGAGCGCGTCTGCTTTCCGCGTGCGATGGAAATCGCGTAGGAATTGTTTGAGCACACGAAAACCGTTGGCGTCTGGAATTCCCCCGCGAAGTTCATTGCCTCGTGGAAATCCCCCTCGCTTGTGGCCCCGTCGCCGAAAAACGTGACTGCAACCGTCCTGTTTTTCCGGAGTTTTTCACCCCACGAAAAGCCAACCGCGTGGAGCATGTGGGTCCCGACAGGTATTGAAGTCGGAAAGCAATTCACTCCCTGTGGGGCAATGCTTCCGCGTTCGTCCCCACCCCAGTACATGAAAAGGTTCTCCATGGGCATGCCTCTGCAAGCCAGTGCGTGGTTTTCGCGGAAACTCGGGAACAAAAAATCCTCTTTTTTCATCGCCATTGCAACCCCAATACCGGTTGCTTCCTGGCCCTCGTGCTGTGCATAAGTCCCGATGCGCCCCTGCCGCTGGAGTGAAAAAGCCTTGCGGTCAAACAACCGGCAAAGCACCATCCACCGGTACATTTCAAGCAATTCCTTTTCCGCCAGTTTTGGCGCCAGCTTTTTGTCAACTTTTCCTTTCTCGTCCAAAACCTGGAGCATTTCCACGCTGAATCTCTCGACTGTTTTTTTGGTCATCTTTCTTCCCCTAAAGGATGGCGTGGCTTTCCGCGCGGCTTTCCATGTCTTTTCGCAACCATTTTTGCTGCATTGCTTATTTCAGTTGCAGATCTTGGCTCTGAGACTGTTTTAAATCTATGGAATAATTCTTCAATTATTAATCTTTCAGGCACATTTAATCGCCTACTATGCCATTGAATGAGCTCTTTTTTTGCCTGCACGAATTCCATGAAAGCGTTTGTCTCCCCTTTCCTGAACTTGATTAAATATGCCAAATTTTTGATCGGTCTTCCAGGCATGTTTTATTTCCTCCCCCGCAAAATGTTTTCAACAAAAAATTCCCCCGCGCGGTAGGAGCTTCTGACAAAAGGCCCGGATGCGACGTACAAAAACCCTTTTTCCAGGCCTGCCTGCCTGTATTTTTCAAACTGTTCCGGTGGCACGAATTCTGTCACCTTCAGGTGCCTTGCGCTTGGCTGGAGGTACTGCCCCAAAGTCAGGCACTCAACGCCCTTTGCCCTAAGGTCATCCATTGCCTGCAGGACTTCCTCTTCTTTTTCCCCGAGGCCAACCATGATTGAGGACTTGGTGACAGTTGCCGGGGATTTTTTTTTCACGTACCCAAGCACTGCAAGCGATTGTTCGTAGTTTGCTCGCCTGTCGCGCACGGTTGGCTGGAGCCGCTTCACGGTTTCAATGTTGTGCGCAATGACCTGTGGCTGTGCGGAAATAATCGTGTCAATGCAGTCGGTGTCCCCCCTGAAATCCGGGATGAGTACTTCAACCAGAATGCCTGGGTTTTGTTTCTTCACTTCAAGCATGCATTTTGCAAAGTGCCCTGCGCCCTGGTCTGCCAGGTCATCGCGGTCCACGGAAGTAATCACAATGTATTTCAGGCCGAATGCCTTGACTGCCTGCGACAGCTTGTATGGCTCAAGCGGGTCGACAGGCTCGCCCTTTGCAGCGGTTCTCACGTGGCAGAAGCGGCACCCGCGCGTGCAATCCTTTCCCAAAACCATGAATGTGGCTGTCCCGCCGCTCCAGCACTCCGCCATGTTGGGGCACCTGGCCTCTTCGCATACAGTAGTCAATCCAAGGCCACGGACAGTGCCTTTTACACCGGCGTAAATCGTCAGCCCGTTGCCGCTTGGCGGGCGGATTTTCAGCCACCCTGGTTTGGTCAAGATTTTTTCGCCCCCTGAAAAAATTAGGAAAACCCGTTTTTAATGCTTCCGTGGGGCATTATTTTTTTCTGAAAAACATGAAATAAGCAACAACGCCTATTACTGCTATGACTATAACCACAAAGAATATTATGAGCAGGAACAATATGACTGCTGCAGCGACTATTATCGGGTCAAAGCCAAAAATCTTGAGTGGCTTTTCCGGCTCTTTGTCATTGTCCGTTCCGCCACTCTGGCCGCCATCCTGTGAATCATTGCCGCCGGAATCGTTTCCGCCGCTGTCGCCATTCGAGTCACCCGGGTCTTCTCCGTCACCATCCTGGCCGGGGTCACCGTTATCCCCCGTTCCGTTGTTTTGGTCCCCGTCACCGCCCGGGTCTGGCTCTTCGCACTCTATTGGCAATTCCAGGTTAAAAGTTTTGTAATAACCATCAAAAAGGGCTTTCTCGTCTTCATAATTCAGCTCTTTTGCAATCACTGTCACCGCAAAGTATTTTTTTGTGCCACCCACCTCTTCACCGTAAATGACGGCAGTTTTTCCGAAAGTGGGTATCTGCTGCTGCTTGTCCTCGAATTCAATGGAGAATGCAGGCAGGCCGCTGACCGTGGCTGCTGTCCAGTCCACGATTTTTTCGTAACAAGCTTTAACCTCACAATTTTCAGTATTGTTGTATTTTGAAAAAATTAGTCTGCTCTTTTGCAGAAGTTCCGACTGTGGCGCTGCAACAGACCCGGTTTCAAAGACCAGTTTTGAGGTGCCCTTGGTGTAGGTTATCACGGTCCCGTTCTGGGTTTTGTTTCCCCAACCCGGGTCAAACACGAAATAATACGGGGAAGCATCTTTTGGGTGCGTGAAGGAAAGAACCTGGTCACCTGGGCCAAAACAGCTTTGGGCCGCTACAAGTGCCGGAAACCCTAAAATAACTGCCAGGGCCAAAAAGGCGATTATTCCGCGCATAGCAAAACACTTCTTTCCAGAAAAGCCTTAAAAAACATGCCAGTGTTTTTTTTGCCCTCAGCAGGTGTTAACCTCGTCATCGCCGTCTGCTCACGGCGGTAGAGCGTGCGGCTTTCAGCCGAACTTGCTTTCTCCGCTCGCGTGTAAAACCGGCTCAGTGTTGAGTTAATTCATCATTGGGCAAAAATAATTACGCTCAAAACGACTTAAAAAGCCATCCACCTGCCTTTTCAGCAAGCCGGTGGCTTGTCCTGGTTTTTGCCGCTTATTTCCGTGAAAAAGTCTGATGCAAAAGAGTCTTTTCCGGCTTTGCGCTCCACTTGCGAAATTATCTGCATTGTCTCTGCCCGGCTTAGCTTGACTTTTTTTGAAGCGTCAAAGACATCCCCGTTGCCGCTGCATTTCATGAGGGTCGGGATTGCCATGCAGAAAGGGATGGCTGCCACTGCACGCAGTTCAACCGGGAGCCCTTCGAGGTATTCAATGGTGTTTTTGATGTGGGCCTGCGTGCTTTCAATCATTTCCGCAAGCATGAGTTTTTTCTTCTCGGAATCCTTCTCTTCGAGGGCGCTGTTTTTTTCCACGCCGTATTTTTCGAACAGTTCGCTTGGCCAGTAAACGCGGCCTTCGGAAAAGTCCTTTGCAAAATCCCTGATGATGTTGACTTTCTGCAAAAGCAGCCCAAAGTCGCGGCACCTCGCGCGAAGCTCTATGTATTTTTTCAGGCCGAATTTGTGCTCGCAGATTTCCGTCATGTAAAGGCCGACTGTCCCTGCGACATAGTAACAGTAATTGTCCAAATCCAAAAAGTTCTCGATTTCCTTTTTCGAATATTTCAGCATTCCCTTCATCATTTCGCGCAGCCAGCGCAGTGCTATGCGCTTTGATTTTTTGTCAAACGACCCGAAAACCGCGAATACTTCGCCGAAGTTTTGCACAAGCTCCCGGTCATTTTCGTTCACCACGTGTGGGAGCACCTCTAGGCAAACCTCTCCCATTGCGGGTCCGTCACTGTTTTTCAGGGCCCGCCCGAAACGGCTGAAAAAAATCCTTTTCTTCCTTGAAGGCAGCGCCGAGTCCTCGATTGAATCGGCAAACCTGCACAAAAGGTAAAAATTCTCAGCCTCAGCCCTTACAGGAGAGGGTAGCTTTGGGATGCAGAGTGCAAAGCTCCTTGAGACAAGCTCAAGAAGCCTGCTTGACTGGGAAGAAAACACTAAAAACACTGCCCCGGGTTTTTTTTGCCTTATCCTTATTTTTTTCCTGCTGCCTATTTATTTTTCTGCGGCCTTTATTCTGCGGCCTTATTATTTCCCTATTATTTTTTTGAAAAGCCAATCAGTGGTAGTTTTTTGGGCTTTCAAAGATTTTTGGGCAGAAAAATATTTATATAACATATCAGTGTAATATTGAATAATGTCATTAACTTCTATTTATAGGGCAGTCAAGTCCCAGCCAGTCAAAATGCGGACAATACAGCAGGTTCTGCAGGAAAACCCGGAAAAAAAAGCCCTATTCGTCGACTCCGAAGTCGTTCCCGGCAAGAACTTTTCCTTTTCCAATTCAGACAAAACCAATTCCACGTCCATCATGGGGATTGCAAAGCAAATAGAGTCCTCCCATGTAGCCGCGGGCTCTCCTGGCATGCCGGTAGTGCAGAGAACCTGGGAGAACTGCAAGTCCAAAAAAGAAAAATCAGGGGTTTTTTTCTGCCAAAAATTCCAGATGAAGTGCGTCAAGGAAAAATGCCCAAGCAAGTTCATGGAATTCTGAATTTTCGGCATTTTCCGCTATTTTTCAATTATTTCCAGCACGTCCAACTGCACGCACCTGCATGGCTGGCCGAGGAGCGAGGAGAGGCTTGGCTTGGTGCGTCCGGAATCACCAGACACAAACTCTTTTATGTATAAACCGGCCTGTGTTTTGAGCTGAAGCGAAAACTTTTTCCTTTCCAGGGCCTTCACGCGTGTGATTTCCGCCCATTTTTTACGCGTGGCTTTTGCGCGCCTTTTTTCCACGCGCGTTGGCGTGAACTGCTCAATCCCAAGCCGCTGTCCTGCAAGTGCCCCGATTTTTTCCTTGTCAGCCTCTTTTTCGCACTCGACAACCGCCTCATAGGCTTTGTCGTGCTCCGTGGTTTTCACCTGTGCGACTTTTTCCGGCCCGCAAAAAGCCAGGGAGTGAAAGCGCACGCGCTTCTCCTTGTTCACGTTTTCTTCAAATTCTTTGAGTGAAATTTTTCTTTTCTTTGGCTGCGCCAATTCAAGCACAAACGGCCTGCCTTTTCCAAGCATCAAAACGTCCACGTCTTCGCGCCCTGCCCCGTGAAAAAAATGCTTTCGCGCACTGAACGCTTCAAGGGCTTTTTTCCCGATTATTTCCTGAACCGACTCCTGCACCTGTTTGCCAGTGAAATTGCATGCGGAACATTTTCTTCCCTTGCACTCGATGCAGTAGTGAATCGTCTGCGCGATTTCACGCGAGTACTTGTTGTAGTGCCCGAAAATGAAAACGGGTTTCACTTCCACTTCAACTTTTTTGCGGTCAAGGTCGCAAAGCAAAAAGACTTCATGTTCCTGGTTTGAAAAATTTTTCCCTGCCTTTTCGAATTCACTGACAATAAGAGACAGGAACTCTTTTTTGGCCGTTTGCTTGTCCTTTCCGCTAAAGCCCAAGCCAAAATACACAAACTCAAAATCTTTTAGCTTTTCCAAGAAATTCTTTGCCAGGTTTTTTGCCTGCTCTGCTGGCGTTTCCCCAAAAAACCGGAAATAAATCATTTAATCAGCGCTTTTACTTGAGCCTGTCTATTTTTGCCGCCAGGATAAAATCGCTTTCGGTGAGGCCGTTTATCTTGTGCGTGAATATTTCAAGCGTCACAACCCTGTAGGAAATGTGCATGTCCGCGTGGTGTCCCTGTTCTTCACACAAGTCAGCAACTTGATTTACAAAACTCATCGCTTCGCGGAAGTCGTTGAACCTGCAGGTTTTTTTTATTTTCCTTGCGTCTTCGATAAGCTCCCAGCCAATGGTTTCTGCCAATAGTTTGTGCGCCTCTTTTTTCGGCATCGGCGGCACGCCGCCCATGCACGGCACGCATTTCTTGTCTGCAAGGTGAGCCATGTGTTTTCCAAAAATACAAATAATTCAAATGTTTTTTAAGGGTGCTTTTTCACTAAAAAATTCTCGGGAAAGGCGTGCCTGTAATAAAGAACAGTGCAAAAAAACCTGCAAGCAATACCGGCTGGTGGAGAATATAAACAGCTAGAGAGTGCCTGCCAAGCCATTCAACTATTCCTGTTCCCCTGCTCTGCGGTTTATCAATCCGATGCAGGGGTTTTGCCTGTGGGTAGAAAAAATTGCCTGCCCAGGTTCCAATGAGGACCGCGCTTATCCACGGAATTACTGGGAAAAAATCCAGTGCCAGCAATGGCGCCCCCAATCCAAGCCAAAAGAGGCTGTTTGCCCCAAGTGCCGTTGTATCAAAAAAAATGCCCGTCAACAGTACTGCCATGCCGATTGCAAGGCTTGCGTTCTTGTTCCCTGCAAGGGGAATCGTGGCAATGAGCGAGAACGCTATCAGGTGGAGTATCCCAAAAAGTATCGGCCTTGCCGGAAAAAATGCCAGTGAAAAAACAGTTATCAGGAGAGCAAGGCCACCTGCTTTTCCCGCTCTTTTAAGGGCCCTTTCTGCAAACCCTTTTTTTTGGCGGTTAAAGCTGAGGCTTGCACCCACTCCAACGAGTGCAAGGAAGAGAGTAGCCGTTGTCTTTTGGAGCAGCCCCCAAAAACCAGTATAAAGGCTGATGTCTGCAAGGCCAAGGTAATTGAGGTCCCATGCAAAGTGGAAGACCACCATCATGCAGATTGCACTCCCGCGCAAAAAATCCAGCTCCCAAAACCGCTCGCCCAAAAAAAGACCCCCAAGAATTCACGCGCCTTGGTTTTTTATTGTTTTCCAGGTCCTGTTGTTTATTAAATGGAAGAAATCTCCCCTCGCATACTCGTGGGTTCGCCGGTTACTTCGCTGAAAAAATACTGCCTTGCCGACTACCTGAAAGGGCTCAAGAGCCTGACATACGAAAACAAGGAATTTTTTGTCGTTGACGACAGCCCAAATGACCAGAGCGTTTCAGAAGCGTTCAAGGCGGAGGGAATAAGCTGCATGCGCGTCCCGTTCAATGAAAACATTGCCCAAATGCTCGCAGATTCGAGGAACGTTTTGCGGCAAAAAGCCCTTGACGATGATTTTGATTTTTTTCTCCAGATAGAACAGGACGTCATACCGCCCGCGGATGTGATTGAGCACCTTTTATCAAATGGCAAAAAGATAGTTTCCGCGGCGTTCTTCAATTTTTCCCATCAACAGGACACTTCCATGATACTCCCGAACCATTTTTCCCTGATTAACCCTGCCGACAAGCACACTTCGATTACGAGGCGGCTTGCCTTTGAAGATTTGTGGCCAAGCAGGCTCATAAAAATTTTCCTCACAGGCATCGGATGCATCCTGATACACAAAAGCGTTCTCAAAGAAATAAAGTTCCGCGTCGACCCGAATCTCAACGCTTACGATGATGTCCATTTTTGCCGTGACGCAAACGAAAAAAGATTTGAAATATTCCTCGATTCGCGCGTCATGTGCCTTCACCTGAACAGGCCGTGGTCAGAATGAGGGTTCTGCTTGTTTCAATGTTTTTCCGGCCACTCGAGCAGGCACTCCCGTTTTTTTTCGAGCACCTTGAAGCGCTGAATCCGCAGCCGGAAAAAACGGTTTTTTTCGACTTTTTGCCGGAACAAAAATTTTCTCTCCAGGCCCTTGGAAAAAATGTTTTTGTTGAAAAAAAAGTTTTTGAAAAGGATTTTCCCAAACAATTGTCAGAACTTAGAAACTTCGCCCTGGAAACCGCAAGAAAAGAAAAGTTTGACGCAGTGCTTTTTCTCCAGCCAAACCTTTTCCCCCCGCAAGACCTCATTGAAGCACTGGAAAAAACCAGGAAAGAAATAATCGCCCCCGCATTTTTCACCCCGGAGCAGAGCCTGGTTTTCTCCAACGCGGTAAAAATCAACGGGCAGGGCATCGAACCGATTTTGTTTAACGGCCTGCTTCCAAGCGGCGTGAAAAAAGTCGATTCTGTTTCGCTTCAGGCGCTTTTCGTGACCGGCCCTGCACTTGAAAAAATCTCTTTCGAACCCGTAGAGGACTCCGTTTCGGAAATGCTCTTGCTTGCACGAAAAGCACAGGGACTTGGCACGGGGATTTTTCTCGATTCCTCAACCGTGTGCGGAAGGCTTTCACAGCTCCAGTTGTTCTCGCATTATTACTTCAAGGCACAGGATTCACTGCAACCCAGTCCTGGGTAAAGCCTGATTTAAAAAACATTGCGGCTCTTTGTCCAGTCAGGGAGTGTGGTCAAATGCATAGTCATGATAAAGAGCATCAACACGTTGAAGGCATGGAAGAAGAGTGCGACTGTGAAGGCGGGCATCACCACTGTGGGGAAGGCGACTGCGAGTGCTGCTGCGAGCCAAAAGAAATGACAAAAGAAGAAGCACAGCTGATGCTTACAAAAGTAGCCACTGATGTGTGGATGAAAATGTTCATCGAGGCCTGCGAAAAAGAATGGAAGAAACAGCACGGCAAAAACATCCAGAAACTTGCAGCAGAGCACGTCAAAAAAGCAGACAAGGAATGGGACGCGCAGATGAAGTGAGCCCTTGCGCGGGTTCATACCCTGTCGGGCACAAGTACCCTTGCGGGCACAGGCGGCGCGTATGTGTCCCTTCTATCGAAGGGACGGTAATACGTCTTTTATTGTAAAATTGCGCTTTCATTAAACTACTATTTTTTCGCACCGGCAATGCGGCATCCAAAACAACACTTTCCACTTATTATATAATTATTTAATGAAAACTTTTTTAGACTTGAATCACAACGAGCAGGTTTTACTTTTCTCTAAAGTTTTCGACCTGAAAAAACAAGGCCTTGGGTATAAGCGGATAATCAATAAAGTCAAGCTTGAAGACAATGTTCGGCTTGCCTTGGGCACTCTTTCCTACTGGTTCAACAACGACGTCAAAATGATTGGCGGAGAAAACTACTTTGAAGCAAAACCAAGTCCTGAGCTGTCCTACATTTTGGGCGTGATGTTTGGCGACGGCTCGGCAATTTGTGACAAAAGTAATCAGGACTATTATTTACGACTTCAGGTAAAGGATAAAGATTTTGCTGAAAAGTTTTCAGAATATGGGGCCAAAATTTTAGGCAAAGAAAAACCTTTTGCGGTTATTAAGGCGATTCCAAAACACTTCTCTCCCTTATATTCTACGCAGGTAAGAAGCAAACAGCTTTACAATTTCGTAAAAGAAATCAAACAGGATTTTGAAAAAGCAAAACCGTTCATTGAAGAGTTCCCAGCTGAGTTTGTGCGGGGGCTGGCTGATTCGGAAGGAACAGCCTGTGTTAGTCCAAGCGATAGATTGCACTTGGCAATATATGTGGCTTCAAGTGCTAACAATGCTTTGCTAGAGTATATGCAAGACTTATTGTTTAGAAGATTTCATATTGAGACTACTTTAAAAAAAGTAAATTTTGTCGGGCAGCAAGACTCAATTATAAATGGAAGAATAATCACGCGAACCAAAGATGTTTATCGTTTAACTGTTTCAAAAAATGTAGGCCGAGAAAATTTTTCAAAAATGATTGGTTTTAGCATTTGGAGAAAACAAGTTAGAATAATTGATTACGAACATTTAGAAAAAAATTTTGAGAAATCAATTGC
>JACQJF010000038.1 GCA_016198165.1 Candidatus Iainarchaeum sp. | reverse complement strand
ATTAAAAATTGAAAATTTAAGATACCTTATTCCATATACGCCGGACGGATTGGAAGCATTGTTCGATTTGTATTCAGGAAATATCCGGCATATATTGAATAGCCTGAATACCGCAGTTCTTGAAGCGACTAAAGAACAGCCTGTAATTTTGGATAAAAACGATATCGCGATAATTCTCCGGGAAGTAACTGAGAAAAGATATTTGGCAAAAATACAGCCAAAGCCAAGAAGTATACTTTTGGAAGCAGTAAAACACCCTGAAATTACCAACAAACGGCTTTCAGAAATTACAAAAACCCAACGCTCAAATGTTTCAAAATACGTTCAATTGTTGGAAACTAATGGCTGTTTGTACCTTAGGAGGAAAGACGGAAAAGACAAGTATTGGAGCGTAGAACCAAAACTGAAATGGCTTCTTTTGGAAGCCGGTGATAAAAAACAGAAAAAACTAACGCACTATTCAGATGATTAGTAATAATTGCAGTATCTGGATTTTAACTGATTGAAATGCACAAAGCCAAATTAAAGATATTTTAAAAATACTTTAAGATAATCTTAAAGATTTTAAGATTTGAATTTTGAAAACCGGTCATGTCTTCTAAGATGCAGCCAGTAATCCGGCCCTACTTTTTCGGCTTTGTAAAACTCAAAGCGCCTGAATAGTTCCGTGTCTTCAACTATGCTTGTGCCTTTTCCGATGAAAAAAGGCGAGACGCAGAGAATCATCCCGTCGCACTCATTTGCAAGGAGCAGTTCCGTGATTGTCCTTGCCCCGCCCTCGACCATGATGCTTGCGATGCCTGCCTGGCCGAGTTTGGAAAGCATGTCACTGGTGTCTATTTTCCCGTTTTTTTCTTCGACTAAAAGCACGCCCGCGCCTTTGGAGATTATTTTTTCAATGTCTTTTTTTGCAGCGTGCCTTGTGCATGTCACGATTGTGTGCGCGTCTTTTGAGAAAACCCTGGCGTTTTGCGGCAGGCGGCAGTTTCGTGTGGCAATGATTCTTATGGGCGTATTTTTTTTGTCTCGGGAAGTAAGAAGCGGGTTGTCCTTGATGACCGTGTTTTTTCCGACCATTATTGCAGAGAACCATTTGCGCATTTCAACTGCCTTTTCCCTGCTTTTTGCACTTGAGATTTGCTTTGATTTCCCGTCCCCGTAACTTATTTTCCCGTCCAGGCTTATCGCAGTCTTTACCAGTACAAATGGTTTGCCTGTTTTTGCGTGCTTGTTGAAATCCTTGTTCAGTTCAAGCGCCTCTTCTTCCATGGCCCCGGTCGTGACTTTTATCCCGTGCTTTTTGAGGTGCCTTGCTCCGCGTCCGCCTTCATTCGGGTCAAGTGCAGCAATCACGGCTTCTTTTATCCCTGCCTTTACGAGTGCATGTGCACATGGTGGTTGTTTCCCAATCCCCGTGCAGGGTTCAAGCGTCAGGTAAATTGTCGCGCCTTGCGCTTTTTTTCCAGCCATTTTAAGCGCGTTTGCCTCCGCATGTGCCCCCCCGAAATGCTTGTGAAAACCCTGTCCGACTATTTTCCCGTTTTTGACTATTACTGCTCCGACTCGTGGGTTTGGCAGAACGCGCCCGCTTCCCCTTGCTGCAAGCCTGAGTGCAAGTTCCATGTATTCTTTGCCGGTTTTCATTTTTTTTTTCACGCAGCCAGTGCAATGAAGGGTGGTGCAAAAAGCGCGGCAATCACGCCAAGGAGGATGAATGGCCCGAATTTCGGGAGGTTCCTGTAAACCGGTATTTCTTTTAGCCCAAGTTCCAGGATTTTTCTGCGTGCTTTTCCGTCAATCACGCCTTTTAACCCGAGGCCGAGTTTTTCAATGGTTTTTTTGTCCAGGAACTCGCGTGCAATGATTTCGTCTTCTTCGAGCTCTGATGCCTGGATTTTTTTGAGGAATATTTTTTCCCGGATGCCTTTTTCAAACGCGAGGAACAGGAGCCCGAAAACCATGGGTGCCCCGAAAACAAGCAGGTAGGTTGTTGACACAAAGCCACTTGAAGACAGAACGAAAAAATACGCTGCGATGGCAATTGCAAACATTGCGCTTTTTGCAAGGCCTGCCTTGTTTTCCTCAAGCGCGTTTCTGATGGGGGTTGTCCTGAGGTATTTCAGCGGGTAATTGACTGAAACAAACGTTAACCCTGCAAGGCCTGAAAACAACAGGACGTTGAGGATGAAAACGTTTTCCTTGTAGAACGGCAGGAGCAGGGCGATTGCGCTAAAGAGTTTGACGTCCCCGCCCCCGATTTTTCCAGTGGCGTACAACAGGTACCCTGCTGCAAAAACCAGTGCACCCGCCCAGATTCCGGTGAACTCCTGTTCAAGCAGGTTGAAGAGGGTGCCGGCGCCAATCATGGGCAGGGTTATCGAGTCGTAAATGAGGCCTTTTTTGTAGTCGGTGTATGCTGCAAGCACTGAGCCGATTATCACAATGCCAATGCGTAGCGCAAAAAGGTCAAGCACTTTTTTTTTCACCTGATTTTGAATTTTTTTTTCTTTGCCCCGCGGAAGCCCTTGAGGAGTGACTGTATGCCGCCTTTTTTGAGTTTTTCCTCGTTGAGGTTCTTGAATTGCGAAAACATTTTCTCCATGTTCCTGTAGTTTCTTATGAGTTCGCGCACGCTTTCCTCGCTTGTCCCGCTTCCCCTGGCTATCCTGGCAATCCTGCTTTTGTTGAGTAGGCCGGGGTTCTTTTTTTCCTGCCTGGTCATCGAGTCCATTATTACCTTGAATGCCCCGAGTTTTTCCTCGCCTATTTCAAGTGCCTCTTTCGGGAGGCTTTGCGAGAGGCCTGCCATTTCCATTACTTTTCCAAGCGGCCCCATTTTTCGTGCCGCGACCAGTTGTGCGTAAAATGTTTCAAGCGTGAATTCCTGTTCAAGCAGGTCTTCTACATCCATTCCGCTTTCTTCTTTTGCCTGCTCTATTTTTTCAAGCAGTGCCGCAAGGTCTCCAAAGCCCATTATCCTGCCCAAGTACCGCTTGGCTTCGAATTCCTCGAAGTCATCCATTTTTTCCCCGGTGCCGATGAAAAAGACTTTTGCGCCTGTCGCCCTGCATGCCGCCATGGCGCCCCCGCCTTTTCCGGAGCCGTCGGTTTTTGTGATGATTACGCCGTTAATCCCGACCGCGTCGTGGAATGCCTGTGCCTGTTTTTTCGCTACCTGGCCTATGTCCGCGCTCAGCACCAGCCATTTTTGGTCCGGTGAAAAAACGGAATTTATTTCTTTTATTTCTTTTACGAGCCCCGTGTCCAGTGCGCTTCTGCCGGCAGAGTCACAAATGACCAGGTCGAATCCCATGAAATGCGCAAGACCCTGCTTTGCGACTTTTGCCGCGTTTTTTTCCCCGTCGATTCCAAAAAAAGGTATTTTTGCCTTCTCGCTTAGCTGCTTTAACTGTTCGAATGCCGCGGGCCTGTAGGTGTCCGCGCAAATCACGCCGACCTTCTGGCCCCTTTTAGCGTACCATTTTGCAAGCTTTGCAACCGATGAGGTTTTTCCGGCACCATAGAGCCCTGCAAGGAGTATCCTCTTTGGTTTTTCAGGTGGCTTTGCATCCCCGCCTAGTGCTTGTGCAAGCAGGTCATGGGTTGTCTTGATTATGTGTTCGCGGCGCGTAATGCCCGCCGGGAGGCTTGAGAATGCCTGTTCCTCTATTTTTTTGCTCAGGTCAAGGACCGTGTTTATTTCCACGTCCGCGGAAATGAGTGCGCGCTGTATGTCCTTGACCGCTTCCTTGACCGTCTCTTTGTCAAGCGAGGAAGAGTTTTGCAGCCTTTCAATTGCTTTTCTGAGCTGTTCGCCTAAAGACAAGGTTTGCACCAAGAGGATTTTTTGGTTAAAAAAATAGATAAACGGAACCCCTGCTTGGGTTCACGAAATGTATGTACCTGTTGACTCCCATTTTAAGGGGGATTTTCCTTTGTGGAGAGTCTTTCAGGCGCTTAAAAATTTGTTCAAGCTTTTGTCGGAGCGACTGCTGCGGCTGCAACGGTTGCTTCGACTACTGCTTCGGCTTTCCTGGTTCTAAAGTTCGCGTATTTCCTGAATTTTGTTTTTGTCCAGGCCGTTGGCTGTTTTTTCCTGAGCTTGAACTCTTCTTTCAAAAGCTTCAGCCTAAGCGCCTCTGTAGGTTGCGGCATGTTTTTTTCCATTTTTTGACATCACTTCTCCAAATGAGTTTAAAAAAAAAATTTTTTTAGAGGAAAAGGGTTTTACTTTTCCTCTTCCGGCTGGTCTTCCTCCATTTCTTCGTCTTCAAGGTCGGCGTCTTCTTCGCCTTCTTCCTCGTCGTCATCCATTTCCTCTTCGCCGCCCTCTTCTTCGTCTTCATTTTCCTTTTCTTCTTCGGCCGGGGCTTCTCCAAGTTTTTCAATGACTTCCCCAAAAGAGACTTTTCCTCTTACGGCAGTCACTTTGACCTTGACTCTTTCCCCTTTCTGGGTTTTCGGCACGATTATGACATAACCGTCGACTTTTGCTATTCCGTCACCTTTTTCTCCAATGTTTTCAATGGTGACATCGTATGTTTCGCCTTCCCTGACAGGGATGGGTTTTTGGAATTTCTTATTGAATTGCATTTCTTAATCCTCCATTTTTGAACGTAGAAACGGTAAAGACCAATAAGAACCAGTTTTTTTTCAAGAAAAAAATCAGTTAATTATTGATCCAACCCTATTATATAATGCCTTCAAGGTTAATTTAAAGGTATCCTTTTACTGCGGTCAACGTAAAAAAACCGGTTTTCCTTGCCTTGGCGCTAAGGGAAACCCTTAATTCTGTTTTCGGGTGTTTGTGTATAGGTGCCTAAAAAAATTCCCTTAGCCAGGCGTAAGAAAAAGAGGCCGCTTGCAGTCAATCCGCAGACCGGCGAGCCATTCCTGGGCGCAAGGGCTATTAAGGCTATTGAGGCTGGTGAAAAAGCCCGGCTGCTTGGCAGGATAGGAGAGGAATTGGTGCATGAAATGTATCCCCACTGGGTGCCAGCCGCTCCGAACCAGGAGGGTTATGATTTCATAAAGCCAAGCAGCAGGGGCGATGTGAAAATCGAAGTCAAGACCCTGAGCCTGGAGGCAGCTCTTTCCAGGAAAATTCATTTCCTGGTACAGCAGGGGCACTGGCACAACCAGGCCGCGCACAAGGTCATGATTGTCTCTCCACTGGGCGTTCACGAACTTGACGCCACTAGCCTTCGCAAGTTCATAAGGAACCACTTGGCCCAGTTTCCCGCCTTGGAGCATTTATCTTACCAGCGCGGCCAGAAAGTGTGGATTGAAGTGGGCCTTGACAGGCTGCTTGGATTGAAAATAGGGCGTCCTGCAAACGTCAATCCGAGCCATTGCAGGGATTTTTTCCTTGAAAAACTAGGTTTGAAACAACCAAAAGGCAAAAGAAAAACCTGATTTATTTCATTTCCCGACTTTGAGCGTGCCTTGTTTTCCGGTGCTGACCTGTTTCTGGCCCTGCCATTCGCTGCACCAGCCGTTTTCGATTGTGATGTGGTCACCTTCTTTTACCTGGGTTATCTGTTCGTTCCAGAGGCTCAGCCTTACTTCCTCGCCTTCATCGTCGCGCAGTGCCGCGCTTGCGACTTTTCCGGAGCCCCTCTGGCTTGCAAATGCCCGTGTCTCGCCAATGGAGACGATTTCACCGCTTATTTCTGTAAAAGAATTTCCTGATTTCAAATCCTTTATCATCATGGAAAAAACACCCGTAGACTATTTTTTCAAAAAAAACCTATAAAAATGCTTCTATGGTTTGCTTCCGGTGCGGTTCTACACTATGCGTTCTATTATTTTTCCAGCCCTGAACTCCTCCAGGTTGCCGTATTCCTGCCCAGTGCCCATGAAAATAACCGGTTTTTTCAGGTTGAAGATGAGTGAAACAGCGGTTCCGCCTTTTGAATCCGCGTCCATTTTGGTGAGTATGAACCCGTCAAGCCCGATTTCTTTGTCAAACTCGCGCGCCTGTGAGAGGATTGCCTGGCCGCTCAATGATTCCCCCACAAAAATCTTTAAGTCCGGTTTTATTACCCTGTTTATTTTTTTGAGTTCCTCTATGAGGTTTTTGTTTGTTTCCTGCCTTCCTGCAGAGTCAATCAGCACAACGTCTATGCTGTTTGCCTGTGCGGCTTTCACTGCGTCAAACGCGACTGCTGTCGGGTCGGCGCCGTAAGCGTGGCTCACTGTGCGCGTGCCTGTTTTTTCGCCGTGTTTTTTCAGTTGTTCTATTGAGGCGGCCCTGAAAGTGTCGCCTGCGGCAAAAACCGCGCTAAACCCGTTTTTTTTGAAGAAAGCGGCAAGCTTTGCAATCGTCGTGGTTTTTCCCGCTCCGTTTGGCCCGAGGAAAAGTATGATGAGTGGTTTTTTCTCCCTGGCTTTTCCAAGCAGGTCAATTGTGCGGCATTTCATTGTCTCTTCAAGTGTTTCCTTTACAAGTTCCCGCAGCTGCTCTTTCACTTTCTGCCCTCCGAATTCGCGCTGCACGATTTTTTCCCCAAGCTTTGTGCAAATGTGGGTCGCGGTGTTTTGCTCCACGTCTGCTTCAAGCAGGGCAAGCTCCAGTTCTTCGACAAATGGTTTTAGCTCGTTTTCCGAAATCCTGACTTTTCCGGTGAATACCGAAACGATTTTTTTTGCCGCACCGATTTTTGGCGCGAGTTTTCTTTTCTCTTCCGCTTCCACTCTTGCGGTTTCTTCCACCACAGCCTGTTTCTGGAGTCGCGGTTCTACCTGCGGCTGTTCGGTTTCCTGTGGAAATGTTTTTTCTTCAGCTGGCGGTGTTTCTTTCCCAAGTGCTTCTTTGCCGGGTGCTTCTTCAGAAACAGTTTTTTGTGCAGCGGTTTTTTCCTGTGCGGGCCCTGGCTGTTCTTTTTTTTCCAGTGCACCGCTGATTTTTTGGGTGAAAGAAGCCAGTTTTTTTTTCAGCAGGTCAAACATTTCGTTTAAACCCGTGCCTGTCTTTTTCTTGCCGCTGTAGCGTTGGCTGCTGCAAGGATGTTGTTGAGGTTTCCGGCCTGCCTGTTTGCCTCAGTGTTTTCCCTTTCAATGCTTTTTTCAACGCTTTCAATCCTTTTTGACAGCTCAGCCTCTATTTCCTGGGTGGTTTTTTTCCGTGCGACGCCCCCGGCCATTGAAAACAGGAGCGTTTTGTTGTTCTCAAGGGATGCCTCAACCAAGACCCCCGCCCCAAGGGGGATGAGTGCCTTGTTGTTTTTCTGTCCCTTGGAGATTGCCTGCACTGCCTCGCGCGCGTTAAGCATTTCCACGAGGATGCTCCTCAGGGTTGAAATCCTTTCCTGGGTTGCCGAGAACCTCTGGTTTTCAAGCTGGAAGAGCTGTGCCAGTTGTTCCTCGTTGAGCGAAATTTTTTTCTCTTCAGCCAAGTTTTTTCACTTCCTCGATTTTTATGTGCCTTCTCTTGATTTTGTTTTGTGAACCAAAAAAAGTTAAAATTCTTTCAGACGCGTTTTTCTCCCCGAATGCCTTTAACTGCCTCAGGAACTGTTTTTCCCCCTCTTTTGTCTTTACTTTCCCTTTTACCTCGAAATTCTCGAGTTTTTTCGTGCTTTCCAATTCACTTCACCTCCTGAAAGCCTCGTCAATCCTGGTTATTTCATGCGTGGTCGTAATCGAGCCGATTATAGCGCCGCGGTTGTTTGCAAGGACGCTGTTTCCCACGAACCGGTCCCCGTAATTTGCCGTTGTTGCAACTCCTTTTACCTGGAGTTTTTTTTCAATTTCCTCGAATTCCTTTGCGGAAACACCAGGGTTCACGATAAAGCCATTCGAGTTTGCTTCAAGGCAGGCACCGGAAATGTCCATGCCGGCTATTTTCTGGCGTGAAAACCCGACTTTGAAGAATTTTTCCATTGCGCTCACGGTTTGCCTTGAGAGGAGCGGGCTTGCGAAACCGTGGAACTCGTTGAGTGTTGCAAGGTTTCCGAATGCCTCCGTCTGCCCGGCTTCCATGACTTCAAGCCCCTGTTTTTCAAGCGATTTTTTCTCTTCCATTGTCGTTATCCCCGGGACAACTATTTTTTCCTCGAACAACAGGCCCAGGACTCCCACGAGGGAGCAATTTGCAAGCGTGGATTTTACTGGCCTGACGCCGAGTTTTTCCTCGAATTCCAATTCATCCTTTTTGCTTACATGCGGGGGCAGTAGTATTGCCTTGTTGCTGAGGGCGCAGAAGACCCCGACAAACGGCGTGTTGCTGATGTTTTTTTTGAGGAAATTCATTCAGCTTCTTCCGGTTTTTCTCTTTACTTCAAGTGCCTGCCCTGCTTTTTCCTTTTCTTTTTTTTCCTCGAGCTTTTTCTTGTCCTCTTTTTCGT
>JACQJF010000028.1 GCA_016198165.1 Candidatus Iainarchaeum sp. | reverse complement strand
TCTTTCTTTCATTTCGTTTGAAATGTTATTGAAATATTTTGGCCAATTTTCTTCATATTTATCGGTGTACATTGGCATTACTTCAGGTATTTTGCGTACTCGCCCAATGCTTGTTCAGAATTAAGAAGTTTTCTTTTTCCTTGCCTTATTTCTCGGTTAATTCGGTCAAGTTTCCTGTTAACAAGTTCAATTTCAATCGCATTCGCCTGTTCTAACAGCTTGTCGGCCATTTCGGATTTTTTCTTCAGAAAAGCATATTCCTCTTTTGAAATAGTGACTGTGTTTTGTTTTTGCATATTTTCCGCCAAATTAATACTGGTCGTTTGATTATTAAATACTTTTTGTTATGTAGTAATCCCGCCTCCCAGATTTGCACTGGGGATCTTCCGGTACCCGCTTTTTTTTCGGGCAATGCCAGCACAGGCCATTTTCGGGCGAATGCCTGGCATTCTCTTCCGCCAATGGGGGAAGAAAATCCAAAAACCTACAGCCGGACGCATTAGCTACTATGCTAAGGCGGGGAACTCTTGCTCGGGTTCACGGAGCGTATATGAACCATCCTGCGATGGTTCTGTAATACTTGTCGACCCAAACAAGTTTAATTTGTATTAAATAATCTTTTTGACCGTTTTGTTCTTTAAAGCTTTTTCGTAGGCGACCGGGAACAGGAAAGAAAGCCAGAATCCGGCAAGAAAAAGCAGGAAACCGCCCCAGAAAACGGGCAAAAAGCCAAAGGCAATCGGGGATAAAACCGCCAGGGCGCCCAAAAACCCTGCAATGGTCTTTTTGGCCCATGGCTTTCCGCCGACAGGGAGATTGTCATGGCCCGTGAACTTGAACAAAAACAGGCCCAGGTAATACCCGATTATTATTGCCGAGGCTGAAATTCCTTCAAACAAAAAAAACACTGCCACAAGAAGGAAGCTTGCCACTATAACGCCAAGCTCTTCCTGCACTAAAAGCCTTTTTGAGTGCGTGCTCCAGTGCCTGTCGAAAAAAACCCACACAAGCCTTCCAACGGCAAGCCCAAGCAGGATGCCTGCAGCCACGTCAACGGCAAAATGCCTTTCCAGAAAAATCCGCGAATAACCCACGCCAAGCACGAGTGCAAGGAAAAAAAACTCTGCGGGCCTTGAAAGTTTTTCCCGCAAAAAACCGTATGCTCCCGCAATTGTCGCCGCGTGCCCGGATGGAAAAGAATATTTGTCGAACGAAAAGGAAAAACTGTTCTCGAGTTTTCCAAGCAGGCTGTTGTCCACGAGGCTGGTTGGGCGCGGAACCATGAAAAAGCTTTTGAGAACCGCGACAAAAAGCCCTGTCAGGACAATTGCGTTTAGGAGAAAAAACGATTCTTTTTCCCTGCCTTTCCAGTACAGGGCGGCTGATGCAAGCAGCCAGAAAAACGGGTGCCCGGCCGAGCTCAGGGCGGCAAAAAAAATTTCCAGGAACCATTCAGGCGCAAAGGGCATGGATGTTTATCCCTTTGATTTTTTCAGCCTCTTCAAGGCCGGAATCTCGACACCGGAGTAATCCACGTTCAGCCCGCAGGCTTTGAGTGCCCTGCGCGTTGCATATGCTTTGCAGAAGCCGATAAGTTCCTTCTGCTCGTTTTTCTGGAATTTTTCAAGTTCCGTTATCTCGTTGATTACCGCAGAAATTTTGCGGGTGTTTATTTCTTCGAGTGCGCGCGCAACGTCCCCTTTCCCGAAACCAAGCCCGTTGATTGCAGCGTCGAGTTTTTTCAGGTCAACGGTTTTCCCGAGGTTCTGCTCGATTTTCATGTCAACAGACACCGTGAGGCCCGCGAGGAACTCTGCAACCACCAATGGGTCGGTCACGTCAGTTATTTTCAATTTTTTCACTGCCACCCAGTCCTCGTAATTGGCTACAAACTGCAGGTATTTTTCATCACTCAAAAGTTCCACCTTTTTTTTCCACTTAATGGCTTTTACTTTTTTTTTTAAACCTTATCCTTTGTTGTTTTTTGTTTTTTTTAAGCGTTTGCCTCAAGCTTTGCCTTGATGGTCTTTAAAGCCATGAATTGTTCGCGCTCCATTTCCTCAAGCCTCATTGAAATGTACCTTGCCGTTGCCCGGAGCTTTGGGATAAGCACGTAGTCAAGCGCGTTTACCCTTCTTTTGGTTTTTTCGATTTCCTTTATCAGCCTTTTGAGGGCGTTCTCGCTTTCAGCAAGCTGTATCACAAGGTCGAGTGTTTTTTCAAAATTTTCCGCCGCCTCGTCGATGCGCGCGCTTGAAGCGACAATCGGGTACCCGCGCTGTTCAAGCGTTTTTGAAACCGATTCGCCTTTTATTTCCGGTATGTTTACGCCCATCACGTTTTTGCTTTTCACTTCAACGCCCGGGGCCGACTTTACTGACCTGGCGGTTGCTTCCACTTCGAGAACCCCGTCAAAAGCCTCTGCCAAAGCCAGGGAGCGGAAAGAAGCGCCAATCTGTTTGTTCAGGTCAGAGCGCAGGTCCTTTGCCTTTTGCAGAATCTTGAAGAACTCAAGAATCAGGACGTCCCTTTTCTGTTTGAGAAGCTTGTGCCCGTTTTCCGCGAGGCGTATGCTTTTGCGTGTCTCAATCAGTTCAAGGCGCGTTGTCTTTGTTTCTTCAGCCACTCAAAGTCACTTCCACATGGGGCTTGCCGAAGGCAAGTTCGGCTGAAAGCCGAACGCGTCGCGGGCTCACGCAAGGGCCCTCCGGTATTTTTTCCCATACTTTTCAATGTACTCCACCTTTACCCTCTTGAGTTCCGATTCAGGGATAGTCGACAATAACTCCCAGCCAAGGTCAAGGGTCTGCTCGATTGTCCTGTTTTCGTTTTTTCCCTGCCTGATGAACCTGTTCTCAAACTCTGAGGCGAATTTCAAAAATTTTTTGTCAATTTCGGATAGCGCTTCTTCCCCCACAACCGCACTCAGGCTTCGCAGGTCGCGGCCTTCAGCGTATGATGCGTACAGCTGGTCGGCCACTCCCCTGTGGTCTTCGCGCGTCTTGCCTTTTCCGATTCCAAGGTTCATGAGCCTTGAAAGGCATGGCAGGACGTCAATCGGGGGTGAAATGCCTTTGCGGTGCAGGTCGCGGCCGACAACAATCTGCCCCTCGGTTATGTATCCAGTGAGGTCTGGGATTGGGTGTGTGATGTCATCTGACGGCATGGAAAGTATTCCAAGCTGTGTCACTGAACCCTTTTTTCCCTTGATGACGCCCGCCCTTTCATAAATTGACGCCAAATCCGTGTACATGTAACCCGGGTATCCCCTTCTTCCCGGGACTTCCTTTCTTGCACCCGCTATTTCCCTTAAAGCTTCGCAATAATTCGTCATGTCAGTGAGAATGACAAGCACGTGCATGCCTTTCTCAAACGCGAGGTACTCTGCGGTTGTCAAAGCCATTCTTGGCGTTATCAACCTTTCCACTGACGGGTCATCTGCAAGGTTCAGAAACAAAACGCTTTTTTCCAGTGCCCCTGTTCGTTCAAAGTCCTTGATGAAAAAGTTTGCTTCCTCGTGCGTGATTCCGATTGCGCCAAACACGACTGCAAAGCTCTCCGACTCGTTCAATACTTTTGCCTGCCGTGCAATCTGCACTGCCAGGTCATTGTGCGGCAGGCCCGCCCCGGAAAAAATCGGGAGCTTTTGCCCCCTTACAAGCGTGTTGAGCCCGTCAATCGTGCTTATCCCTGTCTGGATGAATTCCTCGGGCTTTGCCCTTGAAACCGGGTTGATTGCCGCGCCGATTATGTCAACCCTTTCTTTTGCGATTATTGCCGGGCCATTGTCACGCGGCTCCCCAAGCCCGTTGAACACGCGCCCAAGCATTTCCTCTGAAACGCTAAGCTTGATTGTTTCCCCAAGAAACCTCACTTTTGTCAAATGGGTGTCAAGGCCCGTCGTGGTTCCAAACACCTGCACGACCGCGATTCCTTTGGACGTCTCAAGCACCTGGCCTTTTTTTCTCTCGCCGTTTGGCAAAACAACTTCAACCAGTTCGTTGTATGCGGCATTTTCCACCCTGTCGACAAATACAAGGGGGCCTTCTATGTTTCTGACTGTCTGGTATTCCTTCAGCATTTTTTCTTCACCTTCCCGCACTCTTGGCCAAAGAATCAAACTCTGATTCAATTCCGTTTGAAATCTCTTTTGCCTTTTTGTCAACGTCGCTTTCCGGGATTTCCTTGAACCGTGAAATCTTTTCTTTTACTTTGACATCCCTTATGGCTTTCAACTGCACCCCATTGTCAATTGCATGCTCCGCTTTTTCGTGGAACTTCATAATCAATCCAAGCAGGAGGTATTGTTTGTGCAGTGACGAATAAGTGTCCACCTCGTGGTAGGCTGACTGCTGCAGGAAGTCTTCGCGTATCATTTTTGCCGCATTCAAAACTTCCTGTTCCTTTTCAGGCAGGGCATCAGGCCCGACTAACTGCACGATTTCCTGGAGTTCTGATTCTTTCTGCAGTAGCGCCATTGCACTGGTCCTCATGGCGACAAAGTCTGATGACACGCTGTTTGTGTAAAACTCTTCAAGTGTGTCCAGGTACAGTGAATAGCTTTTGAGCCAGTTGATTGCAGGAAAGTGCCTTCTTTGCGCAAGCTTTGCATCAAGTGCCCAGAAAACCTTTGTGACACGCAGAGTATTTTGTGAGACTGGTTCGCTGATGTCCCCGCCCGGCGGCGAAACTGCCCCGATTGTGCTCACGCTTCCCTCTCGGCTGTCTTGCCCCATGCATACGACTCTTCCGGCCCTTTCATAGAATTCTGCAAGCCTTCTTGCAAGGTATGCCGGGTAGCCTTCTTCCCCCGGCATTTCCTCGAGGCGCCCCGAGATTTCCCTCATTGCCTCAGCCCACCTTGAAGTCGAGTCAGCCATTAATGCAACGTCATAACCCATGTCCCTGTAATACTCTGCAATTGTTATCCCCGTGTACACGGATGCTTCCCTTGCTGCAACCGGCATGTTTGAAGTGTTTGCAATGAGCACGGTCCTCTCCATGAGCGGCTTTCCGGTCTTTGGGTCAACGAGCTCCGGGAATTCTGTCAATACTTCTGTCATTTCGTTTCCCCGCTCACCACAACCAACGTAGACTATGACGTTTGCGTCACTCCACTTTGCAAGCTGCTGCTGTGTCACGGTGTTATGGAGAATCATTGGCTGGTTTCCAGAAACAAAGTTATGGGTGTGCGGAACAGTAAGATCATACACTGTTTGTGGTTCGTTTATTTCTTTTACTTCAACTATTTCGTCGCAAAATACGTGTTCGAGTGCCTGTGCGAATTCTGCCATGCTGCCTGTAATCCCAAGTTCCTTTATGACTTGCTGAAATGTGTGTGTAGTCTGGTTTAGCTCCTTGTAATAGGAAATAGTGGAGATTCCTTTCTTTTGGAGTTCCCATGGTTTTGTCTGCTGCAAAATTTGTCTGAACAATCCGGGTGTCATTGGGACTATGTCTGTAGACGTGTAATAATATTTTTTATTGTAGTATTGCGAGATTTTGTTTGCTTCTTTTGGAGGTATGAATATTCTGTAATACTTTGCCCCGTTTGTGGTTTTTTCACTTGCTTTATGCAATATGCTGAGTTTTGCAAGCAGGTAAGACAGTCCGGTCTGCATTTTTTTTGAGGCGGTAGATATTTCTATGTCGTTTTCCGAGATGTGCCCGTCACATGGAATATATGCATTGAGGAATGCTTTGGATACGTTTTTTGGAGAGGCAAGAAGCTGTACTGGCATGCATACATTCCTTGATTTTTTCCTCAGCGGAAATCCAAGGCTGTGCAGTATTCTTACCGCAGCAGTGCTTGTCGTGCTCACGGCTTCAACCGTCCTTGCGTAAGTGTCTTTTGATTCAAGCCCGAAGACTTTTTTCAAAAGATACTTTACCCTTTCCCTCAATTCCTTTTTATTGTTATAAAACTCGATTACCCGTCCGCCCTTGGTTGAACCATCAGACATCAGGAATCCGACAAGTTCGGCAAATTCTTCATCCAGGTATTCTGGCACTTTTATTTGGTTAGAATGCCTTTCTGTCTTGATTTTGTGGAAAACTATTTTTTGCCCGCTGAAGTTTTCGATTTTTTGGATGAAATCAAGCGTGGGTTTGTTCCTCTCAAGATAATACGCAAGCAATGAATGATAGCTTGCGCAAATTCGTAACGCGAGTTGTTTTTTTGTCATTCCAAGCTCCGCGCATTTTTCATTGATTATTTGCTTCATTTTCATGATTGCGTCTTCATCTGTGACCCTGCAGTCAAAATCTATTTTTATTTCCTGCAATCTTTCCTCAAAAGGTATTTTTCTTGGGGAAATCAAATAATCTCCCTGGCGCAGGTCCATTGCGCGTGTTTCTTCTATTTCAAGCTTTTCATTTAGCCTGAACAGCTTGTGCACTGGAGTTAATCTGGCTTTTTTGCCGCTGCGTGTCCTCACTTCAACCACGCTGCTTGTCTTTCCGCTGTATAGGTGCGTTGCAAGGTTTTCTGTTATTTCTTTTCCATTAAAAGAAAAGACTTTTAGCGGTTCTTTGAGCTTTATTATTGTTTCATGCTCATTTGAATCGACAGTGTTATTGGTGTTATACAGTTCCTTTTCAAACACTGTTTGTATTTCTGCAAGCTCATTATTTACAAGTACTGTTGTGTCACCGCTGACACACTTTCCAGAACCAAACGGCCCTGGTATTGCCGCGGCGCCGCCTTTTGCCACTGGGAAAAAAGTGTCAAGAATCCTCTGCCCTGTAATAAGCGGGATTGTTGGCGCAAATTTTCTTGCATACGGGCGCGGGGTTTTCACGTTCCACTTGTGCATGAGTGAAAGCTTGTGTGTGGTTTTTCCATCCTTGAGCACGCACACGGTTTCTTCTACAGTGAATTTTCCTGAACTGATTGATTCAACTGTTCCCTTCATGCCTGGCGGGGCCATTATCCTGTGCTCGATGATGGCGGTTTCCTGTACCGTTCCTATGGTGTCGCCTGTCTGGATTGCCTGGCCTTTTTTCACTTTCGGTGAAAACTCCCATTTTTTCTTCCTGTCAAGGGAATTCGCGACAACGCCTCTTTTGATGAAGTCACCTGACTCGCCTTTTATGATTTCCAGGGGGCGTTGGATTCCGTCATAAATCGATTGCAGTAGCCCCGGCCCAAGTTCCACGCTCAGTGGAAGGCCGGTGTTCTCGATTTTTTCCCCCGGCCGCAACCCGGATGTATCTTCGTAAACCTGTATCGTGGCCCTGTCATCGTTTAGCCTGATTATTTCACCGAGTAGTTTTTCATTCCCGACCCTCACCAGGTCATGGATTTTTGCACCCTGCATTTTTTCCGCAACAACAACTGGCCCTGAAATCTTGAATAGTTCTCCCATTTTCCAATCCCTCTCTTTCATTTTATAAGTTCAAATCCCAGTGCGCGCGCAATGAGTGCCTTGAGTGACTCTGCTTCGCCGCTTGGCCCTTTCTTGTCCGGCACTGCAATGACGACTGGTTTTGCAATCCTCTCGATTTTTTTCCTCAGCCGGAAATCAAGTCCAGGCACAAGCCTTTCATTGATTATAACAACGCCGGCTTTCTGTTCTTCGATTACTTCGGACAATTTTTTTTCCGCCTCTTTGCCTTCAAGAACGTGGGCCTCCCTCACGCCTGCAAGGCGGAAACCCGTGCATGTTTCAGAGTCCGCAATCACCATTATTTCCTGTTTGTCGGGCGTCATGGCGCCACCAGTTTCCTGATTTCTTCAGGCGTAAAACCAAACTCTTTTGTACGCACGATTTTTCTCACGTCACTCACTTCCTTTTCCTTGAGGAACAAAAACCCGACGATTGCGGAAAGTGAAAGAACGCTTCGCCTAAGCTCGCTTAAGCCACGCTTTGAAATCCCCTGTTCGAGTGCATTCTCAAAATGCACAATGGAGCGGTCTTTTCTGTAAAACTCAAGTGCATCCGAAAGCCCAAAGCGTTTCTGGGTTTTAGCCGCGTCCTCGATGGACTTTGCTGCAATGATTTTTTCCAGTTCATGCCTTGCCATTTTTCCACCTTCAATCAGCATGGCTCGGATTTTTTTTTCCTCAAAACCCTCTTTTTTTCCGCGAAAGACAATCATCATGTTTTTTGCGTCAGCTTCTGCGTCAAGCATGTTTTTCACGGCCAAGCCAAGGTCAGTTGAATGGGCGGTTCCGCCAAGGGCTTTTTTATGGTAATGCGACTCGAGTGCCGAAACAAGCGGCCTGATTTCGCGGCTTTTCTCGTAGTCCAAAACTTTGCCGGCCAAGGGGGGATAATAGTCCGTGTTTTTGAGTTTTTCAACAAGCTCTTTGACTGAAGTGGACTCTGCAAGTGAATTGAGGCCTGCCTTGTTGAAGGCCGGTGACTCGATAAGCAGGACCCTGATTTTTTGCTTCGGCTCCTTTAAGTGCACTCCAAGGAGCAGGTTTTTCACGTTCAGTACATCGTAGCGTTCAAAGACGCGCTTTATTTTTTCCGAGTCGCCTTTTGGGGAAATCTTTACAAGTTTTTTTAAAGTCCGGGAAAAGTTTTTCGTCAAGGCGATTTCAACGAGGTCTGCGCGGGAAAAAGCGACTCCCTCTTCCACAAGGTCTGCTGAGTAACTGGTCCTTGAAAGAAGCCCGATTATTTCCTGGATGTTTTTTGCCTCAATGAGCGCGTCGGTTTCTTTTTTTGACAATAATGTTGCACGCATTGCCTTGGTGCGGGAGTTTGCATACCCGTACCTTACCGCGCGGTACGCAAGCGTTCCCTTCAGGAATGACTGTACAGGCGCAAGGGCTTTTAGTGGCACCTTCAAATAATTTCCATTCCCTGAAACAGGCGTCATTTTTTTCCCTTCCCGCCAAACATTTCTCCAAAAGCCTCTTTTTTGAGCCAGTCCTTGTTCTGCTCAAAAATCGCTTCAAAAGAATTATCCACCCGTATTTTGCCGTCCAGGGTTGAAACAATCACCCCGCCGGTAATCGGCGCGGTTTCTTTTGACGTGGCGGAAAAAAGTTTTTTTGCCAGGGCATGGTCTTTTTCGCTGACAATTATTGTGCTGTCTTTTCCAAGTTCCTTTTGGCCCTGCTCTGCAAGCCTTTTGAGCAGTTTTTCATACTGCTTTGCTTCTCGTGCAAGGGACATTTCTGCAAAGACTGCCTGCAGTGCCTTTTCAACGGCCGCGTTTTTTTCCGCGTCAACTATCTGCTTTGCGCGTATCGAGGCTCCGCTTGCGAGTTCGCTTTTCTGCCTTTGTGCCATTTCTTTTGCTTTCCTTTTTGCCTCAGCCTGCAACTGCTTTTTTTTCTCTTCCGCTTCTGAAACTATTCGTTCCTTTTCTTTTTCAGCGCGCGAAATGACTGCACTTGCCTCTTTTTTCGCGTCCATTAGCAATTGCCTGCTCAGCTGTTCAAGACCCATTCAAAACCAACTCCCCCCATTTTTTTTCCCCGGGGAAAATTTTTTTTTGGAGCACTGTTTTTTTTTAATCTGCTCAGGCTGCCGGTGCAACCTGGAACGTCAAAAGCAGTGCTATTACAAAACCCAGAATAACGATTGTTTCGGGTATTGCAAGCCAGATTATGAGCTTTGTTGCCTGGTCCGGCCTCTCTGCTATTGTGCCCATGGCGCTTGAACCGATTGCTGATTGTGCCCACGCTGTTGCCAAAGCAGCCCCGGCCATTGCAAGCCCTGCACCAATGGCTATTCCTGCTGGTCCTTCTAATAATGCCATATTTTTCTACCTCCCTTTTGAAAACTTTCTTTTCACCCTGAAAGGGGAAAATTCTCTTCCCCCGCCTGAGTAAAACTTTGAATAAAATTCAACGTAATTAAGCCTTGCACCCTGGATGAGGCCCTCAAACATGCCTAAAAAAGTATTGAACGCATGGCCAAATAAAAATATCGGCAAAGAAATCAGGAAAAACACAATCCCGTTTTCAAGGGAGGGGAAAACCAGGTCATTGATGGTTGCAGCCACTACAACGCTTGCAAGGCCCACCGCAAGAATCCTTGCAAAGGACAAAATGTTTCCAGCCACGCTTGGAATCTCAATCAATCCAATCATTCCCTCGGCCTTGACAATTACCGCCAGGGAAGCCAAAAAACCGACTATTGCAGCGGTTCCAACCACGCCGTCTGTCCCAAGTGCCACTGAACCAAGCAGGGCGGTTCCGGAAACCAGGAGCGTTATCCATGCGAGTTTTCCAATGGCATGGCTTTTGTTTCCCTCCCTCCACTCGCGGATAAAACCGAGGAAAAAACCAAGCAAAATTATGGCAAAGCCAAGCCCTATTGTCAGCATGAGGACCTCCTGTATGTTGTGCAGCCTTTCCATGCCGTGGTAAATGGGCTCTATGTGCAGGCCGAATTTTTCCGCCAGGTGAACGTGCGAAAAGCCGAAATACTCGTCAAAAAAAATCCCCCAAAGGATGCTTGGAACCGCGGCAACAGCCCACACAGCTGAAATCGGCCGCAACAATCCATCAGGGGCCGAGATTTTCATCAAAACAAGTGCAAACGCGATTGACAACAACCCGTACCCCACGTCCCCAAGCATCATTCCATAAACAATCGGAAAAACGAGTGCAAAAACAATTGTGGGGTCAATGTCAAAGCTCTTTGGGAGCGAAACAAACCGTGTCATGAACTCAAACGCCCCAAGCTGCGGGGGGTTGTCAAGCAAAGTAGGGACCTCGTCGAGTTCCTCGTGCAGTTCATGCCCAGGTGCCTTTTCGACAAAAACGCGCTCGCCAAACTTGCCCGAAAGCATGTGTGAGAGTTTTTCAAAGTTTTTTTCCGGAACGAATGCTTCAAGGACAAACAAGTCCTCGGTGCGCGCAAACTTTGAGGAAACCAGTGCGCGCTCGCTCTCGATTTCAAGAATCTCTGAAATAAAGCAAATGTCAGCGTAATGCTCTTTTGAAAGAGCCAAAAGCCCGGAGTCAATTGCCTGGGCTTGTTCTTCAACCACTGCAATCTCTTTTTTTATTCCAGCAACAGCATCAAGCGGTGTTCCAACAATCTGCGGGAGGCTTTCTATTGTGCCTTGGGTTTTTTCAAGTGCCGCCCTCACAGCGGCTTCCCTGGTTTTTTCAAAAGCAACCAGGGCTATGACGTTTTCCTTGTCGAGCTCCTTGTCTGCCGCCTCGAAAATTATTTTTTGCTCTGAAAGCTCCTTTGTGAAAAGCCAGTAATTTTTTTTCAAGAACCGTGCAGCAAGCACGCTTGCAAGGCTTGACTCAAAAAGTTTTGAAAAATCAATGCTGAATTTTGAAAACACTGAAACGCTTTTCTGCGTGTCAAATAGGTCCTGCTTTTTTGACAAAAGCGCATCCTTTTTTTCCCGGAGCCCCGAAATTTTTTCACTCAACCCAAGTTTTTTTGCTTCCCTCAACGCCTGTGCCGCGCTCATTTCAGGCCTTGGCTTTTCCACGGGCATTTCAGGAAGGTATTTTTTGAGTGCTTCAAGCTTTACAAGCTCTTCTGAAACCTCTGCAAAAAAATCAAGCGCGCTTTCTTTCCGGAAATCCTTGGGTGAAATTTCCTTGACTTCGGCAATCCCTGTCTCGTGGAGTGTTTTTGCGAATTCCGGCAACTGGTTCCGGATGCCAACTATCCTGGCTTTTGCCATTTTCACGGGGAAAAACACTTTCAACCCTCCAAAACCTTTTGAGCCAGTTTTTTTGCAGTTTCCCGCTGAATGCGGCTCTCCCTTATTTTTTCAGCGTCACTCTGGGCTTTTTTCAGGATTTTTTTCTCTTCCACCGCGGCTTCTTCTCGGGCCTTTGCAAGCTCTTCGTCCTGGATTTTCACAGAATCCTCTTCGGCTTTTTCAGCGATTTTTTGGGCCTTTAAATGAGCTTCCTTGAGGATATCAGCAGCATGGCTCTGTGCTTGCAGCAGGGCTTTCTGCTTTTCCTTTTCCGCCTTGCCTAAATCAGATAGTTTCTCAAAAAAAGCGCTTTCATCCATAAAAAAACCCTTGGGCCCTTGCGTGAGCCCGCGACGCTTATGTGGCCTTTCTGTGAAAGGCCGGTAATAAATATGAATTTCAAGTATTATAAAAAACTGTTTACAGGCTCACCAATAGATTCCGAGTTAAATTAAGTTTAAAAATATAGCAAGTGCCCTCATTTTTTTGTCGACTGGAAAAAAGCTTTCCTCACTTGGTGCCTCAAAACCAGGAAAGCCGCCAAAACGGCAAGCATTGCAGCGGCGAAAAAAACTGGAATCTGCCCCGTCGAAACCAAGCCAAACCTGTACCCTGCCGCAAGCAAAAAAACCACGAAAAGGGCCACTGGAAGCAAAACCAGGACAGCAAAGGCCGAGGCAAAAAAACCAGTGGATTTCTCGCGCTCATTCATGAAAAAAAACCCTTTTTTTCCCCGAAAAAAAGCCTCCGGTGGGACTCGAACCCACAACCTGCGGTTAGTTTGCCACCTTAAAACGCAAAAAATTGCTTGAACAATAGTTACAAAACCGCTGCTCTGCCATTGAGCCACGGAGGCATGGCTTTATTGGGTTTGCCAGCCCCTATTTTTTTGGGCAAAGAAATGTTTTTTAACCCCGTTTTCCACCATTATTTTTGCGGGCATGAAAAAAACGCTTTTTATGGCGCTGGTCTTGACAGCGCTTTTAGGGTGCACCCAAAGCAACCCGCAAGAGGCAGGAGAAATGTCGTCTGAAATGCAAAAAGTAACCTTTTTGACAAAAGACAGTGTGACAATCCACGCCAATTACTGGAAAGCCGAGTCAAGCCGCGCGGCAATCCTTGTCCACCAGTTCAACAGCTCCAAAGAAGCATACGCCGGCTTAGCCAAGCTCCTCAATGAAGATGGTTATGGCGTGCTTGCACTTGACCTGCGCGGGCACGGAGAAAGCCGCTCAAAGGGCTCGCTTGCAAACCCGGCTTACCTGTCCGACAAGGACTTTCAAAACATGCATCTTGACTTGGCTGCCGCACAAAAATTCCTCTCAGAAAAAGGCTACACGGATTTTTTCATTGCCGGTTCCTCAATCGGGGCAAACCTTGCAATCATTTACCCGTTTGAAGGCAGCGGCTTCAAAGCCGCAGTGGCACTATCTCCCGGTGAGGACTTCAAAAGCCTGCTTCCCCTTGAAGCCGCACAAAAAACAGGAGTGCCCACAATGATTGTCGCAAGCAAAGAAGACGCCTATTCTTTTGAATCAGCGGAAAAAATCCATGCCGCGATGACTGGCGAAAAAAAACTCGTCAAACTTGAAAACGCGGGGCACGGCACATCCATGCTCCAAAACAATCCAAGCCTCGTGCAGCAGATTCTTGAATGGTTTGAATTGCACGCCTGACTATTTTTTCTCTTTCCCCTTTGCGAATGCCTTGAATGCCTCCATTATTTCCATTGGGAGCCCTATGACAACCGTGTTTGAAGCAGTGGGGCCAAGCCCGTCAATTGTCTGAAGCGTCCTTAACTGCATTGCGCCCGTGGACTTTGCCATTATTTCCGCTGCCTTTGAAAGGTTTTCAGCGGCAATCCTGTCCCCCTCAGCCTTGATAATCGTAGCCCTTTTTTCCCTTTCCGAGGATGCCTGCCTCGACATGAGCCTTTTCAAATCCTCGGGCATGTCAATGTCCTGCATTTTGATGTTCGTGACTTTTATCCCCCACGCACCGCTTTCCCTGTCAACGATTTTTTCTATCTGGTCCCCGACCTGCTGGCGCTCGGCAAGGACCTCGTCAAGAGTCATCTGCCCGATTACGTCCCTCAAGGCCGTCTGTGCGTACTGTGAAACCGCGTACTCGTAATCCTGCACGTTGATGATTGCCTTTGAAGCATCCAGCACCTTGAAGTAAAGCACGCCGTTTATGGTCACGGGGACGTTGTCCTTGGTTATCGCCTGCTGGCTTGGAATGTCAATCGTAAGCACGCGCATGTCAATAACCTTCACCGCTTCAACGACCGGAAAAATAAAGTTCAAACCAGGCCCAAGGGTCCTGTCCAGTTTACCCAGTGAAAAAACAACGCCCGTCTGGTACTGCTGCACAACCCTAATGGAAATAAAAACCAGGAAAAGCAGGTAAACAAGCAAAATAACCGGGCCCATGACCGGCACAAAAAGCACTGCAACTGCAATAATCAAAAAAACAAGCCCGACAATCCCCTTCACAGTCTCATTCATGAAGAAAATAAACGGTTTAACTGCTTAAAAAACAAACGTTTTTGCAATTCTTTGGAAATCCGCTCCTTGACTTTTCTTTTCTACAACAGGAATTGCATTCCGTCGTAAATGAATTTCAGGCTTACAAGCGCGATTGCAACAAGCACGAATTTTCGAAATTTTTCCTGTGGTATTTTGTCAACCAGTTTTTTGCCTGTGAAAGAGCCGATTATTGCGATTGCAAAAAGCACAGGAATGTAGTAATAATATTTTTGTTCGAGAAAACCGCTTCCAAAATAAATCGGTATGCGCGTCGCATCAACTGCTAAAGCAATGGCTGCAGCGGTTGCAATGTAGATTTCTTTTTTCAATCCAAATGACGTGAGAAATGCGCCCCTCAGCGCTCCGCCGGTGCCGATTAGCCCGGCTAAAAAACCCGACAGTGCCCCGCCGGTTACAGCATTTTTCATGCTTGGCTTAAAAGAGAAACCCGGTCTTGCAAGAGATGCAATTGAGAAAACAAGCAGAAAAACCCCTAAAACCAATTTCAACAATTCCTGGGGAACATAGTTCACAAGCAAAGCCCCGATTATAGTCAGGATTACGCTTGGCACGCCAAAGAGAATTATCAATTTTTTGTCCAGCCCGTGCCTGAAAAAGGTGATTCTTCCAAGGTTGCCGAAGATGTGGAAAAAAGCCACGATAATCAACGCTGTTTTAAAGTCTAGGAAAAACAGTGCCAGTGGCAAAAAAATCGTGGACGAGCCAAAACCCGCAACAGTCCCTATGACTTCCGCAAAAAAAGCAGCGAGAAAAAACAACAATTCAGGCACGGCCTCACTTCCTTCGTGCTAGAAATTGCACAAAAAGGCTTTTTTCCTTTTGTTCTTCACCAAAATCGTGGTAGACTTTTTCAATTGTAAAATCCCTGCTTAATTCAGTCCCGCCACCAACCTCAAAATCAATTATGCTTTTTAAGTTGTTTTTTGTTATAAGTTCCAGGAAAAAATCCCTCTCTTCTTTCTTTGCCCCGCCCTTGAACTTTGGATAAATGTCCTTCTCCCAGTTCACGAACTTAAAATCAGAAAACTCTTCAATGGGGTTGCTGACATAAGGCAAAGTATTGACAAAGGCCATGTAGTTATCTGTTCTGAACGGAATTTTTAAACCATCCCTTGTTTTCTAACTGTAGTGTGAAGTGCCCCGAGCGGGATTTGAACCCGCGTCGATGCCGTGAGAGGGCATAGTCCTTGGCCGGGCTAGACTATCGGGGCGGTCACACGGATTTTCTCCAGAAAAAGCTTTATTAAAAAGACTGCAGGGGATTTGATAAAATTCCTTGGTTAAAAGGCTGCAACGGGCTTCTAGAATTCCCTGATTTCTTCCAAAACCAGTTTTATCTGCGTGTCCTTGTCAAGTGCTATCTGGTCAATTCCCTTCTCCGCGTAAGTGCCGTCCACGTAAATCGCCCAATAATGGCTCTGCCCGGCGTCAACCCCTGCGATTGACTCGATGAAAAAACCAAACTCATATTGTTTTCCAGAAACCACGGTTGCCTCTCTGAGTGCTTCAAGTGCAGTTGTCCCTTTTTCCACTTCAACAGTTTTTTCGAGTATGTTTTCCTTGCCATCGTTGACGACAAAAGAAATTGTCATTTTGGAAATGTTTTCCTCGCTGCCTGTTTGGGGTGCTTGCTGTTGGACCTGCTGCGTGCAGCCTGCAAGCAAAAAAACCACGACAAGAATTATTGATAATTGCTTTTTCATGCAGAAAAATTAGCACAGATATGCCTTTTAATTTTCTTTTTTGTGGTCACAATTGATAGCCGCGCGGGTATTACTCAACCGTGACGTCCATTGTTGCCTTGAGGACGCTTGAACTTGGCCAGTACGACCTTACCTTGAACGAAGACGCGGGAGCCGTGAATTCAACGGCCTTGCTTTGACCTGGCTTGATTGTGCCAGTGTTGAAGTAATCGCTTCTCATGTCAAGACCGCCCCACGAAACCCCGCTTGTGGGGACATTGAAAGTTATCCTCACCATGTCACCGGGAGAGACGGTGATTTCATTTGGGTCAAATTTCGAGTCGTCTGCCATGACCACGAACTCCTTGAATTCCTGCGTTTCTTCCTGCCCCGTTATAATAATGCTTTCCTCGCCGCTGTACAGGTGTAATTCCTCGAAAGCCGGGGTAACCTCGCCAATCGGGACGTTTACAACCGCGTGGACCCTGAAAAAAAGCGTGGATGTTTCCTCGACTTGCGGCAACTGTATGCCTGTGGTGAATTCCTCGTTTGTCCGGTCAGTGAGAATTTCACTTGCGTTTGCATACTCTTCAAAGTTTTCTCCGTGGCCCCCGGTCAGGTCCCAGTGCACGGCAGTGTGTGCCACTTCAAGGTCAAGGTTGCTTGCAATCTTCCACTTCAATTCCGCGTTTTCGCCTGAAGTGCCGCTTGATGGGAAAACAAATTGTTCAAGGCGCGGTTTTTCAAGCTCGCCTTCAACTTTCTCCTCTTCTTCCTCCATTGCTTTCATGAATTCCCCGAATTGCGTTTCGCCAAACAGCTTCACCATGCCCGGGGTAAAAACGTATTTTCCATCCTGCATGGCAATCGAGTAAAGGTCAAAGTAAAGCACTATGTTTGTTTCAGAGTCTTTTGTAACCCTGAAATTGTTTTCAACGCTGAATTCTTTTTGTGGCAGTTCCACCTGCACGGTTTCACCATTTCCAAGCAGAAGCTGGATTTTTGAAACAGTGACTTTCAGGCCTGTAAATGTCTCCTGTTCCAGTTCAGTTGAGCCAAGCCCGTCTTTCTCCCCCTCAAGCTCGAGCAGGTTGTAAATTTTTTCGTTAACAGTAAGGCCGGGTTCGTGGCCGTCGGATGCAATTGCTTTTATGCTTTCAAAGTCAACCATTATCTGGGAAACATCAGAGTCCTCGTTATAGGATTCCTGGCTTGAAATTGAAAGTGAAAGAGTCCCTTTTTCTTCTGGTGCAGGCGGTTGCTGTGCCGCAGGCGGCGGGCTTTGTGTTGTGCAGCTGGCAAAAAAAACGCCCAGAATCAAAAAAAGTGCAAAGAATTTTTTCATGGAAAAAAACACCCATGTATGTGCGGGAAAAAGGATTTTAAGCTTAATTTAAAGCTTTGGAAAGAATCTATTTGTTTTTTCAAGAATCTTTTTCTGAGGTTTGTCCTATGTGCTCTTCAAAGCCGGTCCTTTGGGGGGCGCGAAGGAATAAAAGCCCAATCCTGACAACCAGTGCAGTTATGGCCAAAGCCAGGAACAACAGGCCATAAGGCCTCACGTCAAGCCCTTTTCCGGTCCTGGTTTCCAAAACCACGAAGTGCACAACCGCAAAAAACAATGCCGCATACCCTGTTGTCTGGAGGAGTTTCCATTTCACGTAACCCATTTTTTTCACGGCATCCGCAGTCGAGGTTATTGCCATGAAGAAAAAAATAATGAACGCCAGGGCCGCGGCAATGAACCCGATCCACTTGGGATTTGCAAAAAGCATTTTATTTAGGTCAAGGCCATAAATCACGAAAAGAGAATAAGCCGAGTGCAAAAATGCAAACAGGAACCCTGCAATGCCAACATCTTTTCTATACAACAATAATTTTCCAAAGGCTTTTGGAAACATTTTTGACAACGGGCCGACAATCAGCGCACAAGAAATCAAGCCGATTGCCGCCAAAGCGGCAACCTTGTTCAGCTCCGACCAGGTTTTTGCTGCGTCGGAAAAAAAAATTACAGCCAAAAGCTTTTCCGGGACAATGGTTTTTGTTTCCTTGTCATACGCAGTGTAAAAAAACAACAGCGACAAAAAAACAGCGGCGACAAAAACAAACGAGCCAGCCCTGGCAGACAGAGTCATTGCAGAAAAATAAATCCAAACTGGTTTTTAAATTAAATGCCGGTGGCCAGGAACCTCTGCTCAGGTTCACGGAGCGTGCGTTTCGCTTCGCTCAAGCGCACTTGCCCAGGTTCACGGAGCGGGCACCTTCGGTAGCCCTTGCGAGAGGTTCACGGGAGCGTGTGCCCCGTTTGATCAAGCAGTAATAAAGCTCCAAATAATTTAATGCCGGTGGGCAGATTTGAACTGCCGGTCCCCACATCGCCCAAAACCCTAATTGATATTATCGGCCTTTCGCTTGCCCTGCAAGGGAAGAAAGGCCATATATGCGCCGCTTGTGCCCGATAGGGTATGAACCCGCGCAAGGGGTTTTATGAGTGTGGTGCTTTGACCGCTAAGCTACACCGGCAACTGAAACGGCAGTTGGCACCGTGGGCGTTTCGCTTCGCTCAACAGCCCCTGCTTCCGCAACAAACAGGCAAAGAAACATTGCTTAATTGTTCACTTGCCTGTTTGTTGTCACACCGCAGTATGTGCGCCACTTGTCAGTGGCGCGGTAATACTAACGAATACTACGATGTAATCGATGTAATACTAACGGATTATGGATTTTAGCGTAAGCAGTTTAATTATTTCTGGCTCTAACAAGTTTAAAAAGCGGTTAATCAGGCGTTGCGGCTGAGAACACGCACCCTGCCATTATGTAGCACTATCCTGTCTGCGTAACCCAGGAACAACCCCGTTTCAAGGACTCCTGGCACTTCTTTTGCCTTGTATTCAAGGTCCTCAAGGGAAAAAACCTTGTCACAATCCACGTCCACGATGTAGTGCCCCGTTTCCGTCTTGAGCTTGCGCCCGCTGTTGCTGCCATCATCATTCTTCTTTCCCTCCCTTATGCGTGCGTGGCCGAATGCTTCAAGCTGGTTGAGTGTTCTTTTCCACCCGAAAAAAGCTATTTCAAACGGTATGTGCCCCCTGATTTTTCTGACAAAGTTTTTCTCCTCCGCAACCACCACGAGGTTTTCCGCGCTTTGCGCAATCATCTTGTCACGCACAAGCGAAGAAGAATCCCTTTTCACGAAATTAAAGTCCCTGTCAACCTGGTCAACAAACTCCACCGCAAAATCAATCTCCTGGTCGTTAATAGTGGTTACCGGGATTTCAAGCTGGCGTGCAATCACGGCCAGCCTGTTTGACGTGGGCACAAACCGGATGGAGTTTATCGGAATGTGGTCAAGCTCCAATGCAAGCGCAAGCTGCTTCAAAAACACCTCTCCAGCCTTTGAAGTGCCGATGGAAACCACGTCCCCGTCCTTTATGTATTTCAAAATGAACTTTTCAATCACGGCTTCAGACAGCATTCAAACCAACAAAATACGGCTCTGCGGATATTTAATCGTTGCTTTTCCCAGGGCTTTGCGGATTTATTAGTGGAGTAGGGGTTTTAGGTCGATTTTCATGGTGAAAATTGCCCTGGTTAAACAAATCAGGTTGTAGATCACGGTTTTGGATAGGACTTCGTTGACT
>JACQJF010000003.1 GCA_016198165.1 Candidatus Iainarchaeum sp. | reverse complement strand
GTTTGCTATTATGCAAAGAGCAATTATAAAGTTCAAATATTTATGCTCTTTGCTATACTTTAAGGCTACTTGCCAGAGCGCTTAAGATTCCGAACGCACTTTTTTGCAGTTTCCCTGACTAGTTCATCTGAATCTTTTTCAAGGCGTTTAATGAATGGAATCTCGCTTTTAAGGTTGAACCGCATAAGCCAGTTGGCCGCACTTAGCCGTACAGTAGGATCTGGGTGATGCAGAAAAACTCTTATTACAGGCAAGGCAAAAGGATTCTTGGACTCGCCAAACTCCCTAAGAGATGCAAGAGTTTGTTTTTTCGAGCCAATAGTGAAACCTTGCCTGACCGACTCCATAAGCTTTTTTAGAACAGCCGTGCGCAATTCAGGATGTTGACGCCCTATTTTGCTGATTACAGTTTCAATTCGATATGCTGAAAGTTTAAGCCGGCGCCAGAAAACATTCGATCTCTTTTTCCTTGCAGAAACTTTTATTTCATGGACATGATTCTGTTGAAGCCACTTAAGTAGTCTTATCTTCCACATTAATTCCGGGTTAAAATTCGAACGACTTTTATTCGAGCGCCTTGAACGTTTAGGGATTTTTGTCATGGTGATATCATGAGCACGTTGTCGCCGCGGAGCACGAGTTTTGGGTATTTTTTTGCGACTTCGCCGTTTTCAAGGATTTCAGCCCCTTCCAAAACGAGGTTCATGTGCACGTCAAACGCGCGCATTTTTCCGCGGATTGAAACGTTGTCCTTGAGAACCACAAGGACATCTTTGCCGATGCTGTCGTTCAGGAAATCAAATGGCCTGTTTGTCAAGTTTTTTTCACCTTCTTATTTCGCCCCTGATTGTGCGCGGAGACTGCGGTTTGTCAGAGGGCTTCCTTTTAAAGATTGAAAGCAACCTGGATAAAAAACCTTCCCTCCGCGCCCCCAAATCAAACTGCACGGGCAAACCCGCAAGCTTTGACGCGGTTTTCTGTATCGCAAGTGCAGCCGGCGAGCCGGGGCTTCTCACCATTAAAGGAACGGGCTTTTCCTGTATGAAGCTCTGGCGCAGTTCATCATCAAACGGGACGAGGCCATAAATCGGGAGCTCAAGGATTTTCGAGATGTCCTCTTTTTTTATCTCGCCTTTTTCCTGGCGCACAAAATTTATTATCACCCCGATTACCTTCACGTTTAGCCTGTTACAGATAATCTTTGCCTTAAGAACATCCGCAATGGAAGGAGAGCTTGGGGTTGTAAGCAAAAGGACCTCGTTTGCCGCTGAAACCGCTGCAATCACGCTGCGCTCGATTCCGGCAGGGCAGTCAAGAAGGATGAAGTCAAATATCGGCGCGATTTTTTCAAGCACGCTTGAAAGCCGTTCGGGGTCAACGCGCCTGTAACTGTCAAGGCTCAAACCGCTTGGGACAAGCTTAAGGCCCATGGGGCCGTCATAAATAGCGTCATGAATCACGCTTTCGCCAAGCAAAACATCGTGAAGCGTGATTGGGGCACCCTGCATGCTCAAAAGCAGGCTCAGGTTAGCCATTGCAACGTCAGCGTCAACCACGCAGACCTTGAGGTTCCTTTTTGCAAGGGCTATCCCAAGCTCAGCCGTAATGGTTGTCTTGCCCACGCCGCCTTTCCCTGAAAGAATAGCTATTATTTTTCCCACGAAAAACCACTTTAAAGAATATAACTAAAAAATACCATTATTTGCTTTTAAACGTTTATCGTCCCTGAATCCACAGCGGAAACCACACAAGGGCTGCCGAAAGCGCGCCCGCGTCGCTTGTGCCCAAGCAGGGGTACGAAGCCCTGCACGGGCTCGTTTATTGTTTTTTGGCTACGAAATCTTCCAGGTCGCGCGCAATTGCCTTCATTTCAGGCGTGGAAAGGGCATCCAAGGACTTTATGATGAATATCTTGTTCCGAAAAGGCAGCACCATGTACCACCCATTTGACTTTACAAGCAAAGCCTCGCTTTTCGGAAGCTCCGACTGCACGTAATTGAAAAGCGCAGTGCCCGTGAGCGCCTGCACGAGATCCTCGCCGTTCGTCGAGGCAATCAGGCTCCCGTTAGAGGACGCGACGCAGATAGAGTCAACCATGTGCTTTTTCTTGAGCGCACCCATGAACTCCGAGAGCTCCGCGAATTCCCGCAGGTCAAACTCGTAGCGCCCAAGGTAATCCTCAAGCGCGTTTATCTGTGCAAGCGGAGGGCTCGTGTCATCAACATATAGAACCTTTTCCGCGATTCCCTTGAGCGCCCTGCGCGCCTTTGAAAAAAAACCCATGAAAAAAAATCACTCGCTTAGGACATCTAATCCGAGTTTCTTGAAAATGTTTTTCGAATCCCCTTTTGTTTTCGGGTTAACTGCATTGGCCAGTGCCTCGGCTGCAAACTTTTCAGAGTACTTCTTGACAAAATAACGCGAGAGCTTCGACTTGTCAAGCGGTGTGGAAATCTTGAGCTTGTCATTGAACGCGGTTATCAGGTCAACCTGCTGCACGCTCAACGCGACAATGTCCACAACCCCTTTCTCCGCAGCCAGGGCATTGAACACCTGCTGCAGGGAATAGTCGCCGTGCACTGCCTGGTTGTTTGAAAGGTATTCGAAAAAAGCCCCGGTCAAAACACCCTGCCTGAACAAAAGCAATCCTTCCTCCATGCCGGAAAAACCCTGTATCGTTGCAACAAGGTAACCGGAAAAACCCCTGTCAATGAACGACTCGAGCAATTCCCTGACTGCAAGCTCATACAGGTCAAGGCCCTGCTCCACGACTTCCCCTATAGGCAGGTTCATTTTTTTACCTCGGCTTTTTTCAGGAGCACCACGTGGTCGGCATTGTTCTTCAGGGACGCCGCGCTTGCCTCCTCGACAAGCACGACAATTGTTTCCTTGCCGTTGCGCTTGGCTTTCACGATTGCAGGCAAAAAATCCGAGTCGCGCGTCACAAAAACAATCGCGTCAATCGCCGGGTTATAAATAGCCTCAACGGCATCAGCAGCCATGCTGACATCAATGTCCCCAACGGTTATGAGTGACTCAAAGCCCTGGTTCACCACAGCCTCGACAAGCTTGTTTGAAGCATACTGGTTCAAAAAAACGCGCCCGATTTTTATCTTGCCGAACTTGGAAACGGACCGCTTGACCTGCGACAAGTCAATGTTGAACTCTTTCCGGAGTATATTCGGGCCATCGACGAACACGGCCATGTTTTTTGGCCTGTCAGCCCTGCCTGCCGCACGCAGCTTATTCCTCATTTTTTCAAACATCCAAAAAAAACCCGCCTTGAGAATATATTAATAG
>JACQJF010000025.1 GCA_016198165.1 Candidatus Iainarchaeum sp. | reverse complement strand
TCCCAGTAGTGCTCGTGCCATCCCTGGCTGATTTCTTCGAAAAAGTCTTCCGGCACGCCTGTTTGGGTGAATGAGAGCCTTGCACCGTTTTTTGTTTTCTTTACTTCAAATGTCGCTTTTGAAAAATGGCCAAGTGGCCAGTCGGTGCATGTCCAGGATTGCACGATTTTTTTGTCAGCCACTATTTCGAGGTTTTCCCCGTAAATGTAACCGTCGTATGCGGAAAATTTTTCCCCGGTTTCCATGCCTATCCTGCATTTGGATGAGGTGAATGCTGAGTGTTTTTTTGAATCCATGAGGGCCTCGAAAACCTCGTGAGGCCCCGCCTGGAATTCAATTATCTGTTTAATCGTCTTTGTCTTCATTTTTTGACCAGCTACAGGATTGCTATTATTGCGCCCATTATGAGCAGTGAAACCAATTGGTAACCCGTGTTTATGAGGAACAGCTTGTTTGATTTCCCGCCGAACATTACCTCGGTGTACTGCACTGGTGCGACGAATCCAAGCCAGCTCCAAAAACCAGTCATCAAACCGGCGGTGAATTTGTCTATTCCGAAAAAAGCGTTGGCGAAAACATAGGAGTGGAACAGCACGTATGCCATGACCAGGGAGCCTATGAACGACAGGGCATACATTTTCATCACGCCTTTTTTCATCTGCTCCATGTTCTTGGAGCCATAACCCATTAGTTCCATCCAGGGCTTCCCAAACAGCATTGGCGAGTACCATATGAAACCCACCACCATGCTTGCAATTGCCGCGACAAAAACGGCTACCAGATTAACGATTACTTCGGGCAAAAAAAGCCACCTCCATTCGAAAAATAGGCCTGCAAAAGGAATAAATTACTTTGCGGGAAAAACAAAAAAAAGAAAAAGAAAATTATTTGAGGCCCTTTTTGTAGTAATCGTTGACCTGCTTCCAGTTAACTACATTCCACCAATTTTCAACGTATTCATTTCTTTTGTTCATATATTTCAAATAATAACTATGCTCCCACACGTCAATTCCAAGTATTGGTGTCTTGCCTTCCATGAGGGGTGAGTCCTGGTTTGCGGTGCTGTAGACTTCAAGCTTTCCTTTGTCCAGTGCAAGCCAGGCCCAGCCGCTTCCAAAGCGCCCGATTGCCGCATCTGAAAACTTTCTTTTGAATTCGTCAAAAGACCCGAAAGCCTTATCGATTGCCGAAGCGATGCCCCCGCTTGGCTTGCCGCCAGCGTTTGGCGCCATGAGCTTCCAGAACATCGAGTGGTTCGCGTGCCCGCCGCCGTGGTTTCGCACAGCCATGCGGATATCCTCAGGCACGGAACTGATTTTCTCTAAGAGGCCCTCAATGGGCATTGATTCAAGGTCCATTTTGCCTGCAATCGCGGCATTGAGCTTGTCAATATAGGCCTGGTGATGCTTTGTATGGTGAATCACCATTGTCTGTTCGTCAATGTACGGTTCAAGGGCATTGTAGGCATAATCCAGTTTTGGCAGAACGTGAGCCATAAAAAAAAATCCACCTCCATGGGACAAATGAATTTAATGGATTGTGCAGCAAAATCTATAAAACAAGAACAGTCATTATACATAAATATTTTTTATTGAATCAAATAAATTATTAACCAGTTCACGGGCCAAGGTTTTTTGCATGAGCGGGAAAAAGAAAGAACCGGCCGAAATTCCCCGAAAAAAGGAAGAAGTCGATTCCGGAAACGGGAATGGCGGCACGAAGGAAGAGCTTGAGGAAATCAAGGAAGACGTCCAGGAGATAATGGAGGAGGTTTCTGACAGCAGCCGCGACGTGGATGAACTGCGCGAGGATGTCGAGGAGATAAAGGAAGACATTTCCGAGATGACAAAGGCCACGAAGGGATTTAAGTCAATGATGGAAAAAATCGGGCACAGGATGCACATACACATTCCAAGCAAGTTTTCCTTCAGCGACATTGCACAGCAAATGGTCGGGGCCATAATCCTGTCCACGCCGTTTTCCGTGACAAGCGAAGTGTGGGAGCTTGCACACAACCTGGACATATACAGGGTGGGGCTCATAATTTTTTTGACGGTTTTTTTCGACATCCTGCTCATATATTTCACGAAGTTCCAGAACATCGACCTTTCAAACCTCGCCTCGGTCTTTGCAAGGATTGTTTCACTGATAATAATATCTTACACCGCCGCCGCATTGATACTGTACATCTTCGGGGTAATCGGGAACCAGGTGACTGACTTCTGGTGGGCCTTGAGGCTCGTCATCCTTGTCGGGTTGTTTGCAAACATCGGCGCAGGAACAGCCGACATACTCAAGTGAAAAAAAAACTGGGGCGGGGCCGTGGATACAAAAAAAATCCTTTTCCTCATTCTATTGCTTGGGCTTACACTCAGGCTTGGCCCGGTTTTTCTGCAGGGCTTTCCACTCAGCTATGACCCGTGGTTTCACGTGCGGAGCACAGAGGCAATAATAGAGACCGGTGAAATCCCCCTTTTCGAAGATGCGGAGCACACAAAGCCAAACAACTACCCGCCATTCTACCACATCTGGCTTGCAGGGGCGCATTACCTGACGGGCATCGAGGTCTGGGTGCTTGCAGCAGTCATGCTTCCACTGGTTTCGTCCCTCGTTATCCTAAGCGCGTTTGTTTTTGCACGGAGAGTTTTTGGAGAACAAAAAGCTTTGATTGTGGCGTTTTTTTGCGCCGTCTTCACCCCCCTGCTTGTCGCGTCTTTTGACAGCCCGGAAAACTTCATGCTCTTCCTCCTCCCAGTGGTGCTGTTCCTCTCTTTCACCAATCATGAAAAGCTCGCAGGAGCGCTTTACGCATCAGGTTTTTTCTGGAACTACTTTTTCATGCTTGTGACTTTGCCCGCTTTTCTTTTCGCTTTCAGGGGGAAAAAAAATGCGCTAAGGACGTTTTTTTTCTCCACGCTTGCTTTTCTTTTCCTTAACCTCGCATCAAGGGGCGTCATTTTTTTCCAGAACAGGAGCCTCCAGACGGGAATGCTTTTTGTGTGGAAAAACCTCGAATGGGCTTTTTTGGCAGTGTTTGCACTTACCACTGTTTTTTTCCTCTGGATTTTTTTTTCGGCAACGGAGAAAAAAGGAATGCCTGAAAAAACCATGCTCTTCTGCTTTGGTTTTTTTTCCCTTGCTTTAATGGCGAGTTTTCCTTTCACGGTGCTTGCAAGGCCTTGGGAGCAGCTCAAGTTCGTGGGGCTTGCAGGGGCGCTTCTTCTGGCATTCGTGCCGTTCAGTGAGAACGGGAAAAAAATGCTCGTGTTTTTGGCGGCCTTCATGGTTGTTTCTTCGGCAGTGGTTTCAACCCACACGCTTTTTCCCGCAGTCGACAAAAACGACGCACAGGCAATCAGGGCACTTGAAGAACTTGAACTGGAGCACGAGGGGCGTGTCATTGCACAGCCGAGCATGGCGGAATACGCACGCGCGGTTTCACCGACAGGCAGGCTGTTTGTGACATCGCTTTTTTTCGAGAACTCCATGGAAAATGGCGTGCTTGAACAAAGCCTCGGGTATCTATCACAGAAAAAGCTTGAAAACGAAGACTTTTTCCTCAGGGAAAACGGGATAAGGTATGTGCTCCTGAATTTCGAGGATGAAGCCACGCGCGGCACACTCGAATTCGGGGAAAAAGAGTTTTTCAACCAGGTTTACTCGCTCTCATACAACAATTACTGCCCGCTTGGCTTCCTAGGAAAAAAAATCGGTTACGACTGCGGCCTGAACGCGGCAAAAATACTTGAATTCAATGAAAATTAGATGAATAGGTGTTTTAAGAAGAGATTCACAGAATTATTATCTAAAAGAAAAAAATGGGTTTTTTACCTTGGCTAGGATTCTTTTCACTGTCTGTGGGGTCGGGCTTGGGCACTGCATGCGCTCCATGCCCCTGATTGATTACCTGCAGAAAGAGGGGCACGAGATTGTCCTTTCGTCCTATGGCGAGTCGCAAAAGTTCCTCAAGAAAAAATTTTCCAAGGTCGGTTCACTCAAGTGGTTTGACTTGCTGTTTGACAAGGACCAGTACAGGCGGACAAAAACAATCCTTTACAACCTGCCAAACGCCCCGCGCGTAATTGCCTCAAACTTCCTCAACCTCCTTGGATTAGTCCGCGAATTCAGGCCGGACGTGATTGTCTCCGATTTTGACTTCAACTCTTCCCTCGTTGGCTTTATGCAGAACATCCCCGTAATCCTTTTGTCAAACATGCACATGATGGAATACAACCCGATTGAAATGAGCGTCAAGGACAAAATCGATTACGCTGTAAAAGAACGCCCCATAATACATGGTTTTCCGCGCATAGACGCCTTGTTCGTGCTTGGGTTTGTCAGGCCAAGGTCCATGCCGAAAAAAGCGAGGTTCTTTTTCCAGCCCGTGAGAAAGGAGGTCCTTGAAAAAAAACCCTTGAAAAAAGGCTTTTTCCTCGTTTACCTGTCTGATGGCCAGTCGGAATCCCTGCTTGCGGCCCTGAAGAGGTTTCGGGACAAAAAGTTCGTGGCCATCGGGGCAAAGCCAAAGCACAACGTGCCGCCAAACTTCAGGTTTAAGCAGCTTGACCAGGAGTCTTTTGCAAAAGACCTTGCAGAATGCAATGGCGTGATTTCACACGGCGGGATTTCACTCATGTGCGAGTCACTGTACCTCGGAAAACCAGTTTACACGTTTACTTCAAAAAGTTTTTTTGAAAGGTACTACAATGGAAAACTGGTCGAGGAAAACGGCATGGGGCTGCTTGAAGAAGAACCGTCCTTTGAAGGCCTGGGCCGTTTTTTTTCGCGGCTCTCGGAGTTTGAGGAAAAAATTGAAAAAAACGGTTTTGTGCCCGGCGGCGAGGCGCTTAAAAAAGAACTTTCACTTTCGATAAACGAGCTTGCAAAAAAACATGCAACGGCAAAAAACGCTTCGCCTTTCTGGAACACCTAAAGATAGTCTAAAAAACCTGAATTTAGCATAAAATTTATAATAAAACCACACGATTATATTTTATAAAAGTAAACTATAGCATGAAGTTATATTTTATAGCAGATAACATTATAAATAGGGTTGTGGGTAATATTAACATGGGCGAAAATCAGCTAGCACTATTGAGAGAACTACAAAAGGAGAATAAGTGGTGGACCACGGGGCAAGTACCCACTGAATTAATTAGAGAATTCAAAAGAGTTGATTTTTACACTTACCGAAATCTTCTTGATGGGGATTACCCAAACGTAGTCGTAGGGCCAAGACGAATTGGAAAATCGACAATTTTATATCAACTTGTTGATTTTCTGATAAAGAACAAGCGAATCCCCCAAAACAGGATTATATTTCTTTCATTGGAACGACCATTTTTTAGTTTGGTGAAAAATCCAATAAAAGATTCACTACAAATATTTGAAGAAACCACCTTGAAAGAACCTTTGGAATCCCTAAAAGAACCCATTTATATATTTCTTGACGAAGCTAGCCGCAATGAAGATTGGGCACTACAGGTAAAAGAGTACTTCGATAAAAAATATAAAATAAAATTTTTCATCACAGGCTCTTCCAGCCCTGCTTTATTCGGAAAAAGTTCAGAATCATTAGTTGGCAGGCACAATTCCATAATGATGCTGACTTTGAAATTTAGTGACGTTCTTGGGTTAATATATGGCCCAAATATGGCAAAATCACTTACAATAGTAGAAGAAAAAGTCATGCTTAGAGATTCTTTTTTAAAAGCGATAGAAAAAAAAGACCCAAAAATATTTTATGATGCACTTCAAACAATCTTTGTTGGAGTTGGTTCAGAAGGAGAAACACTCTTGCAACTAGCGCTTAACACATACCTCCTCATGGGCGGATACCCTGAGTTTTATGACAAAAAACAATCCTGGGCAGGCGGATCAAAAATAATGAGAGAAGCCTACTTTGACGCGATAATCAGTTATGATATGCAAAGAGTCTTCAATTCCCGGAATCCGGAGAAAATCAAACAGCTTTACACTTTTTTAGCTGTAACTACTGCACAGCAAGTAAACCTTTCAACTTTGTGCGGAAATCTCGGCATATCAAAAACAGCATTAAATGATTACTTGTCCCAATTACAACAAACACACCTTATAAAAATAATGAGGCCTTACAAAAAAAACAAAATCAAAATCGGGAACGACATAAAAAAAATCTATGTCGGGGATGTGGGCTTGAGAAATTCTGTTTTAGGCATAACAGAAGATGAAATAAATAATCCAATTCTATTAGGGCACTTAGCTGAAACTGTCGCCCAAGACCACACTCTAAGACTAAAATTTAATATAGACAGGAAAGGCATCTGCGAAACATTTTTTTGGAAATATGACAAAAAAGAAATAGACATCATACTTGAAGCATCAGGCAAAGCCATTCCTATAGAATCAAAATATGCGGAACAAATTAGGTCAGAAGATGCCCAAGAGTTAAAAAATTATACCGCCGAAAATGAATGCCCATTCGGTATTCTTTTGACAAAGAAATCCCTCCAATTTGATGAGAAGAATAAAATAGTTAGCATCCCGTTATGGCTTTACTTATTAATGTGCTAGCGGTTGTCCCTTAAATATTTTTCAGGGATGAAAAAGGGGCGACAAGAAAACAATTCTGGGTTCCGAGGCGCGCCTTGATTGGCGGGAGAAAAACACTGACCTTTCCTGATTCCACTGCTTGTTTTTCAATGAGTGAAAAAAAATCGGCCAACTGGTTTTTTTTGATTGTTGCAGAGTTGTCCTTGAATTTTGCCCCCAGTGCAAGGCTCAGTGTCTCCTGGAGTTTTTCACCCGCGGCTTCGATTGTTATTTCCTCAAAGCCCTTTTCCCCACAGATGCGCAGAAGAAGCGCCACGCCCTCGCTGAATGGAAGCTGTTTTTTTTCGTTGAAGTCAAGTTCCTTGAGTGAATCAAGGTGAGACTCAAGGATTTTCAAAAGGTACTGCAGGTGGGAGATTTTTTTCCCTGTTTTTTCCGCGAGTTCCTGTATGTCGCTGATGAAAAAATCACTTGAGCTCTTTGCAGCCTTGAGGAGGCTTTCGTCGTGGCGCGCACGCGCAATTAAGGTTGAAAGGGTTTCAACCAGGCCATCAACGTTCCCCTGTTTTCCGGAAGCAATTGACTTGTTGAGCTTGAGCACTAACTTGTTTTTCATTTCAGCCATGAGCATGGAGTCGGCTTTGTCTGTCAGGAAAAAACCGTTGTTTTTGCGCAGGACAAACCCGAAAACACTTGCATCCTTGAGCGTCCTTGAAAGGGCAGCACGGGCAGAGTTAACGCTCGAATAGTTTGGCGAAACCTTGTTAAGAAGCGAGTTATAGTCAATGCCTGGCGACTGCTTGACTATTAACAAAACAGAGTTTAGGAACGTCATGTTAAGTAGTTTATTGTGTTTAGGGGGTTAAAAAAGAAACTGTTGTATTCCAGGTTATTTGAAAAAGAAGTGGTTATTTTTAAGATGCTTTGAGTTCGACTTTCTTCATCCTCTTTGGGATGACAAAATAGTGTTTGGTGTGGCATTTGGTGCACTCTGCCAAGAAAACGGGTTTTTTTGACTGTTTTTTCACCATTGCAGTGAACTCGGCTTTTCCGCCATAGCCCTGTTTGTGTTTTCTAACGTTTTCCCTTGTACCCCAGGCCAAAGTCCTTGGGGCGCGTGGCTTGAAGGCCTTGAGGCTCTGCAGGGTGTGCGAGTCGCACTTTTTGCAATAATCCTTGACTTGTTTTGGAAGGTTCAAAAAAAAATCGCCTTTGGAAAAAAAAAGCTTGGTTTTTATGTAACTAATTTGGCTTTGGAAGGTTTTTTAAATGGTTTTTCCAAAGGAAAAGCTTTGCCCTTAAATTCTCAAAAAATGGCGAATAAAGAAGCAAATTGCATAATTTAGAGGAAAACAGCAAAATTACCTGGATTCCAGGTAAATTTGATATATTTAAAAACCATTTCGTGGGTAAGTCAATTTCCGAATTTAACCGCAAAACCGGATTAATGGGCAAGCTCTTGAGTGAAAAAAAGCGTTTTTTTAGCCGCCGCTGAACTTTTCAAGGCAGGCAGCCTTCTTGCCAGCGTCCTCTATGAGGTCACAGTCCTCGGCTGACGCGGCTACGCCAAGTATGCAGGAGTCCTTCTCCTCAGTGCCCGTTATTCCAAGGCATTCTTCTGTGGTCTTGGCAGTGTCTTTTATGCATGTGTCCCGAAGACTCGTGTATTCTTCCCCTTCAATTAGGGTACATTGTTCGGCGTTTTCGATGACAAAGGCATAGCACTCGTAGCGTTCCTGTACGAATTCCTCGCCCATGATGTCGCATTCCTCGATTGTTTCTGCCACGAAGTCTATGCAACCGTTCCTCAGTTCGACTACTTCGGGTTCATCGCCTTCTATGAGGAGGCACTCGTCAATGGTTTCGGCAAAATAGTCATAGCAATCGTATTTCTCCAACTTGTCCTGTATGAGATTGCATTGCTCCATGTTTTCCGACAGGTCATAATAACAGTCGTCCTTTGTATCCTGGCCTTCTATGAGTTCACATGACTCAAAGTCCTCTTCCTGGAGCGCGTAATTGTAAAAACATGTGTCCTTGTCGTCTTCCTGTTCACAGCCTTCAAGAGTAAACTGTGGTGTTTCATCCCCTGGAACATCGTCCGTATCAGTCGGGGGTTGTCCGGTTGGCGGCGTGGAAGTCGAAAGCCCGGGTCCGTCAGCAGCGCCAGAACCCGAAGGTTCCTGCACCGGTGGAGGCACTGGTTGCGGGGGCTGTGTCGCGCACCCAAAAACAAGCACTGTCAGGACCAAAAGGCCTGCAAAAACAAGAAAACCTTTTTTCATAAAAAAAACCTGTCATTATTCATTCCCAAAAAGTATTTAAAAGTTCCCCCCCCTCCTTTTAGCCTTGACTGGGGATTGCATAAAGAATCTAAACATCACCGGGCTTTCGCCTGTCGGGTTTGCTTGCCGTGAACGGAACGCCACAACAAAATAACCCCGGCTAAAAACGGGTGGTGCAGGGGTTCGTTAAGTCCCAAAAATGCTTCTGAAAATGTTTGTGAAAAAACCTATTATTACTGTAAAAATGCTTTCATTTTGAGCTTCTTGGCCAGCTTGATTTACGTTCGGGTTTTGGTTTTGCCCTGGTTGCTCTGGCTGCTCTTGTTCCTGCTCTGGCTGTTCTTGCTCTGGTTGCTCCGGCTGCTCGGGCTGTTCCTGCTCCGGCTCCGACTGCTCCTGCTCTGGCTGTTCTTGTTCCGGCTGCTCTGGCTGTGGAGATTGTTTACAATCCCATGGGCAGGCAACATACGATTCTCCCGCTTCGCATTCCCCGTTTCCACATTCAATGCTTGATTCATCAACACATTGATTACCCTCTTCATCGCAAACTTTCCCGGAGATACAGGGGTTTGCACCCTGCTGGCAGAATCCTTCCACGCAAGTTTCTACACCATTACAAAACAATTCGTCAATACACTCATCATTAGTTGTACACTCCGGTTGCTGTTGCTGCCCCCCGCCTTTCTCTTTCAGGGCGTATACATTAAATCCTTGAAATACAGGGAATCCCGTGACTTTTGCTTTATAATTTCCTTCTTCATAACTAATAAAAGTACAGTCTTGGCATTCAATGTCTTGTCCTCCTTCTACGCCGATGTGGAAAATACCCGGGTTCTCAAAATCCACATTATAAAAAGTTAAGACTGCCGGAGCGTTCAGGTTCTCCATTCGCCCGCCTGAAGTCAGGATTGAAACGTAGTTTTCTTTTATTTCCACAGATGTATCTAAATCCAGCCTTTCGTAATCCTGAACCTGGTTTTCAAAATTGATTTTTCCATGTGACTGTATTTCGAGAACCGCTCCCTCCACGCTTTTTATATTCGGTTCCTGCCCGAAGTTCGTTGTTTCTCCATTGAATTTGCTGTATGATGGAAGTATTGAGCACGCCGAGAAATCAAACTTGCACTCATTGCTGCATTTTAATTGTCCGCCTGCGGGATATCCCTGAAGTTCGCAAGTTTGTTGGTTTAGATTGCTGCCGTCACATTGCTCGCCCGGTTCCAGTTGGCCGTTGCCACAGGTACCTTCCCCTTCAATTACCTCTATTTTGGCGCCAGTGCCAAGTGTTCCTGTTACGTCTTTGTTTGGAACGACACCATCATAAACTTTTGTGCGGCCCATTGGACACTGGTTTCCTGGACAGGGATAGGTAACTTCTGTCGCTAACATACGCAGTTGTACTGCAAATCCCCAATTTGAAGTTTCCTTTAAGATTTCAAACTTGAAGGTGGTCAGTAGTGTTCCTTCAGGAGTTACTCTTATCATACTTGGATATGGCTTCCCCCATCCTGTGTAAATCCCTGTGCCGTCTTGCGGGGGGATTTCTTCATTTATCCAGTATGGGTCGGGCATGAAAGCCGAGGTTGACCAATCAGGCTCTCCCGCATGATTCAGCCCTGCCAGGCGCATGAATTCATTGTCCCACTCAAAAATAAAATCAATCGCGCCTATTGATTGTTCTTCATTGTTATCTGAAACTGCGTATAACCCTATTTCTAACGTGTCGTGAACATAGGCTGATTGCTCTATTGGGCGGAATTCCAGATTAACATTTGCTGAAACGAAACTGGATAATCCTATAAAAATCAAGAGTACGAAAATAACTTGCAGAAAGCACTTAGCTTTTCCGGTTTTAACCACACGCATCAAACCACACACCTCTGTATTCTTCATTTACAAACTAGTATTTATTCTTGATTATGGGTCAAAAAACCTGAATTGGGGGTTTTCTGGAGCCAAGCGAGGCCAAAAGAAAGAAGAAAATACAGGCCTGACAGGAAAAAGTGGAAAAAAGCCGCGAAAAAGCAATCCGCTGAACGGCCACAAAGGGACAAATATTTTTGGCGCAAAAACCTGTAACTTGGGGCACTTATACCGGCCGTGCAACAAAACCAATGCCGACTGGGTCATTGTCGTATTGCCCAACGCCTGTTATCCACCCGTTGTCATTAATTGACCAAATGGCGGCAACCGTGAAGTAACCCCTGTTCAGGAGGAGGTCGTTTATGTCATGCATGTTGCCGTCAACAAAAATGAAGCCGTGCCATGTTCCCGTGCCTGTATTTATTCCCGCTCCAGTATTTTTAAACGATTCTCTTGGAGTCACGTTGGAGTAGCCCCCTGTTTTGAATCCTGTCTCTCCAGACAAGCCAATCGTGCTTGTGCCAACGATAACGCCGCTGGAGTTAATGGATTCCGCTGCAGCGGATCCTCCTCCAAGGTCACCCAGGTCAGTGAATGGCCAGGTGGTTGAGCGCTGCCAAAGGATTGCCCGCGTCCTGTTCTCAAGGTCTTTGGCCCAGCCGACGACTTTGTCACTGTTGTCACTCACGTCAATTGCTGTTGCACTGTTGCCGCCAAATGGGTCGGGCAAAAAAACCAGGTTCCTGTCAGAGAGGTAAAGGAATGCGCTGTGTTTTCCCGGGTCACTGTCCAAGGCAAAACCTGCAATCGTTCCCTTTTCGTTTATTCCAACGCCAAAATTGCTGGTGTTTTCGCCAAGCGGGACAAAGTCATAAGACGAATGCGAGTACTTGAATGCCCTGTAAAACCCGTCAACAAGAACAGTGCCTGTTATTTCCCCCCTGTCGTTAATTTCAGCTGCCTCGCCTTGGCCTTGCGGCCCGCCAAAATCCGACAAAAATCTGCACGCGGGGCTTTCACTCCAGCAGACAATCGGATAAGAATTGTATGTCACCAAGTCTCTCCCGCGGCCAACTATGTCCCCGGCGCGGTTCAGTGAATAACCAAGGGTTGGATTGGCATCACAGTTTTCTTTGCCCCCACCCAAAAAACCAAGCCCCTTGATTCCATTGCTTTCACTCCACTTGACTGCCATTGCCACCTTGCACCACCCGCCGTTATTATCATCAAAACGTTTCTGCAAATAACCGGTTGCAGCATTGCCATTGTTTATCGAGGCACCATTGGCCGCGAGGGAATACTTGTTTTGGGCATCCGGCCAAGTGTCTACCACAGCATACCCTGGTGGAAAAGCATGGACTGGAACAACAAATACCAGGCACACAATGGCAAAAGACAAAAACCGGTTGAACTGCATAAACTTATTTTTACCAGGAAAACCATTAAAAGTTGTCCCTTTTCTCCGTGTGCCCATAAAAGTTGCCCGTGCCCAAAGCGTTGGCTTGCAGCAGGATTTTTTTTGCCCGCGGAGTGAAAAAGCGGTTTTTTGGCAGGAGAATAGTAGTGCTGGTGCTGCGGGAAAAGAATTAAAAACAGGGCATGCATTGGTTTTATTGCCTATGTTTGCTGCACTTGCAAAGACCCTCGAAGACCTCTTGTCAAACCCGTTTCTGGTCGTGCCTGCGGCTTTGCTGGTCCTTTACCAGGCCTTGCTTTACTATGTTTTTTTCATGGTGTTTGACACTGCCCCAAAATTCTTTTACGACGTTTTTGCCCTCGGCGAGACTGTGAACACGGGGATTTTCGATTCCCTGGCTGCTTTTGTTTTGTTCCACTTCAACGAGTTGCTGGTTGTTGCTTTTTTGAGCATTCTCTGGATAGCTGGTTTTGTAGGCGTGCTCTTTGCCTATTCTGCTGCAAAGAAAAACCCGTCAATTGGCGCACTTGGCGCAGTCATGACTGCATTGTCAAAAGCTGGAAAAATAATTGGCACGAGTTTTTTCATGTGGGTGCTCGTGTTATTGTTCTTGTTCGGGCTTTCCTCGGCTATCCTGCTTGCGGTTTTCATGCCGGGCCTGAAACTCGTTTTCATGGTTTCGTTTGCCCTGATTCTCCTTGCAGGAATCATTGTTTACCTGAAAATAATTTTCTTGCCAATAGTTTTTTTCGACTCGGACAAAAAAATCGTGCAGGCAATGAAGTTGACCGACGAGTTCACGAAAAAAAGGTTAATTGGCATATTCCTGCTTGTTTTTGTGCTCGCGGTTCTTTCAAGGCTTGCGGGGGAAATCGCTTCAACTGCCCTTGACGCGCTTGAAATAGAGCCGCTTGCAATACTGTTAATGTTCCTCTCTGCAAGCATTATTTCGGCTTTCACGAGCCTAAGCATAGTCAATTATTATTACCTTGCTGCAAGGTAAGGCTTTTTTTTGTTTTTTGCTTCTTAAAAAGTATTTTGGGGAGAAAGGCTGTCCTTGCTTAAGATAAAAAAACTCAGGTTAAAGAACTTTAAGTCCTTCAAAAAAGCGGAAATACCCTTATCCGGGGGTTTCACAGCTGTTGCAGGTGCGAATGCAAGCGGGAAGACAAATATTTTCGACGCACTTCTTTTCGTCCTTGGCATAACCGGGCTGAAAATGCTGCGCATTTCAAAACTCACTGAACTCATCAACCACGATGCAAGCGAAGGCTATGCAAAAGTCGAGATAGAGCTTGAACAGGGCGAAAACCTGGTTCTTGTCTCGAGGTACGTTGACACGCGCGGCCTGTCAGTCTTCCGCGTGGACGGAAAAAGAAAAACGTTAAGCGAAGTATCTTCTTTTCTGCTTGAACTTGGAGTGAAACCCACGGGGCATAACTTTGTCGTACAGGGGGACGTTACGCGCATAATTGAAATGAATGCCAAACAGCGGCGCGAAATCATCGACGAAGTCGCGGGCCTGAGCGAGTTTGAGGAAAAAAAAGCAGAGGCAATAAGGAAGCTTGAACAGGTGGAACAGAAAGTCAAGGACGCAATGATTGTCCTTTCAGAGCGCGAAAAGCACCTTGACGAAATCGAGAAGGAAAAAGCCGCTGCACAGAAATTCAATGACTTAAAAGACGAGCTTGCTTCAAGCAAGGCAACCATCCTGCGCCTCGAGGCGAAAAAAATCGGGGACGAAATGAATTCCGCGAAAAACCGCCTGGATTCACTGCGCGAAGAGGTTGCAAGGAAGCAATCCGACAAGGCCGGCTTGTTCGAACAGGAGAACGCGCTGGAGAAAAAACTCGAGGAAATAAACGAGAAAATAATCGAGGCAAGTTCCAAAACCTATTCCACAATCGGGCGCGAAATCGAGGAAAAAAAAGCCGGCGTGAAGATAACGAGAAATTCGCTTGAAGCGCTTGCAGGGCAGTTCAGTGACGCCACGGGAAAAAAAAGCGGCCTTGAAGAGGAAAGAAAAAAACTCTTAGAGGAACTCGAGGAGAAAAAAAGCCAGATAGTTTCACTCAAAAACGATGTAGCCGAGGAAGCCCGCAAAATCGCGGAGCTCGAGAAAAAAACCGGCCTGCTTTCGGGCCGCGCGCTTTCCACAGGCGCAGAGATAAAAAAACTCCACGACGAGGCGGAAGAGCTTTCGAAAAAAGAGCATGCATTCCGCGAGGAGTATTACGAGGCTCTTGTCGCGCACCAAAAAACGCTCAAGGAAAAAGAATCGCTTGAAAAAAACCTGGCGCATTTTTCAAGTGAACTCGAAAAGCTCTCGCGGCAGGTCGAGGAAAAAAAATCCTTTGAAGAGGAGGCAAAAAGGATTTCGCTTTCAAAGCCCCTGGAAAAGCTCGGCGAGGCCTTGAAAAAACTCGAGAACAGTTCGTCGGGGATTCATTCAATCAGGGGAAAAATCGAGGCACTCAATGAAGCCAACGCGCGGCTGACAGGATTGTCGTCGAATTGCCCCACCTGCATGCAGGCTGTGGACAGGAAAACCGTTGACCGGCTTTTTGCACAGAATGCCGCAAAAATAAAGGGGCTTGAAGCGCAGCTTTCCGGGCAAACGGAAGCAAAAAAAGGCATTGAAAGCCAGGTCCGGGAGCTCGAAGTCAGGAAAAACAGGTTACAGGAACTCGGGATGTCGTCAAAAGCACTTGAAGCGGCCGCATCCACCCACTTGCAAATAAAGCAAAGGATTGACGGGCTCAAAAGTACTTTAAACACCCTTGGGATAAATGCCCTTGACGAGAAACAGGCAAAGGCAAAGGGGGCGTTTGAGGCAGCGGCAAAAGAGCGCGCAGCCATTGCACTGAAGACTAGGGAATTGTCCAGGGCACCGGAAAGAACGGAGTTTGCAGGCCTCCTTGAACAGGCTAAAGCCCTGACTGCACAGAAAAACGGGAAGGAAAACAGGGTCAATTACCTTGAAAGCGAGGTCTTCCACGGAATCGAGAAAAGACTGCATGCAATTGAACTTGAAACCCCCAAGCTTGAAAAAACGATTGAAAACGCGAAGAAAAAAAACACTGAAATGGAAAAAGAAGTTTTAGCCCTGCAAAAAGAACTTGAAAAAAAAGAAGCGGAGCTTTCCAAGGCTACACAGGAGACACGGCTTTTGGAAGAGGAAAAGCAGAGGCTGCACGCAAAGGCACAGAACCTGGATGAAAAAACCAGGGACGTGGAGGAAAAAATTTCACAGAAAGAAAAACAGTTGAACGAACTCAACTTGGCGTTCTCGAAAAACGAAATCAGGCACAACGACCTGACAGAAGAACTCAAACAGTTTGAAAATGTGAAAACTTTTTCCGGAAAAACCCCTGAGGAACTCAAACGGCGCACTGTGGAGCTTGAAAAGCAGATTGCGGGGCTTGGGGCAATCAACATGAAGGCAATCGAGCGGTTTGACGAACTGAAATCACAGGTGAATGATTTGAAGGAAAAGGCAGGCAAGCTTGACGAGGAGAGGCATGCAGTGCTTGAAATGATTGGAAAAATCGAGTTAAGGAAACTCGAGGTTTTCATGGAGTGCTTTGCGCACGTGAGCAGGAAATTCTCCGACATTTACTTCCAGTTCTTTGGAGGGGAGGGCAGGCTGAGCCTCACTGACTCGCAAAAACCACTCGAAGGAGGCCTGCTGATTGAGGCAAAGTACAAGGAGAACAAATTGAAGAGCATTGACTCGATGAGTGGAGGCGAAAAATCTTTGACTGCGTTGGCGTTTATTTTTGCAATCCAGTCGTTTGACCCCGCGCCGTTTTACGTGTTTGACGAGGCGGACGCGGCCCTTGACAAGGAAAACTCCCTCAAGCTTGGGCGCATGATAAAGGAAATCAGCAAAGCATCGCAGTTCATCACGATTACCCACAACGACCCAATCATCAAGAACGCGGACCAGATAATCGGCGTGGCGTTGAACCAGCAGAAAAGCTCCGTAATCGGCCTGCGCGTGAGGGAACAGCAACAGGAAGCGGCACAAAAAGCTGTGTGAAATAGGGGCTTAGGAGCTGAAAAGTTATAGTCAAAGTCGTAAATATTTGACAACCAATAAGACTTTGACATAATAGCAAGTGCCTAAAAAATAGTCAAAAATCAAGGGCCCTTGCTATAGTTTTTTATTTCCAAGAGCACTATTATATTATTTAGGGATGCAAAAATGTACACTGTTCAAAAACAAAAGAGTGCTTATTCCAAGATGGATATAGCAAAATTGAGAAAGATTAGCAGGGATATTAAAGAAGCAAAGAAAGACCCTGCTTTTAGGAAAGCCATTGACGATTTCATCAAGGCTACTACCTGATTAGCTCCTTTAACTCTTCAAGTGAAATGAACTCCGGTTCCGGGAGCTGGAACTGCCCATTTACCTTTTTGTAGGCTTTTATTGCTTCTGGTTCTTTCATTGTTTTTTCATCATTACTGCACACGATTTTTATCACGTGGATTGACGCGGTAGCAACAATGAGAAAATCGTCAAAAAGATCCTCGCCCCTCATATTGCCAGCATAGGTCTTTTTGTACTCTTTTGCCAATTCAAGAATAAATTTGTTTACCTCATAATCTCTTTTGTCATCTACAAAAAGAGCATAATATTTCAAGACCTTGCTTCTCAACTTCCGGGATTTATTGTTTTTTCCAAAAGGAATTTTCCTTAACTCACGCCTTACAACCCTGGAACCGCAAACCATTATTTTTGATTCAGTGATTTTTAGAACAAGTTTTTCAGGATCATCTTCTTTTGTAATGAACCCATAAATATTCGTGTCAAATAGAACACGTATAAAGTCGTCCATGTTTCAAATCAGGGAAAGAAAACAATAAAAGGGATTTACCTCAAAAAGGCAATTTTGAACGCCAATTATAGAAAAAAAACAGGATTTTTATTCTTTCAATAGTATTTCTATTTTCTTCTTGGCTTTTTGCTCTGCAAGGAAATCAGTGTAGGCTTTGTCTTTTTTTTGCTGGAACAATAAGTCATTGATTTGTTCCTTGTAATCTTCAAAAACCCCTTCTTTGCGCTCGGTCACCTTGATTACGTGGAAACCGAATTCGCTTTCGGCTATTTGCGGCGCGTCACCAGGCTGCATGGAAAAAGCTGTGTCCTCGAAGGGTTTCACCATTTGCCCGCGCGAGAAAAACCCGAGGTCGCCGCCAAGTGCCCCGGAGCCGGGGTCCTGGGATTTTTCAATTGCAAGTTGTTCAAAGTTCGCGTCATTTCCAAGCCGGGTAAGAATTTCATCTGCCTCTTCTTTCGTCTTTACAAGTATGTGCGAAGCGCGCACCTGGTTTGTTGATTCCTTGTTTTCCTCGAAAAAGGAATTCAGTTCTTCTTCTGATACAGTCACGGCGGCAAAAAGGGATTGCTCGAGGTACTTGTTTACAATCACGTATTCCCTGACTGCGTTTGTCAAAAACTCGCGCGTAACCGTGCCGTCAGCAAGGAGTTCTTTTACCTGCTCTTCCTTTCCGGCCAAGGCCTGTTCAAGTTCAGCGTCAGATGCAGTGATTCCTTCTTTCGAGGCTTCCTGCAGGATAATCGTGTTTTCAATCATGCTTTCAAGCACCGCGCTTTTGCTTATCTGTGCACGGAGCTCTTCGGGGACGGTTGCGTACCTTTTTTCAAGGTCGGTTAAAAGTATTTTCTCGCCCTCGACAATCGCGGCGGCTTCAGAGGAATCAGCCGTGGTTCCGACTAAGACGTTTCCGGTGGGTTCTGCCAAGCCTGGCTTTAGGACGAAAAAAAGCGCCATTCCCCCAAAGACGATGATTGCAAGGCCCGCAAAGGCAAAGAAGACTTTTTGCTCCGAAAAACCCTTTTTCTGGACAGGTGCAACGGGTTTGGGTTCGGAAACCTGTTCCACCGGCTCTGTTGTTTCAGTTGCCATTCAATAAAAACTCACAGCAAAAGGTATTTATTCCAGTATCACCGCCAAAGGCCAGGGGGTTTTTTCCTTTATCCAACCCTGCAACATTTTTTTGTCATGGGAGCAGAATGTGACGCACTCCACCAACCTAAAGGTCCGCCGCCTCCAAGTGCGGCTTGGTTTCCCGCGGCGCTCTAAGAAAACTGTAATGTTTTTGCCCTCAAATTTTTTCTATTACTTCGGTGATTTTGTTTTCATCTGTTTTTATGAGTTCAGCTGCAAGTTCGGTTGTCCCATCGATTTTGAATCGCTTGACTTTTTCTTTGAATTTTTTTACAAATTTTGGATTCAAGCCCCTTGTTTTTGCTTTTTGGCTCTTCTGGCGAACCCAAAACTCAGGGTTGCTGTTTAAAATGCCATAGAGGTCGGCTATGTCTTTGGCTCGTTTGAACAAATCAGTCCGCTGGACGCTTGATTTGAGCTTCATTTCAATCATTATTTTTGGCGCTGGAATCATTACTCGTGTTCCATGAATTTCAATAAAACGTTTTTCTTTTTCAAACACTTTTTTGAGAAGCGGTTCAGGCATGGCGTGCTGTTGAGGCGTAGGTGTTGCTATGTCAAAATAGACGTAGGAGAGATTGTGGACTGGGTGTTTTTTGCTTTCTTCATCGCTTAACTCTTTTTCTGTTTCACTGTGAAAAATTTTAACCCAGCGAAAAGTAGAGTGAGGCCGAAAGCCAAGTTGTTCAAGCTTTTTTGTTATTGCAGAAATGCTTGTTTTGTTTGGGTCAAAAAATATGTCAATGTCCCTTGAGCCCATGTGATTAACACCCGAGTTTTTAAGCAGAAAATGCACCGCCCAGCCGCCCATAAGGCCAATACTCTTTCTCTCTTTTCCACTCAGTTCTTTAAAAAATGCCAAAAGAAGTTCTTCTGATTTTTCAATCAAGAGTTTTTCTGTCAAAAAAAAATCACAACCTGTTCTCAAGCCATTGTTCAATCAAAAAATTTGCCTGTTCTTCCGCTAAACCGCCAAAACTGAAAAGGTCGCTTAATAAAACTGGAGTTGGAACAATTGAAAATCCTTTTATTCTCTCTGGTTTGGTGAAAAAAATTTGCTGTTTGGTTGGAATGAGAAAAATGTTGGCTTGGCTTTTTTGTGCTTTAAGGCAATTTTTTGATAAAAGGTATTTCTCCCATTTTTTTTCGTCACCTTCTTTTACATACATATGAACCTGGTCAGTCTTAACATATGAATGATAGAGCTCACTGCCGGCAAAAACTGTGAAAGCATAAGGCAGCTTAGCCCCATTAACCATTTTCAGATTGCCTATAAAATCAAGCGAAGAATAATATGGAATTGCATTGAGGCTTCGAAATGGCCGTGCAAGTGAAATAAAGCGAATAATGTCAATGGCTTTTGATACTCTATACTCATGCGTTTTGCTGTCCAGGGAGACAAAACCGTTTTTTTCAAGTTCTTTAACAAAATTGTATAATGGCCCATAACCCAAAGAAACTGATTTTTTTTGCAGCTCCAAAATGCTCCAATCTTTACCTTTGTTTTCAAGAATCCAAAGCAGGGCGAGTAATCGCTTATCAGTCAACTCAAACATATAATTATCTGTTAAACAGATAATATATAAACATAGCGTATAATAAAGACATAGTGGAAAAAAAGCCAAATAACACAATCAAGCCTCTTCCCAGTATTTCAGCATGTTTGCGATTTTTTAGGGCTTGACTTGAATTAATTTGCCGAATTTTAGCATGGTTGCCAAGGTGGCAATTACATAATTCTGGCATTTTATTTATTGGCAAGCCCTAAGGGCAGCTGGATTTCCCGCGCATTTTTAATGTTTTCTTTGAACCAGTGAGTTTTTGTATTGTTTTTCAAATCTTTTAACCAAAAGCCTTGCAAGCGGTTCAGCGGTGTTTTCTTTATCGCATTTTTCAAGAGCATTGAAATATTTTTGCTTTTCTTTGGTCTTTATGTCAATCATCGGGTAGCCGCTCTGCCATAAGACAAAATTCATTATCAGCCTGCCAATTCTGCCATTCCCGTCCTGAAACGGGTGGACTTTTTCAAATTTCCAGTGCGCCCAGGCAGCCAATTCCAATGCGTGCAGATTTTTTGACAATTTTCCATATTCTTCAAAAAATAGTTTCATGTCTGTAAAAACAAACCTTACGGGAGTTGTCCGAAAACCCGCACCCCGCACCAGATTGCCCCTTGTTTTAAATGTTCCTGCAATAAATGGTTTAGTGTCCTTAAAGTACAACTCGTGAAGTTTTTTCAGCAATTCCTGCGATAGTTTTTCTTTTGTGGTTTTGATATAAATGAGTGTTTTTTCCGCGCCCTTTGCCTCCAAAACATCCTCCAGCGGCTTGTTAGGAGAAATGTTTTCCTGCAAAAGCAGCCTAACTTCTTTCGGCGTCAATGTCGAACCCTCAATGGAATTAGAGTTGTAGACAAACACGTTTACAAAATTCTGTTCAAACTGGTTTTTTTCAGCCGGGTTTAATTTTTCAAACCTTGCCTTGAAATCGGAATTAATTTTATCGGTTTTGGAAATTTCGTCAGGCAACAAGTAATGAAACCCGAAAAGCCTTTGCTTTTGTTCTTCCATTTCTTTTTTAAAGCCAGAAACCAAAAGCTCAAGCTTTATTTTAGAAGGCTTTTCTGCCCCAATATATTTCCTGAACTGCTTCCTATTGCTCCTTGAAAACCGGACATCCTGCACCAGGTAAAAATAAGTTTTAGAGCCTCTTTTGGATTCCGCCAGATAAACCATAAAACCATGTTACGCAAAAATGTTTAAAAAACCTTGCGTAACACAAAAAATTGCGTAACATATTAGGGGCTGCTATAAAAACGTTCCTATAAAAGGGACCGTGTAATCAGGCGCAAAGAATCTGCTTCATTTTTTGGAATCAGCCCGATTAATCGCCGGGCCCGCCAAAAGGTATTTATATTTGTCTTAGGAAAAGAATTGTAAATGTTTGACCTGATTCTTTTCGTGGTAATTGTTTCGGTTCTTGCCCTGGTGGCGGCGCTTCTCCTTACGCGCTGGGTCCTTGGAAAGGACACGGGCAACGAGAAAATGCTTGAAATAAGCAACGCGATAAAAGAAGGGGCCAATGCTTTTGTAAAAAGGCAGTACACGACGATTGCAGGGCTTTCACTTTTAGTTGCAGCCCTCATGTTTGCAGTCTATTTTTTGATTGGAAACATTGACTTTGGAATCCAGACATCCCTTGCCTTTTTGTTTGGGGCATTCTGCTCCGGCTTGGCAGGCATAATCGGGATGTGGATATCAATCCGCGCAAATATCAGGACAGCCTCTGCCTCAACCAGAAGCATGAACGAAGCCCTCAAAGTCGCCCTCCGCGCAGGCGCGGTCTCCGCGATAACCATTGTTTCAATGTCGCTCCTTGGGGTAACGGTTCTTTACGTTGTTTACCAGCTTGCATTTGGCTTGACGCCACAGGAAGTCCCGTTTGTAATCGTGGGTTTTGGTTTTGGAGCAAGCTTTGTAGCACTCTTTGCCCAGTTGGGTGGCGGGATTTACACCAAGGCAGCTGACGTCGGAGCAGACCTCGTCGGGAAAGTCGAAGCAGGAATACCAGAAGACGACCCAAGAAACCCCGCAGTCATTGCAGACCTTGTCGGAGACAATGTGGGTGATTGTGCCGGCCGCGGAGCAGACCTTTTCGAATCAACTGCAGCAGAAAACATCGGGGCAATGATTCTTGGAGTAGTTCTTTTCCCTGTTTTTGGCTTGAATGGGATTCTTTTCCCGCTTGTCGCAAGGGCCGGTGGATTGATTGCATCCATAATCGGGATAATGAGTGTCAACGTGAAAGAATCCGAAGACCCCATGAACGCACTCAACAGGGGCTACTACCTGACCGCGGTTTTGGCCATCATCGGCTTTTACATCGTCACCATGCTTTTGCTCAACAACATTTATTTTTTCTTCACCGGTTTGATTGGGATAATCACGTCAGTGCTGTTTGTGTGGATTACAATTTATTACACTGAGAGGAAATATGCCCCGGTCAGGTCAATTGCGGAAGCCTCGAAAACTGGGCATGCGACAAACATCATTGCGGGCCTTTCAGTTGGCCTTGAATGCACGGCATTGCCAATCGTTACACTTGCCGCTGCACTCATGTCATCATTCATCATTGGTGAGATGAGTGGCGCGCCGCACGGCGGCCTGTTTGGAACGGCGATTGCCACGATGGGAATGCTCTCAACCGCTGCGTATATACTTGCAATGGATACCTTTGGCCCGATAACGGATAACGCGGGTGGCATTGTCGAGATGTCAAGGCAGCCTGAAAAAATCAGGAAAATCACTGACAGGCTTGACGCTGTGGGAAACACGACCAAGGCCCTGACCAAGGGTTATGCTGTTGGTTCTGCGGGTTTGGCCGCGTTTTTATTGTTCTCGGCGTACATGGTTGACGCCAAGCTCACTGGAATCGACATTTCCAAGGTCCCCGTGTTCACGGGGGCAATGCTTGGGGCTGTTTTAGTGTTCCTGTTCAGCGCTTTGGCAATCAAGGCAGTTGGAAAAACAGCTTACTCGATAATAAACGAGGTCAGGAGGCAGTTCAAGGAAATGCCGGGCATAATGAAGGGCAAGGTAAAGCCTGATTATGCACGCTGTGTTGACATCTGCGTACAGGCATCCTTAAAGGAAATGATTGTGCCTGGGGTGTTGGTTGTCGCAGCGACAGTGGCCGTCGGCATTTTGCTGAAGACCGAGGCACTGGGCGCTTTTTTGATGGTTGGCACGATTACAGGAATCCTCATGGCCTTGTTCATGAACAACGCGGGCGGGGCAATGGACAACGCGAAAAAGTTTATCGAAGAAGGCAATTATGGCGGCAAGGGCAGTGAAGCGCACAAGGCTTCAGTAACCGGTGACACGGTCGGCGACCCATTGAAGGACACTGCGGGGCCGTCACTGCACGTGCTGATTAAACTGCTTGGGACAATTACGCTTGTGTTGCTTCCACTGTTTTTGTGAACCACACACGCACACTGTAAAAACCGTTTCAGCCTTTGCCGTTGTTGTACAACAGTTTTATTTCTTCTGCTGACAGGGCGCGGTGCCAGATTGCGACTTCGTCAACCAGGCCGACAAAAGTTGTTGAAGGCGAATACTTGCCGATGCGGATTATGTCACTGCTTACCATGGTCTTGCCTGTAAGTGGCGTCTGCTGTGCCTGAAGTGCACCGTTCATGTAAAGCCTGACAATTGCCCCGTCATAGACACCAACCACATGCTGCCACTCGTCAGGGTACGGATTGTCACTTGCAACACTGCCTAGCTGAAGGTTCTCGTTGTAGGCACGAAATGTAAAAAAACCTTGACCGGGGGTAGGAGGATTACTTGCACGGGTGATAAGAAAAGTCATTTTCCCTGCCAATGAAGGATAACCAATTACAACTATAGTGTTGTCAACCATTGGCTTTATCCAAGTGCTGACGCTGAATTGGGTCACGCCTGCACCCACGTTGACATCTGTAACGTCAATGTGTGCGCCGCTGAGCATGAAACTGCATCCAAGCCCGAGTTTTCCGGGCACGCTACAGTCAGGGCCATCGAATGGAGCTCCTAACAGGTAACCATTGTAATCATTCGGGGAACTGTCGTTTATAACCCCGTCGACTCCGGTCACGTTGTCATCCATGTGGAACAAAAGGACGCCGTCAAACACGCGGCAGGCATCAGCAAGCCGGTAGCATACAAACTCCCTGCCCAAAACGGAAACCTTTTGGTCATTACAATCTTCAAGCTTAGTCGTGGCGCACAAAGCCGCCGCAGCGTTTGGAATCACCGATTGTTCCTCGGTTGCACTCGTGCCACTCAGTACCACAGTGTAAACCACGAAACCCACGACAAGAACGCCACCAAGCAGGAGGAGGTATTCAAGCCCACCCTGTGCCCTAGAAACACCAGAAAACATGAAAAAATCAATTAAAAAAAAAATGTGCTCTACTGGAATTTAAGCCTGCGCCCACCTCCAACCCCCTACAAGGACGCCTTTAGGCTCTTCCAAAGCAGGTTTAAAGTCAATCTTTTTCCGCTTACACAGGTTTTTTTGTCTTCTTTTTCGCTTTTTTCCCGGCGCTTTTTGGAGCGGTGTTTCCGCTCATTTTTCCCTCAAGGCTTGCGATTTCGGTTGAGATTTTTTTCTTTTTTTCAGCAAAGGCCTTTTCTGAAATCATGCTTGTTTTGGCATGCTGTTTGAGCTGCCTCATTTTTTTTTCAAGTGCCTGCAGGTTGGTTCGCGCGTCATCCATTTCAATGATGGCAAAAGCATGCGAATCCTTTGAATGTTCAAGACGAGAAATTTCTTTTTTGTAAGCATCTACAAGTTCTGAATGCTTTTCCTCGGACAGCCTGCCAGCCAATAGCGCGGAATCCGCTTTCAGTTTAAGTGACTTAATTGCGTCAAGCTGTTTGCCATAGGAATGCATTGACGGTGCAGTGACCGTGCCTCCTGCAAAGTGGCGGAAAACAAAAAAAACAAACACAAAGCCCGTGAAAAAAATGGCTCCTGCAAACAACAATGAGACAATCGGGTTAAGTTGGCCGTTGATTTTGACTGAATCATTTGTTTGCCCCCCAAAGGGCGGAAACACAAGTGTCCCGCCGTTGCCGATGTTTCCGTTGCGGTTGCTTTGCACAAAGTCAGTGGCACCATCATAATGCGTGTAGACCTGCTCCATGACTGCAAAAATCTCTTCGGCAATTGAAATAAGCGAAATGCCCGAGCGGAGCGCCCCGACTGCGCGGCTGGTTTCACCCGACTCGGAATAATATTTGGCGGCCTCGAGGAAATACTTCGAGTGGTCCAGGTACAGGGGAGCCCAGGAAAAAACGTGGCCTGACGAGCCAAGACCGTTTTCCAAAGCCGAAATTTTTTGCCCCAGCAATTGGGACAGTTCTTCAAGGCTCTTGTCGGAAGTCAAGACCTCGCTTGTGGCAAGGGCTTTTGCTGTAGCGGCGTCAAGGGATCCCGCGATGAACCAGCCCTTGGAGTTTTCAAGCTTTGCACCGTTGAGCCTGCGCTCGATGTCTGAAACGTCAAAGTCAACCGGAAGAACGCTTAAAGCGCTTTCCGCTTCTGAAACGAGTTTTTCGGACAACTCCTTGAACTTGGAGTCAGGCCGGACAAACTGCTCCGAGGACTGGGAGATTGACTCGAAGTCCTTGGCCACGTCAAGCCACGCGGCTGCAAACTCGTATTCAAAAACCCGTTCAAGGGCTATTTCAGGGCTGTCGGAACCATCGACTATAACCGTCTGGGTGTTTGAAAGCTTTTCAATGTTGAGCCTTGCATAGGAAAGGCGCTGTTGTGCGGAGGCAAACCACTCCATGCCCTCAAACGGAATGTTGCTTTCAAGGATGTCCTCAAAAGCACTTATCTCCTTGCCAAGCTCGTTTATTTTCAGGCCAAGGGCAGTAGAGTCAAGCGACAACAGGGAGGGGTTTGTCGCAATGTCTTTTGCGGTCAAAGCGTTCACTCGTGCAAGGAAGGAAAAGTTTGCGCCAGAGTAAAGGTAATTCTGGGTGTTTAGTATTTCTGCCTCGCGTACAAGGCTCTCGGAATTATTAATCAGTTCAAGCAGGGTGTTGAGGACAACCTGGTCGTTTATGAGCGCGGTTGAAACCGCGTTTCTGGATTCGTCGATTATTACCTTGGTTTCGTCAACGTAATTGTTCACCAGTTCCTTCATGGGCTGTAAGTGCCCGCCGTAGGTTATCTGTCGCGGGACGAATTCGGGTATCTCGCTTTGGGCGATTATTTCATCAATGTTTATTTTTCCTATGTCTGAAAAAGCGTATTTTTTGACCTCGTCAATCGTGGCAACTTCAATAACTTTCATGCCAAGCTGCATAGGGCCGTACTCTACAAGGTTAATGCTCTGGACTATGCCGCCTTCACGGATGGTTTGGATTGCCTCGCCCTTGGGAATCAAAAACAGGTCGATTCCCTGTTTTGCCGCTTCCTTGGTTTTTTCAAACACTCCGCCGACCTGGCCAACGTTGCCTTCCACGTCAATAGTCCCCGTGACCGCGACGTTCAAGGGGATTTTTTTGTCCTCGAAAGCCGAAATGACGATAAGAGCCATTGCGGCGCCAGCCGAAGGGCCTTCGACGACGGACGCGCTTGACTCGATTGAAAACTTGTAATCATGGTTCTTGACGTCACCTGAATAGTTTTTTGCAAGCTCTACCGCGGTTTGTGCCGCGCTTTGCGTGGTCGTGCCTACGAGGGGTTTTGCCGCGACCCAGACCGTGCCATTCCCACTTGGCTCGACTTTGAGGAAAAGGTCTGCGGTCAATCCCTGGCCATTGCTAGTCACTGCCAGGACTTTCATGTGCTGGTCCGAAACCAGGGCAAATGCGGTTGCTGAGAAAAGTAAAAGGAAAACCAGTAAAAGGGAGTTTCGAGCCAACAAAAAAAACCTCTAAGAATAGAATAGTAAAAAAATTATTAAAACCAAGACCTCCAAGCCACCATGCCTGCCC
>JACQJF010000031.1 GCA_016198165.1 Candidatus Iainarchaeum sp. | reverse complement strand
CTTGACATAAACCCAATACAACCGTTTCAGGATGAAACATTAACTATTTTATTCAAATTATATTCTGGAAATCTTAGAGGAATTCTAAGAAGTCTTGAATGTGCTGTTTTGGAAATTGTTACGTCTCAACCCAGGACTATAACCCCAAACATGTTAAAATTCTCGTTATTCAAATTTGCTCAAAATAGATTCTTAAGCAAATTTACTAGAGAAAACACCAATGCACTAAAAATCTTAAAGCGCATATTAGAAAAGAAAGAAACAACCAACAAACTCCTTTCAGAGCATTTCAAAATGAAGCCACAAAATGTATCTTCGGCACTTACCACTTTAAGGGAAGTTGGCGCAATTAGACTTTCCCGTGAAGAAGGGCGTTCAAAATATTATGTGCCAAGCCAAGAAGCACTTTGGCTGCTATTGGAGCCTTCTCCAAATTGGGAAGGGCAAACATTTCTGCTATAAACTTTTTATATGGATTGACTTCCAGGTGCCCCATTTTTTCTAAATCCTTAAATACCTCGTTTGTTTTATTATATCTGATTGGTTCATGAAACGCTTTGGCCTGTTCATTGGCGGAAAATGGGTTTCCCCTTCTTCGCGCAAGTATTTTCCTTCCATTAACCCTGCAACCGAAAAACCCATTGCGCGTTTTGCCTCTGGAAGCGAACATGACGTGAAACACGCAATTGAAGCGGCGGAAGCAGCATTACCCCAGTGGAGAAAAGTCCCGGCCCCCAAGCGCGGCCAGATTCTCTTGAAGTTTGCCGGCTTGCTCAGGCGTGACAAGGAGCCCCTTGCGAGGCTGGTTTCAACCGAAATGGGGAAAGTGCTGCCGGAAGCGCGCGGGGACGTGCAGGAGGCAATTGACATTGCGGAGTACATGGCTGGTGAAGGCAGGAGGCTTTTTGGCCACACGACTCCAAGCGAACTGCCGGACAAGTTTGCATTCACCATGCGTGTGCCCCTTGGCGTGTGCTCGCTCATAACCCCCTGGAATTTCCCTCTCGCTATTCCGGCGTGGAAGACAATGCCTGCACTCGTGTGCGGGAACACCGTTGTTTTCAAGCCAAGCAGTGACACGCCGATGTGTGCCGCCCGTTTTGTCGAATTGCTTGCAAAAGCCGGTGTGCCGCCCGGTGTAGTGAACATGGTGACGGGAAGCGGCGAAGAGCTCGGAGAGGCGCTTGTCGCAAGCCCGAAAGTGCGGGGAGTGTCTTTCACCGGCAACAAGCAGACCGGCGCGTGGATTGCCAAAAATGCGGGTGTGAAAAAAGTCGGCTTGGAGCTTGGCGGGAAAAACGCGATAATAATCATGGATGACGCGGACCTGGACCTTGCACTCCAGGGGGTATTGTGGGGTGCTTTTGGCACGACCGGCCAGCGCTGCACAGCCGCAAGCCGCGTGATTGTGCATGAAAAAGTGAAAAAAGAGTTTGAACACATGCTTGTCAGGAAAGCGTCTTTGCTGAAACTCGGGCCGGGAACAAGCCCTTCAACCGACGTGGGCCCGCTCATAAACAAAAAGGCTCTTGAAAAAGTGCATTATTACACCGAGGTCGGCTTGGGCGAGGGCGCAAAGTTGCTGCTTGGCGGGCGACCTGCCAAGGGGAAAGGTTTTTTTTACGAGCCCACGATTTTTTCGGATGTCTCCCCGAAAATGCGCATTGCGCGTGAAGAACTCTTTGGCCCAAGCCTTTCAATAATTTCCGCAAGCGGCGTGGAAGAGGCTATAAAGATTGCAAACTCGATTGAATATGGCTTGAGTTCAAGCATTTACACCCGCGACATTTCAAACGCTTTCCGTGCAATCGAGGGAATCGAGGCTGGGATAACCTACGTGAACTCAAGCACAATCGGGGCAGAAGTGCACCTGCCGTTCGGCGGGGTAAAAGGCACGGGCAATGGCGCAAGGGAAGCCGGGTGGACTGGAGTAGAAGAATTCAGTGAAATAAAGACCGTTTACATTGATTTTTCCGGCAAGTTGCAGAAAGCCCAGATTGACAATTGACTGATGCAGCATGAAACGCGACCGCTGTTCCATTGTAAGGGAAATCGACAAAGATATAATGTCGACTTCCTATGACCGTGACACTGACTTTGTCTACAGCGGCGGAAAAGGTGTTTACCTTTTTGACTGCCACGGGCGAAAATTCCTGGATTTTGCTGCAGGAATCTCGGTCATGAATGCGGGCCACTCGAATCCGCAAGTCATGAGCGCAATCAGAAAACAGCTTTCGCTTGGCACGCACGCGGCTTTTCCCGATTTTTACGCCGAAACCCCCGTGATGTTTTCCCAGACTCTTTTGTCGCTTTTGCCTTCCCCGCTCAACCGCGTTTTTCTCTCAAACTCAGGCACCGAGTCGGTTGAGTGCGCCATCAAGCTTGCAAAGTGGCACTCGCGCAAAAAATGGCTTGTCGCGTTTTCCCCCTGTTTTCACGGGCGCACAATGGGTTCCCTTTCAATGACGGATTCAAAACCAGTCCAGCGCGAAGGCTTTGCCCCGTTCCTTCCTGTAAAGCACGTGCCTTACCCGTACCCTTACAGGTTCAATGGTTCTGAAGAGGAATGCAGCAATGCCTCGCTTTCTGCAGTTGAAAATGTTTTCAAAAAACTTGACGGGAACATTGCAGGGGTTTTTTTCGAGCCAATCAGCGGCGAAGGCGGGTACATAGTGCCACCGAAAAACTTTGCCAGGGCACTACGCAAACTATGCAGTGAATTCGGCGTGCTGTTGTGCGCTGACGAGGTACAATCGGGTTGTTTCCGCACGGGAAAGTTTCTTGCAATTTCGAATTTCGGGGTCAAGCCTGACATTTTGTGCATGAGTAAATCAATCGGCGGTGGTTTGCCGCTTGGAGCAACGGTTGCAAGCAGGAAAATCATGAACTGGCCACATGGCGCGCACTCGAACACTTTTGGCGGCAACCTCTTGGCGTGTGCCGCGGGGAAAGCCGCACTTGAGTTCATGGAGAGAAAAAACCTGGCAAAAAACGCAGAACGCGTGGGCAAATCCATGCTCAAAAGGCTCTCAGAAATGAAAGAAGACATTGAAATAGTGGGTGATGTGCGTGGAATGGGCCTGATGATTGGAGTTGAAATCGTGGAATCGAAAAAATCAAAAAAACCCGGCCACGGCAAGCGCGAAGAAATACTGAAAAAATGCTTTGAAAAAGGGCTTTTGATGCTTGCCTGTGGAAACAACGTTTTAAGGCTTTGCCCCCCACTTGTGTTAACGGAAAACGAGGCAATGAAAGGCCTTGACCTAATAGAAAGCGCTTTGAAAGAGGTCGAGTGAAAAAAATGGACTTGGTTCTGCTTCAGAGGCTGTTAGATGCTTACGGGGTAAGCGGTTTTGAGGACAGGATAAGAAACGAGATAGTAAAGGAAATGAATGACCTTGTTGACGAGATACACGTCGACAAGCTTGGAAACCTCATCTGCCACAAAAAAGGAAAAGGCCCAAAGATAATGCTTGCAGCCCACATGGATGAGATTGGCCTTATAGTGAGGGAAATAAAGGAAAACGGTCGTATAATGTTTTCCATTCTCGGGGGCATAGAGCCGATAACCCTGATTGGCCAGAAAGTCCACATTGAAACCGCCATTAAAAACAGGCCGCTGCACGGGATAATCTCTTTTGGGGAACTCCATGATGGGAAAGAAATTTCCGACAGGACGCCAAAACCCGACCGGCTTTTTGTCGATACGGGAATCGGGAAAAAGGAGCTCGTGAAAAAAGGCGTGAGAATAGGGAACTTCATTGTAGCTGAACAAAAATCCTATTTTGCGGGGAACAATGAAATCATTTCCGGCAAGGCGCTTGATGACCGGATAGGTTGTTATCTCCTCATAATGCTTGCGCGCAGGATGAAAAAAAACCCCCAGGGAATTTATTATGTTTTCACGGTCCAGGAGGAAATAGGCTTGTATGGCGCAAAGACCTCTGCTTTTGAAGTGGAGCCGGACATTGCAGTGGCAGTTGACGTTACAAACGCGGGTGACTCCGAGTCAAGTGACGCAAATGCCATGGGCAGGGGGCCGTTCATCACCATAAAGGACTCTGAAATGATTTCAAACAGGGCGCTTGTGAACCACTTCGTCAATCTTTCCAAGGCAAAAAAAATCCCGTTGCAGCTTGAAGTCACTGATTTTGGCACGACTGACGCAATGTACATAAGCATTTCGCGCTCAGGCGTCCCGGCAACCGTCATAGGCGTGGTTGTGAGGAACATCCATTCGACAATCGGGCTTGCAAGCCTCAAGGACGTGGAAAAGTGCCTTGCCCTGCTTGAAGCATTCCTGAAAAAACCACCCGTGTTCGGGAAAACGATAAAAGAATTGGTCAACCGCCGAAAGTGAAAGAGCCCTTGCGTGGGCTCGCGACGCGGGCGTTTCGCTTCGCTCAACAGCCCTTATAGGGCTCGTACCCTGCCGGGCACAAGCGAAGCGGGCACCTTCGGTAGCCCTTGCGCGGAGCTGACAGGGCAGTTCGCGCCCAATAGCTTCGCTTGGCCCGCGACACGTATGTTTCCCTTCTTCGAAGGGGCGGTAGTACAATGTTATTGCTATCGCTGCTTGGTTGTGTCACTTGCGCTTTGTACCTAAAAAGGCCATTTTATGTGCAAGACAAAAAGAAAATAAATTAAACGTGCAAAACCCCCGCCTAAAAAATATTTTTAAATACTAGTTTGTATTATGTGTATAATTTATGGGAAGGCCAAAACCAAAGAAAGTTTATAAAAGCAATGTTCATCACGGGGGTTTTAATCCATTACTTCATGTTGAACGTAGTAGAAGAGCCCCTGATACACTTGAGACTCAACTTATAAAATCTCCTTTTAGGGATTTTGCAGGAGAGAGATTACTTCGTGAGGGCAGGGTTTTTGGTCTGAAGAAAAGGAGAATAAATCGGGTTAAACTGGCGCAGGGGAAAGAGCTTATTGGAGCCGGAGTAATGTTGGATCCTAAAACAGGGCAATCCATTGGGGAAAAATGGGTTGATAGAAGATGGAAAATTCGTAAATACAAAACCCCGCAAAAAAATAAGTCAAAGTAATTTTTTCCCATTAGAGTTTAGTGGCCTGCATGAATAGGCGGGACTGAATTTACCACCTTTAAGATACTGCCTTCTTTATGCGTAGTTTTTACTTTATCTGCAAAGCCTTGTGCGCTGCTTCTGAACCAACAAACAGGCAAGTGAACAACCGTATAATGTTTTTTTTGCCGGTTTGTTACGGGGTAATAGTTCCTGTCCTTTTCTAAGAAAATGCGGCAATACTTGAAAAAGCCTGTTTGTTCATCCACCGAAAGTGAAAGTGTAAAGCGAAAACTCGTTTGAGTCGCTGTATAGTTTGAGTTCCCTGATTCCAAGCGGGCCGTTAACCACGTTGTACAATTTGTTTTCCAGGACTTCGATGAAGGCTTTTCCCTCCTCCGTGAATTGGATGTCCTTGCCTGCGTATCTGTCCGTGAGGTCAACACCATCCAGGGTTATGTAGATTTTATAGGGTTGTGTTCCTTTTCCCGCGACAATGTTGACTTCTGATGCAAGGTACTTGACTGCAATGTAATCCTCTGGCGCCGTGGTTGTTCTTGCGTGCTTCACGAATTCCGGGTAATGTGCCCATTCGCCGTGGAGGTACATTTTCCCGTCCACATGCTCTGGTGTGTCGGTGTAAGCCCCTGTTTTTTCAATGCTGAAGCCTTCCGGGTTTCCCAGGTAGTCCACCCCGAATGAGTGTCCCGCGTATATCTCCCGTGTCCTGAAAAAACCGGCTTCACCGCTTTTTTCCTCTTCCTTTGTAAGCTCAACGTCTATTTCTTTCTGCATCGCTTCTTCGAGCAGTTCCTGTATTTTTTGCTCCGTTTCCTCGTAAGCCCCTTCGCCAAAGTGCGTGTACCTTATTCTTCCCTCCGCGTCAATGAGGTATTTTGCGGGCCAGAACCTGTTTTTGTAGTTTCTCCAGGTCTCCATGTCGCTGTCAAGTGCGATTGGGTACGTGAGGCTAAACTCGTTTGCCGCCATTTGCACGTTTTCAGGTTTTTTCTCAAAATCGAATTCCGGGCTGTGCACGCCAATCAATACAAATCCCATGTCGGAGTATTTTTCGTGCCACTGTTTCAGGTAAGGAAGTGTCCGAATGCAGTTAATGCAGGAATATGTCCAGAAGTCCACGAGCACGACTTTTCCCCGCAGTGATGCAAGCGTGAGCGGTTCGGAATTTATCCAGCCCTGTATGCCGATTATTTCAGGGGCGACCGGGTAAGGGCTTGGCTCTTCCTTGCGCTCAGGCGATTCATTTTCTTGTGTTTGGGGCAGAACAGGCGGCTCCTGGACAAAAGGGTTTTTGAGAAAAAGAATTGCCGCGATTATGAGCACTACTGCTGCGGCAAGCAGGATTTTGTGGGCCTTGTCATCCATTTGGTTCACATTTCGCGAAGCCGTGCAATCCTTTTTTCGACAGGCGGGTGGGTTGAGAACATTCCGTCAAACCAGCCCTTGTTGCTTCCTTTTAGCGGGTTTGAGATGTACAGGTGTGCGGTTGCCTTGTTTGCCGCCTCGAGTGGTTCTTTGTCGCCTGAAATTTTTTCAAGCGCGCTTGCAAGGCCGTTGGGGTTTCTTGTAAGCATTGCCCCGCTTGCATCAGCGAGGTACTCGCGTTCCCTTGAAACCGCGAGCTTCAAAAGCGTTGCAATGAGGGGGGCAAGGATTGCAAGTATTATCCCGACTACGAGCAAAATGATGCCTATTCCGCCCCTTCCGCGGTTGTCGTGGCGGCCCCAGAGCATGCTTCTAATCATCATGTCACTCAAAAGGGCGACTACTCCGACAAAAACCACTGCAAGTGTCATCATCCTGATGTCGTAGTTTTTGATGTGGCTCATTTCGTGTGCAATCACGCCTTCAAGCTCTTCCCGGTTGAGTTTGTGCAAAAGTCCCGTGGTTGCAACAATAACTGAGTGTTCCGGGTCGCGCCCCGTTGCAAAGGCGTTGAGTGCAGTGTCGTCAATCACGTACGCTTTTGGCTTTGGGAGGCCCGCGGCCATTGAAATGCCGTCAATGAGGTTGAACAGGTACGGGTATTCCTCTTTTTTCACTTCGCGCGCGTGGCTAATTGACAAGACTATCTTGTCTGAAAAATAGTATCCGAAAAACGCGAACAGGATTGCAATTACAAAGGCTATGAACAGTCCCGCGATTCCAAAGCCGGGGTAAATTATTTCGCCGAATATCCAGCCGAGGAAAACAATGAAGACTACAAACGCGGCTATGAGGAGAAAAGAGTTGCGCTTGTTTTTCCCGATTTCTTCATACATTGGCCATCACGCCTGGTTTTTTTTTGCATGCGTGTGTCCTGCTAAAAAGCAGGATTTGCAATGAGCAAAATGGTTTTATTCAAAGCTTACTTTGACAGGCTGTGAGGCGATTTCTTCTGCGTCAAAGAATTCTTTTCTTTCAAACCTGAACATGCCTGCAATCACGTTTGAGGGGAAGAATTCCACGAGGTTGTTGAACTTCAGGACTTCGCCGTTGTAGAATTGCCTTGCGTAAGCGATTTTTGACTCGATTCCGGCGAGTTCTTCCTGCAGCATCAAGAAGTTCTGGTTTGCCTTTAGGTCCGGGTATGCTTCCGCCACTGCGAACAGTGATTTGAGTGCGCCTGTCAGCATGTTTTCCGCCTGTGCGGATTCCCCGACGGTTTTTGCCTCAAGCATTGCGCTGCGGGCCTTGGTCACCATTTCAAAAGTCCCTTTCTCGTGCCTTGCATAGCCTTTGACTGTTTCCACGAGGTTTGGCACCAGGTCAAACCTTCTTTTCATCTGGACTTCTATCTGGCTCCAGGCTTCCTGTATCCTGTTCCTCCCCTGTATGAACCCATTGTAGGTGAGGACAAGCCACCCGAGAAAAACCAGGATTAATACGCCTATTCCGAGAAAAACCCATTCAAGTGCCATTTGTTTTGACCCGATAATATTTGCCATGTACTAGTTTTAAATATTAACTATTGGCGCCGAAAAAAAGGCGGGGGAGCCAATAATTAAATCCTTCAATGCGTTTACTATTTTTTGTGACCGGTAAAAAATTCGCCTTGGCTGTTTTTTTTGTCCTGTTCGCGTCCTGTGTCGCTGCAAAGTCATTTGACTTGCCAAAGGCTGAGGTTTTCATGCAGATAAACCCGGACTCGAGCATTGATGTGGCTGAAAAAATAACGTTTGTTTTCTCCGGTGATTTTTCCTTTGCCTACCGCGACATTCCCAATGGCACCTGGAACGTCTCAGGCATAGGGGTAATGGAGAATGGCGTGCCTTTGCGGTTTGAAACAACAAGCCAGGGCGGCAGCCAGAGGGTAAAGTGGTTTTACTCCGCCTCAAACGAGACAAGGGTTTTTGAGTTAAGGTACCGGCTCACAAACGCAGTCAACGCGTACACTGATGTCGTGGAGCTTAACTGGAAAGTATGGGGGGATAGTTGGGACGAACCGCTTGGGGAGCTCTACGGCGAGATAATCCTCCCGAACACGGTTTCCGGCCCAGGGGACGTTTATTCGTGGGGCCACCCAAAGCTGAATGGAAAAATCGGCTTGCTTGAAAACAGGCGCCTTGTTTTCCAGTCGTTTGGCGTGCCGCAAAGGCAGTGGGTGGAAATAAGACTGGTGTTTCCGGTTGGCCTTCTTTCAGGCACTGAGTACGCGAACAAAAAAAACTCCGCTGGCCTTGAGTCAATCGTCCGTGAAGAGGAATCATTTGCTTTCCGCGGACAGACAATGCTTGTCGTACCGGTTATCCTTGCCCTGTTTTACCTTGCATTTCTTGCCTGGCTTTACTTCAGGCACGGCAAAGACCCAAAGCTTGCAAACGGGTTTTTTTACGAGCGCGAACCGCCGTTTGACTATGGCCCGTCAATCGCAAGCACTTTGATGCGTGATTTTAACCGTAAGCCGTCTGCAGGGGATTTTGTCGCGGAAATCCTTAACCTGGCTGTCCTGGGTTTTCTGAAGTTTGAAAAAGTGAAAAAAGAAAAATTTTTGGGAATCGTGGGAAAGGATTTTGACTACAGGGTTTACTTCACCGTTCCTGCAAAGGCCATTGAGTTGCGTGATTCACAGAAGGCTTTGCTTAAACTCCTGGAAAAAACCGGTGGCAGCGACAGGGAATTCCTGTTTTCAAGGCTTGAGGAAAACGCAAGGCCAAGGCCTCTGTTCAAGGGAGGGCTGTCATTTCGGTCAGGTTTTTCAAGCTGGCAGAAAAAAGTCGAGACAGAACTGAATCAAATGAAGTTTTTCGAAAAAAGCAAAGCCTGGATTGCACTGGTGATTGGTACAATAATTTTCATCTTCGCAATGGTTTTCCTTGCCGGCCCTGTTTTTTACATCCTGCTTTTGGTAGCCGCGTTTTTAACTCCTGTATTATACTACAACATTGCGACAAAGCGCACCGAGAAAGGGGTGCTCCATTTCCTGAAATGGAAGAGTTTCAAAAAATTTTTGCAGGACTTTGACCAGCTCAAGCGTTATCCGCCTGAGTCGATTGTCCTGTGGGAGAAATACCTGGTTTACGCAACGTCATTCGGGATAGCCGGCGAAGTGACGCGCCACATGGAAATCCTTGCGCCAAAAGAAGAGCTTTCCCACTCCGCGATTTTCATCGGGGGTTATGCGGGCGGGGTTTCCGACATTTCGGGTTTTTCCTCAAGCATTAACTCGTTCTCATCATCTTTTGCCTCAGCTTCCGGGACTTCCGGCTCCGGTGGATTCGGCGGTGGCGGAGGAGGCGGTGGCGGTGGTGGAGGCGGTGGAGCCGGGTGAAAAACACTCGGTTACCGGGCTCTTTTTTTCCAGGTTCTCCCAACAGTGTTTCCTTCGGCCAGGACGAATTGTTCAATGGCTGCAAATGAACTTAGTATGTCTTCTGGCACCCTGTGCCCTATTTTTCCGTTTGAGGCTTTCCAGAAATGCCTTAGTTCTGCAATCAGTGTCCTGATTCTTTTCCCCGAATTTCCAACAATGCTTTTGGCTTGCATCCAGTTGACATCGCCGGTTATTCTGAACCCACTTATCCCAAATCGTGCACTGTCGCTGTTTCCGGTCCTGGTTTTTTCCGGAACCAGATTAACTGAGACCTCGATATTTGCCTCCTTTAATTTGTCTACGAGCCTTCCAAACTTTGTCTGCAGGTGAATCCTTCGCCTTTCATAATCTGCTTTGAACTTTTTCGGGTTTCCAGGATTTCCATTCCAGCGTTTTTCAATTGCCTGCCTCAGGCTTTCCCCAAGGATAAGTTTGCCTCTTTTTATCTCTATTCTTGGGGTTTTCCTTGCCGCCATATTGAAAAAAAATTATTTATCATAGATTTAATAAGCCGTGCTGTCAAAGGGTTTTTTTTGGGCCTGCCAGTGTTCAGGCGCTTTTTTTTATGAGCATGGTTTGGAGGGTTTTGGCGGTGGCGCAGGTTAATTTTTCCACCCTATGCATTTACAAAGCCAATGCTCTGTTCCAGCTGAATTTTATTAGCCCCAAGTTCACTTCAAATCCAAAAGTGTGTTTGAATTCTTTCTGGTTTTCAACAATGTTAATTCCGTCAGGGGTCAACCCCCGTATAATAAAATTTTGCACGCCTTTAAAGTTTCCAAGAGATAATATTATGTCAAGTGCTCCTATGTCTTTCAGGTATTTTATGGCTCTGTCAATTCTTTTCCCGTCCCAACTGGTTTCTTGGATTAATTTTTCCGGGGTTACACTTTCATCTTTTAGGTAGTTCCTGTAAATAAAAAGCAAAATTTCCCCTGCGTCTTTTTGAATCCCCATGCAAGCTAACCTCCGATGCCAAACCCTAGACTAATTGTAAAGGAAATAATTGAAAAAACTAATGCTGCAATAGATATCCAAAAAGCCCTTTCATTGTTCATGCTATTTTCAAGGGTTCTCAGTTGCTCCAAGCCTTTTGCGGTGATTGCATTGCTTCGGCGGTCGGCATCCAAATAACGCTCTTCAAAAGCAAACCGTTCTATGTCTATTGGCACAAATTGCCTGAATTTTGGTTCCTCTTGTTTTTTCAAATCATTGGCGGATGTCAAATCATTGTTGGCAAAAAAGTTGAGTGCAGTGTGCAATTTTTTGTCAAATCTGTTCATAAAGGCCGCTCCAAAATGCATGGCTTACTTGCCGGAAAGATTAAGGCAGGGGACTTACGAGTCTTCTATTCCGTTCTCCGTTATCCTGTAAAGGGCTTCTCCGTCAGGCAGTGAAGGGGAGTCCACGAGTTTTGCAACGCGCTTGTCTTCCTTGCTTTTCCGCAAGTATAGCCGGGTTTTGGAGCTGTGGCCAACTATGTTTCCCCCGATTGGTGTTGTCGGGTCGCCGAAAAGAATCCCCGGGTTTTCCATGACCTGGTTTGTGACAAGCACTGCAACATTGCTGAGTTCCGCCAGGCGCTGTAGTACACGCATGTGCTTGTTTAGTTTCTGCTGCCTGTCTGCAAGCATTCCCCGTCCCAGGTATTCTGACCGGAATTGTGCTGTGAGTGAATCAACTATCAAAAGTTTTATGCTTTTTTCCTTGATCATTTCTGTCGCTTTTTCTGCTAAAAGCATTTGGTGGTCCGCGTTATAAGCGCGTGCAACGTAAACATTTTTCAGTATTTCTTCAGGGTCAACTCCAATGAACTTTGCCACCTGAATCACGCGCTCCGGCCTGAAGCTGTTCTCCGAATCAATATACAGCACTCCCCCTTCAAGCCCGCCCTTGTCTTTTGGCAATTGTGTCATTACGCAGAGCTGGAAACACCACTGGCTGTTGTGCAAGAAAACCGGTTTGTTCCCTCCAATGAAGCTATGTATTTCAGGCACTTCAAGGTCGTAAACCCAGTCATTGTATTCTGTTTTGTTGATTGACTTGATTTTTTCCCATCTGATTGTGTCTTGTGTGAGTGTCTTCAGTGTAGCCATATCCTGTTGTAATTGCTTGTCTTTTTCAAGTTCTGCAATCATTTCACGCAGTGCTAAAGCAATTTTTTCGGCTTTTTCTTTGCTCATGTGCCTTGAAATGTAGTTTTGGAAAGTGCTTTTCTTTAAACCCATTTTTTGTCTAATTTGTGCGGTTTGGAAAGGCAAGACTGAGAGTGCCTTAAACGAGTTTTCTGGAGTTGGTTCTTCAAGCAAGTATTTTGCACCGGTAATTTCGTTTGTCCTGATTGCAAAAAATTCCTGCATGTCATTGAGTGTTTTTGTTGTGATTCTTTCCATTGTCGGGTTTCTTGCCAAAAATGAAATAAAGAGAGTCTGATACTTGTCGCTGACCATTGTTTTTTTGTTCCACTTGTTGAATCTCCTTCTTGAACCGCTTAATTTTGAGTAAATCCTTTTGTAAATCAGCTCAATTGCGTTTACTGGAACGCCGTATTTGCTTGAAATGTTTTTATCGCTTGCAAGAATAGAGTTTTTTTTCAGCAAACTGTGTTTTTTCATGAATTCTTGAATTATATTTTTTGCTTGCGGTTCTGTTGCATAAACACGGTAATATGTTCCTTTGCTTGTTTTTTTCGTCCTAAAAGTTGATTGTATACCAAGCCTTGAAAACAAGTAAGTTAATTGTTCAGCTAATTGCTTTGACTTTGAAGTTGCTTCAAGCACTTCTTTTAAGTGTCCGTCTCCGTCAAGGTATCCTGCCAAAAATGCTTCAACAATCTCTTTTGAAGAAGCCAATACTTGCTCTGGCACAAATTTTGTCCCTGCCTTTGTTTTTCCAAGCTCCCCCAAAAACTCTTTGGTGGGTTTCTGTAAAATTATAAGAGTGCCGTTTCTCGACATTCTTGGCTTGTAACTAAATTTTTTTTCAACAAAATTTGCAAGCCAGTCTTGCGCTCTTTTGTCAAAATTTGTTATGCTGCAGGGGCTTGCACATCCTTCTGCAACGTATAACCCTAAAAAATATGCTTCGTCTGTGGTTAGCTCATTTTTTCCTTCAAAATCGATTTCTGAGGGGGTTCCAATGAAATCCCCTTCTTTTAACAGTCCGCTGGATTTCCATTGTATGCCATCACCGTTTATTGTGAGCAGAGGGTGGCGTTCAGTTAATTTTATGCGGGTCCCGCGCTCGGTTTTGATTTCAAGCAGTTCTTTCACATGCTCTTTGAAGAGCCTTTTTGCCTCAACAATTTTTGGTATGCCGTTAAAGTCAACGCCACTTACTTTAACTGGGTGTTTAAGGTTGGCAACATACCCGCCGTCAAATTCTTTTTCATTTTCAGCATAAGTATTGTAAACTTCTTCGATTGTCCTAAGGTGCGCTTTATCCGGGTTAAAGTAAAATATCTGGGTGTCTTTTGAAACGCATTTACCACTCGCATATTTCCCATACACTTCCGTGATGCTCCCGGTTTCCACCCCGCCCCCAATTAAAGAATCTAGTTCTTTGCTGCCGGTTGAAATCCTTTCAACCAGTTTTCTTTTTTCCGCCAGGGCTGATGCCGGTTCAAAGCCCATTTCAAGTGCGTCGCGCGCTGCCTTGATTGCCTTTTCCGCCGTGGTGTCACCAAGCCCCGCTATTTCGGTGAGTTCGATTGGTGAAGAAACAGCAATGCTTTCAAGCGTATTATAGCCTGCGTCTTTCAGTTTTTTCGCGCTTTCAGCGCCTATTCCAGGCAAGTCGCTTATTTCCTTTATTTCCTTTCCCATAAAATACACGCTCCTGCAGTGCACCTGTTTGAAAAAAGCCCCCTGGGTGGAGCGGCTTTTCCTTGAATGCCTGCCTAGAACAAGGAGTGTTCAGGGGTTTATAAATTCTTTTTGGGTGGGTTGCCGGTGCGGATTTATAAAGTATTTTAGATGTTACTTTCCTATGGCTGAAAATGTTTTTCAACTGATTTTTTATATGATTTTTTATAGCGTGTCACTACTTGTGGTTGTATATGGCTTATTTTTTTTGTATGTGTGGTTTGAGAAAATACAAGTAAAAAAATTCAATGAAAAATATCCTGCCACTGCCCCAGAACTTGAAAGAAGTGAAGAAGTAAAGTTTTTTTCTGAAAAACTCAAGGTAGGTTTTCCGTATCCAGGCTCCGAGGGTGGCCCTCGTTTTTGGTTTTATCGTACTGGGAAAATAACAGTTACAAATAAAAAAATTGTTTTGTGGGGCTTAAAACAACCACCCACCGAAATTGTACCACAAATTATGAAATCTTATTATCTTTTTTTCAAACAACCTGGCAAAAACCTTGACACGCACAGCAAAGTATTCACACAACTTGGAAAGGTAGGGCTTACGCAAACATCTAGAATAGAAGAAGTAGAAGAAGACTCAATGGAAAAATATTTTATTGAACTCGTTACTACAAACTATTCCTTTTTTGACAAACATTTTGACCCGTGGCTTAAGGTGTATCACATTGCTGGTGAAAAAGAGGAGCTAGAAGAACTTTATTCAATTTT
>JACQJF010000024.1 GCA_016198165.1 Candidatus Iainarchaeum sp. | reverse complement strand
CAGCAAATAAATTATTTTTTTTATTCTTAAACCTTGAACAATATGCCAACAAGTAAATTCAAACTGGTTTATGATGAAGAATACAACAGCCTGTTTATTTACAGCCAGGCCAAAAGAACCTCTTATGGCATAGAATGGGGTGACTTGGACTTGTCATTTGGCAAAAAGGGCGAGCTTGTAAACCTTTCAATAAACAACGCGTCAAGCATGTTGTCTAATCTTACAAATACAAAAATAACTGCCATGGCACTTAAAGAAATAAGTGATTGCAGGCTAAACATAAAAAAGCGGGAGGGCCTGTTGTTCATAAACTTCAAATTCTTTTTCAGAAACAAGTCAAAGCAGCCCTTGGAAGACACTTTGACTGTAAAAGCACCGGACTATAATTCCCCTGTCAGTGCCCTTGCATAAAAAATCCTGCCAGTCGAACCCGCCAAAAAGAAAGCTAACCTGGACATAGTTTGGCATTTTTAACCCTTATTCAACAATTTTTTTTTCAATGCAACCCAAAAAATCGCGGTCACCAAAAAAACCCGTTTTTTCCGAAAAGCCCTCCAGCAAGGGCACGCAAAAAAAGCCAGTGCGCGTCCCCCCGCTTACTGCTGCAAGGAGAAGGCTTGCTGAAAAAACTTGGGCCTTGCCTTTTCAATATCCGGGAAATTCCTGGCAAAAAACAGGCGTCAAATGAAAGCACTCGCCATTACCTATGATGATCTTTTGGCCGAGGCAATGTCGGCCCTTGTTCTCGCCGCCAGGGCTTTCAAGCCTTCAAGAGGCTTTGCTTTTTCGACTTATGCCTGGAGGTCAATGAGGTGGCAGTTTGTTACTTTAATTAAAAAAAGGAACAAAGAATTGCATATAAACAAGAGGAACATATTGTCCCTGGACATGCCGGTAAAAGGAACAGACCCAAGTGAACCGTCCCTCTATGCACTGATTCCGCATAGGGCAGGTGTTTCCACTACTAGGTTAAAAACAACTCTTGTGGATGCGGTGGATTCCCTTAAAGTTCCCGAGCGTGACAAAAGGGTTTTCTTTGCGAACACCGGTCTTTTAAGCGGCTCCCCCATGACTTTGGCAGAAACCGGGGCAATGTTTGGCGGGCTTTCAAGGGAGCGGGTTAGACAGATTGGAAACAAGATAATGGGGCTTTTGAAGAGGAACAGGGGCCTATTGTCCCTGTGGGAATACGAATAAAACGCTTGCCGTATAATTGTTTTTTCGTGCCAAAAAATGCAAAAAATCGAAAAAATCGTGCTTGAGGGGAACGGTTTTTCCTCCTTCAACGAGATGCAGAAAAAAGCCCTCGGGGAGGGCCTTTTTGACAAAAGCACGGTTGTCAGCGCCCCCACGGCTTCCGGCAAGACGATTATCATGGAGCTTGTGGCCCTCCACAGCATCCTTGTCGAGAAAAAAAAGGTGGTTTACACCTGTCCCCTGCGCGCACTTGCCTCCGAGCACTTCCGCGATTTTCGGAGAAAATACTCGAAAAAACACGGCATACGTGCGGCCCTCTCGATTGGCGACTTTGACTCAAGCTCCTCGTATCTGAGCGGTTATGACATTGTTTTCTCGACGCAGGAAAAACTCGACTCGCTTTTGCGCCACCGCGCTGAATGGCTTTCACAAGTGGGCCTCCTTGTAGTGGATGAAATCCACGAGCTTGACTCCGACCGCGGCCCGACACTTGAAATGGCTGTGACCAAAATGCGGTTTGTTTCGCCTAACTTGAAAATAATCGCGCTCAGTGCAACAATCCCGAATGCAAGAGAAATCTCCAAGTGGTTGTCTGCGCAGCTTGTAGAAAGCACTTTCCGCCCCGTCGAACTCGTCGAAGGAGTCTACTTCAACGGTATTTTCGAATACGGCAAGGGCAAAGAGAAAATCCCGTTCAAAAAAGACGCGCTTGAATCGGTCGTGGAAGACACGCTTGGAAAGCAAAAACAGGCGCTCGTTTTTGCCATGACGCGAAAGCAGAGCGAGGCAACGGCAAGAAAAACCGCGGTTTTCACGCAAAAGCTTTTGTCGGAAAAAGAAAAAACCGATTTGGCAAAAGGCGCGGCAAAGATAAAACGGGTGCTTGAGCAGCCGACAAGCCAGTGCATGGAACTCGCGTCCCTTGTGGAGAAAGGAGCTTGTTTTCACCACGCGGGGCTATTGCAGAAACAGCGCGAAATAATCGAGGATTTGTTCCGGGATGGTTTGCTGAAGGTTACATGTTCCACGACTACGCTTGGAGCTGGGATTAACTTGCCGGCTTTTCGCGTGGTCATCCCAAGCCTGTACAGATATACCGAGTATGGAATGGAGCGCATACCAGTTAGAGAGTATAAACAGTTAAGCGGAAGGGCCGGGAGGCCAAAATACAATGAAAATGGAGAATCAATGCTTTTTGCGCGCTCGGAAATCGAGGCAGACGAGTTGCTCCAGGGGTATGTTAACGGTGAAATAGAGGAGGTTTCCTCCAAACTCGGCATTGAACCAATTCTGCGCACGCACTTGCTTGGCATAATCGCCACGGGTTATGCGTTTGACCTTGCCTCCCTTGAACAGTTTTTTTCCAGGACTTTTTACTTCACACAGTTTGGCAACGACGCGAGTTTTTACCGGAAAGTCACGGGCCTTTTGGGGGAACTTGTGGAAATGGGTTTTGTCGAGGCAAACGCCAAAAAGTTTTCCGCAACCCCGATTGGCAGGCGGGTTTCAGAGCTTTACCTTGACCCGGTCTCGGCGCATTCAATGATTGTTTTCCTAAAAAAAAAGCGCTTTGACGAGCTTGCCTATCTTTATTCTTTCGTCAATACTTCTGAAATGTCGCCTTTTTTTTCAATCCCGAAAAAACTCGAGGCAGGTGTCTGGGCGGAACTCGAAGAAAAAAAAGGCCTGCTTGGCGTGGACGTGGACAGGGAAATGTTCATGGACACAAACCTGCTCAAAAAATTCAACACCTGCATGGTTTTTGGGGAATGGGTAAACGAAGCCCCGGAAGAAAAAATCTCCGAAGATTACGGCATCCAGCCCGGAATAATGCATGCAAAAAAACAGGTTGCCGAGTGGATGGCGTACTCCGAATTCGAGTTATCCAAAGCCCTGGGCCTGGCTGAACACCTCGCCCCCCTTTCGCGCCTCCGGAAAAGAATCAGGCACGGCATAAAAGACGAACTCCTCCAGTTGGTCGAGCTTCGCGGAATCGGGCGCGTCAGGGCGCGCCGCCTGTTCCGCGCCGGCGTAAAAACCCTTGGCGACGTCAAAAAAACAGACGTACAGGACCTTGCAAAAATCATTCCCCCGATTGTCGCGCAGAAGGTGAAAGAGCAGTTACGACAAAATTAGTTTTTTTTTGGGGGAGTGGTTATTGCTGTGGTTTGTATATTTTTATGGCTTCTTTTGTTGCATTTCTAAACGCCGTTAAAAAACTTTTTTCATCCATCCTTGTATAAGGGAAGTACATGAATTGTTCTCTTCCTAGTTCTCGGCGTGTTAATTTAACCCTGCCAGTTATGGCATCAGTAGTAATCGTAAAATAATTGCGTTGTTTGGGGTCAACGATTCTTAAGGTTGGGCCTCTTTGCCACAAGTCTATGGATAACCCTTTTCCAGTTTTAAAACGTGCAACAACTTTGCCTCTTTTTCCAAAATTGTTGGCTCCAAAAGCTATACGGGTTTCACTGGCAAGTTTAGCGCCTAAAAGGTAGGCTTCTACTGAAATTTCCCTTAAATATTTTCTTGATTTTATCCCAAATTTTCTCAATGTTCTGGTTGGTCTTCTTAGGGTTTGTCTAATTTTTGGCTTTAACATTTTTTCACGCTATAATCTCTTTCTCTATCGCGTCTTTTATTTTTTTCGCGTCAAAGCCCAGTTTAATCAGCCTGGTTTGGCCCCGAATGCCTTTGCCGGAAGCCGTGGTCAAAATCAGGCCGTACATTTCGAGTTCGGAGATGTATTCGCGGTACCAGCGTGCGCTGACGGTTTCTTCCTTGTAGGCTTTCGAGATGCGCGTGTATTCCTCGTAAATCTCGCCTGAGAAAAGCACTCCTTCCTCTATGTGGCCGGTGATTTTTTTAATCCCCTTGTTCTGGAGCGAAAGAGAGGCAATTGCCAAAAGCACGAGCTGTTCCTGTTGGGGCAGAGTGCTTATCATGCTCAGGATTATTTCCTCTTCGACCTTGTTTTTGGCTTTTTTCACTTCTTCGTCAGTCACTTTGCTGGAATTCTTCCTCTCTGCAACCTCGCCTGCGCGCAACAAGAGCATTACCGCGGTCCGCGCGTCCCCCGATTCCTGTGCCGCGATGGCTGAAGCAAGGCTGATGGCGGACTCCTCGACCACGCCCTGCTTGAATGCCTTTTGCGCCCGCTGCGTGAGGATTTCCTTGAGTTCATTGGCGTTGTACGGCGGGAAAACCATTTCATGCTCGCACAAACTGCTTTTGGTGCGCGGGTCAAGCTGTTCCTTGAACATGAGGTTATTGCTTATCCCGATTATGGTTATGCTCCCGCTTTTTATCTCGTCGTTTGCACGCGTAAGCGAATACACCAGGTCATCCACGTCCTTGACCTTGTCAATCTCGTCAAGCACAATCACCAGGTCTTTTCCCCTGCGTGCAAAATCCAGTACTTTTTCGTAAATGAACGCGGCGCTAAAACCCAGGAAATTTTCCTCGGGGTAAAAGTCCTTGGCCATTTTGAGCATGACACGGTATTTCTTGTTGTGCGTCCTGCAATTCACGTATGACCCGAAAATGCCGAGGTTTTTTGAAACCGAAAACTCCAAAAGCTGGTTCAGGACTTTGGTGGTGACCGCGGTTTTGCCCGCTCCGGGCTTGCCGTAGGCAAAGAGGTTGTTCGGCTTTTTTTTGTGGACCAACGGGGCAAGGATGGAGCTTATCTCGTTTATCTGTTTTTCGCGGAAAGGCAGTTCTTTTGGCGTAAAGTGGGGTGAAAGCAGGTTCCTGTCCACAAAAATGCTTTCTTTGAGCAATTCTTTCTCGAAAATGTTTTCAGTATGTTCATCCGGCAAGAAAAAAACCCCCCAGCATGAAATTTCTCACCAACAGGTTAAAAAAACTTGGAGTTGTGGAACCAAACCACTTCCATAAAAGTTTTTTTGGTTTTCTCACTTTAAGCTCTGCAAGCCGCTTTGGAATATGCTTCCTGGCGCCCGAGTTGTCTTTATTTCCAAAAGACGATGAAATATGGTTCTGCCCCTCAAAAAATGAGAATCAGTAAAATTTGCTACGTTCCTCCAACAATTTCGAATTTGTTTGATTCTAGTCTAAATGAAGGCCCATAAGGGAATCCTTTAGTTTGGTCATCTGTGAGGGGCTTGAAACGAATAAGATAGTGTAAAATAAGTTTGTATTTTCCTGTAGTGAATTTTTTTCCAGTCTCATGAAAACTTTTAAATGTGGGGTTTTGTATTTTCCATTCTTTTGTTTGTCCGGGCAAGATTTGTATGTTATTCAATTCAATTGGTGTGGCAGGGGACAAGAAATATGCTTTTGTAATAGTACTATTTTGTTTGAGGGAAACTATGACTGTTTCAAGCTTTTGATTGTTATCTCTTAATACTTCAAATGGCATGCCCTGATCATATTTCTCTTCTTGTGCGAAATAAATAGGTTTATTCCAATTGTTGGTTAATGAAATAGTAATGGTTTCTCCCTCTTCATAAACCATTTTATCAGTTGCAAGCGTCAATTCTTTAGTATTTGCAATTTCTTCAAGTTCGCTACTAAATTCTCTTATTTTATTCATTGTTTTTTGAAGTGATTCTGGAGTGGTTTTTAAAAAACCCCACCTCAAGCGCGTTGAGTTTTCACCCAGATTAACTAAGAGGTTGGAGGTTCTTCCATCTACTGGGCACGGGTCTTGAGGCGTATCCCCACATTTTTGACTATCGAGCTCTTCTTGGCTCAGTCCTAATATTTCAGTATTTAGAAAAAAATAAACTAATTCTTGCCACTCTACATCTGAAAGATTACGCGTAGCATGTTTATACAACGTATTGAAGCGTGTATCATCTAAATAATCTGGCTCGGCTTTTTCCAAATAAATAATTTTATCCCAAACAATAAAAGTTGAATTACTTAGCCCAGAATAAGAAGAAAATTCCAAATAAAATGTTTCAAAATCTGTAGTGTCTGTAATGTTTTGACACTCTTCAAATTCGCAGTTTGGCCCTGTTCTCTCTAATATTGTTCCGTCCGGACAGGCTTTTGTATCAGCAGTGCAGACAATGGAGGGGGTATTTGAACTATTTAATGCACATCCTGAAAGAATTAAAAGCAGGGCAATGCTGGCAAGCAATAAAACCAGTTTTTTCATGAAAATCCAAACTGATTATGCTGGCATTTCTTTAAATATATTTTCACTGAAAATTAGTCACCTTTTTAGCTACTTTTCAAACCAGTTGCGGAAGTACTGGTGCAAGGCTTTGCGGATAAATGGGTTTGGAAACCTTAACCAAAAATCTCAAGTATGAGTTCGTACCATTTTTACCGTTATAT
>JACQJF010000026.1 GCA_016198165.1 Candidatus Iainarchaeum sp. | reverse complement strand
TTTTTTCCAAAGTGTTTCATTTTTCCTTGCTGGATTGTATCTTCAATAATGTCTGGATTTATTCCCCGTTTCATCGCCCGGATGAACGCGTGCCGTTTGATGATTATCTCGTATTTTCCTTTAAGCAACAAACCACTCTGATATTAAGGGGAAACAGTTATTTAAAGATATCTTGAGATATCATAAGCCACGGGGCGGGAAGTAGTTCATCTGGTGGCGCTCGTTTATTTCCCCGCGGAGGTTGTGCGTGAATAGTTCGCGTGCCTGTTTTGGCTTGTAGTTTCCAAGGAGCCACGAGAGTTTTATGAACGCGGTTTCAGTGAGCATGTCTTTTGCGGAAACGATGCCGGCTTCCTGTAGTTCCACGCCGGTGCTGTAAACGTGGCTGCTTACTTCGCCGAAAATGCATTGTGTGGTCATGGCGACTATGCATCCTGATTTTGCGAGTTTTTTGAGTGCAGCGAGGTTTTTTTTGTTTGGCTGTGTCTCCTTGTCCTCAATGCCTATCGGGATATGCCCCATGCCGGTTCCCTCGATTACAAGGCCTTTGTACTTGTTTTTTCGGTAGAAATCTATTTCGCGCCAGTCGAGGTTTGGGTGTGACTTGAGCAAACCGATTTTTCCCTCCATTTTCGGTTTCACCGCGAATTCTCCCTGGTTTTTTTGCGGGGCTGAAAGAATGGTGACTTCTCCTGTCTGGGGGTTTATGCGCGCAATTGGCGTGGCGTTTATTGCCCTGAATGAGTCGCGGCGCGATGAATGCATTTTGCGCGTTTTTGCAGGTGGGAGAATGACGCAGGAGGTGTCGTCCGGGGTTTCGTGCATGCAGATGCCAACGCCCCTGTAATCTGTTTTGGCTATGAAGTGTGATGCCGAGATGAGGTTTGTCGCAGTGTCCGAACTTCCCCTGTCTGTTGACCTCTGTGCCCCAACCAGTATGACCGGGAAGGGCGGGTTTTCAAGCATGAATGCCAGTGCGGCGCTGGTATAGTGCATGGTGTCGGTGCCGTGTGCCACTATTATGCCTTTTGGCGGGTTTTTTGACTCTGCCAGTTTTTTTACCGCAAGGGCGATTTTTTTGTAGTGGGCAAACCTCATGTCCTCCGAGAATACCCTTGCAATGGCTGTTGCGTCAAAATTCGCGATTTCCCCGAGTTCGGGAAACATGTGGAGGAGTTCGCTTGGTTCAAAGTCTACCTTGACTGCCCCGGTCTTGTAATCCACCCTGCTTGCAATCGTTCCTCCGACCTGCAGGATGCATATTTTCGGGAGCCCGTTTTTTTCGGGGATTTTTTTTGCAATTGTTTTCCCGTTGTTTTTTGCTTGCCCGAGAATTTTTTTCGACAGGATGTCATCCTGGTTTACAAGGACATTGTACCCACTTGGAAGCTTGAGGATTATCTCCTTTCCATTGGTGTTGACCACGGTTCCTTCGAGTTCATGGTCTTTTGTCTCTACATGCAGTGTTTTTCCTGCACTGTTGTCTTTTTTTTCTTTTGCCAAAAAAAACCAGTTCTTTTTTTTCATCTTTTTTTTTGCCTGTATTTTTCCATGTTTGGGGTTATTTCCCCTGCATAGTTTGCCTGCATCATTTTTTTTACCTGTGTTGGCTTGCTTGTCTGTGCAAGGACCCACATCAGCTTGACGAGGGCGGTGTGGGGCCGCATGTCGTAGCCTAAAATGACGTTTGCATTGTCGTATCGTGTCCCTATTTCCTTGAAGAAAACGTTTTTCCAGTCAGGCCCCATCCTGCATTGTGTGGTGAGGACTACTGGTATTCCGCTTTCGGCCAGGCTGTTGATTGCAGGAGTGAGGGAATTTTTTTCAACCGGGTAATTTCCAAGGCCGTATCCCCGAAGCACTATGCCCTTCAGGTCGGAGTTGGCGACAGCTTCAAGGCTCTTGGGGTTAAGGCCCGGGTGGACTTCAACTATTGAAACGTCTGTCTCGAGCCTGGAGAATAGTTTTGGTTTTCTTTTTTTTCTCCTGACTTGCTTGCCGTTTAGCGCGATGTCGTGCTGTACAAAGCCAAGGGGTTCGATTCCAGAGCTCTTGTATGCATCAAAGTCAGCGGCTGCGACCTTTTTGGCCCGGTTTGCCCTGAAAATATTGCCGTTAAAGACTATCACGACTTCGGCGAGGTCTGCGTATGACGCGACCATCAGCGAGTCGTAAATGTTTTTCGGCGCGTCTGAACCCATTTTCGCGTGGATTATCTGTGAGCCCGTGAACACGATTGGGTTGCTGAGGTTCTGTATCAGAAAGCTCATCGCCGCGCTCGTATAATGCATGGTGTCGGTGCCGTGCGTGACGACTATGCCGTCAAATCCTTCTTCCAGGTTGTAGTAGACCAGGTTTGCAAGCGAGAGCCAGTGTTCCGGCTGGGTGTCCGCCGAGTGAATCCTGAAAAGGTTTGAGGTCTTGACGTCAAAAGTGTGCTCTATTTTGGGGTCCATTCTCAGTAATTCTTTTTGCGAGTAATGGCCTGATATCCACCTGGAGCTGATTTCTTTTGCGGCTATCGTCCCACCCAGGCCAACCATGAATATCCTGGGTTTTTTTTCCGCGGCTGTTGCCCTGTCTGGTTTTTCCAAAATCCGTTCAACTCCACTAGATTGCTTTTTCCAAAACCCTTAAATTACTAATCAGGCACGTTTTTTTCATGCTTTTGGAAGAGCACTTGGTTGCGGTTCCTTCTGACGTGAAAAGCCTTGTCCTGGCCGTTGCAGGGCAGTCAAAGCTGATTGCCAGTGGTTTTCTTGAGCACTCCAGTTTTGCTGGCACAAAAAACATTTATGGGGAAGACCAGCTGGAGCTTGACAAGTGGGCAGACCAGCTGTTGATTGCTGTCTTTGAAGAGACCGGAATTGTACGCAACGTGGCTTCCGAGGAACAGGGCGAGATAGTGGAAATAGTCAAGGCGCGCGGCTCGTGGGGGATAACAATTGACCCCCTTGATGGCGTGAGTTGCGTGAAAACAAACCTTGCAGTCGGCACGATTGTCGGCATGTTCAACGAAGGCGATGTCCTTGAAAAAGGAGCCATGATGGATGCCGCGTGCTTTGTACTTTACGGCCCGCTCACCACGCTTGTGTACGCATACAAGGGCTTGGGCGTGCACGAGTTTGTGTTGGACAAAAAAAACAATCGATTTGTTTTGCGGAAAGAAAGCATTTCAATTCCACAAGGCGACATTTATGGCTCCGGTGGCCTGAAAACCGAGTGGACAGATAATCATGCAAGCTTTATTTCAGAGCTTGAAAAAAACAATTACAAACTCCGCTACTCCGGGAGCCTGACTGCGGACTTCAACCAGGTTTTGCACTATGGCGGCGTGTTTTGTTACCCTGCGTTGAAAAACAAGCCTGATGGGAAACTCCGCCTGTTGTTTGAGGCAAACCCCCTGTCTTTCATTGCAACAGAAGCAAACGGTGCGGGCTCCAACGGAGTTGAGTCAATGCTTGAAGTCGAGCCAAAAAAAATTTCCGACCGCACGCCCCTTTACCTTGGCGACAAAAAAACAATTGCCTTGGCGGAAAAATTTTTGTCAAAAAAATGATTTTTTTGATGGTTTTTGATATGAAAAAGTTCGGGGGTTTGAAAAAGTTTGCTGGAATTTTTAAGGATGATAAAGAATACGATGAGGTTTTGAAGCAAACAAAAGCTGGTTGGGCATTCTGGACAAAAAAGTATAGCAGGGAAAATAAATAATTGAACATTAATTGTTCCCTTATGGGTAGTAAAAAACTAAAAATTGTTCCAAATATGGGTGTCTTTTACTATATGTTAAGTGAAAAAACTCTTGTTCTGGTTCACGGCTGGGGCGGAACGCACCCTCTTCACTGGCAGAACTGGTTGAAAGAAAAAGCAACTCAATCCGGTTACAAAGCCATTTTTCCGCTAATGCCAAACTACAATTTTCCTGTTCTTTCAGAATGGCTTGCAACGCTTGAAAAAAATGTTTCAGCACCTGGTCAAACAATTTTAGTTGGGCATAGCCTTGGGTGCCCAACCATCCTGCGTTATCTTGAAAAACTTTCAAGTGGCAAAATTCCTCTTGTGGTTTTGGTTTCTGGTTTTGCACGCCCGCTTGGAATAGCTGAAATTGACGGTTTTGTCTCAGAGTCCTTCGACTGGGAGAAAATAAAACAAAGTGCCGAAAAATTTGCCGTTGTGTTTTCCGACAGTGACCCGTTCATTCCCATGAAGGAAAGCCTGTACTTGTCCGATTCTCTTGGAGTCAAGCCTGTAGTGGAGAAAAACGCTGGTCACATCACTGCGCCCGACTTTGGGCCGTATGAAAGGATTTGGAGAATTGTTTCGCAAGAAAAATGACTTTTTTTTACTTTCTTTCCCTGTTCCACAGGTCGACCAGTGTCTTGTAGTTGGTTGCCACCTGCAGGCTTGCCTGTTCCCGGGAAATTTTTTTTTCGTGCAGGTTTTTCATGGGTTCCCAGAAAACCGTGCGCCCCACTGCAAACCCGATTATGCCATTGACTTTTGCCCCGACTTTTAGCCATTCCTTGACTTTTTCCGCGTCTTCGCCGCGTCCAAGGGTAATTATGCCGGATCTCCTTTGGCCTGCATGTGCCTGGGCCACGAGTGCCTCTGAATCCTCGACGCGGTTGACTCCTTCGAGTTTCCACACATCAGGCTCTACACAGCCATCCTGTATCTGTTTGATTGCTTGCACCATCAGCTTTGGCCTCAGGTTCTTTTCATACTTTGAGTTATCCCCGTTGAATTTGTCGAGTTGTTTTTGCTCCGCGGGCACGAGCAGCTCGAAAATGAATTTTTTTCCTATTTCGTGCGAAAAATCGCTTGCCCGCGCAAGCTTTTCAAGCTGCCTTTCATTGAGTTCCAGGTTGCCTTCAGGGTTGAACCTTACAAGGGCTTTCACGAAAAAAGGGTCGACTCTTTTTATGTGCCTCTTGAAGTCCGCGTACTCGAAGTCGAATTCTTTTTGCCCGCTTTTTTCAATCGGCATGGCGGTCTTGATTCCGCGTTTTTTCGCGTCAGCAAGTATTTTTGCTCCAAATTCCTCGTCCACGAGGACCGCGGCCCTGTCTTTTGGAACCCCCATTTCAAGGCTCTTCAAAAAACCCTCGTAAACCATTTCCTTTAGGGAAGCGTATTCCGCCGCTTCCGCACTTGTAGGCTCCCTGTTTTCTATGCCAAAGAGTTTTTTCAGAAGCGAGCCCCGATGGTCAAACGGCAGAATTAGAAGGTCGTCTTCATAGCCCATTGTGCTCACCAATCAAAAAGAAAACAAAAAAGTGTATAATAATATGCCTTGTTTTTTTGGCAAAAAGCTTAAATTTCTGCTTTGGTGTTTGGGTTTTATGCCTCCGGCTTTTCGTGACCCCTCTATTCCAAGTCTTGATTCTTTTGAAGCCCTTGTAAAAGAAAGCGATTTTTCAGATTTTTCAGGGCAATTAATGAGGGCTCTCAGAGGATTTGAACAGGACTTGAACCTTGAACACAAGGCCCATGACCTGACTATATTTAAAGCAGACCCTGATTTCATGGGGAGGATTAGGCCTTCACGTTACAGGTTTTTTTTTAACCCAGCTTTGACTTATGACCAGGGAATAGTACTAACTGTTTTTTTGGAGGCAAAACCGCAGGAACTTGCAGAGAGAAAAGGAAATTACTCCAATGCAAACAAGCATCTGTACAATGCTTTTTTGTCGGAGGATGGGTTGATTAGAAAAGTTCCTTCAGCATTTCAACGTGACTTGGAAATTGCAAGTACAACAGAGCACACAGCTTACGCAAAATTTTATCTGAAAAAACTTTTTAGGGGAGGAAAATTTGCAGGCATTTCAATCTTAATGCACCCTTTCCAGTCTGCGAGGCTGATTTATGACCCATCAAAAGACCCACAATATTCAAAGTTCAAGGACAGAGCAGAAATCGCAAGAAAAAAAGTTTTATACACTATAAATAGGCTGATACGTGAGGGTAATTCAAACCAGAGTGGCTTAACTGTTTTGAATAGAATACGTGAACTCATAGAACAGCTAAAAAATAATGTTTACAAGCAAGGAGACACTTTTGAAAGAGCAATTGTGAGACTTTCCGAACTTAGCCATAGTGTCGAATCAAAATTTATGGTTTACCCTCCAACAAAAGAGAGGCCCATTATCCCTCAAGTGCCTGGAAAAAAACAAAGGCCAGCGATGATTCCACTGCGAAAAATATTGCTGCGGTTGATTGCAGATGCAAGTCACGTCAGGAACATGCATTCCAAGAGGGGGAAAGAAGTGCAATATTCTAGCGCCGAAAAGCACTCTGGTGAATTTAGGGAAGCCCTTCTACTGTACCCGTCTTTGTTGTTAAAAAGGCGTCTTGAAAAATGCTTTGGAAAACCAGCTTACAGATACGTGCTTTCCACAGAGCAGATTAGACGTATTAGGCTGACTGGGGAAAAGGGAAACATAAGAGAGAGAATCATGTCCATTCCACGGCTGTTTGAAACTACGCTTGGGAGGCCAGTTAAAATGGGCGGATACCCTGTCCAGTATGTAGACTCAAAAGGCAAGGTTCATGACAGCATTATTTCTCAAAAGATTAGCTTTGTTAGGATTGACTCGAGGACACCTTCGCGGGCAAGGCCAGAACGTAGGGCTAAAAGAAAGCAACAAAGACAAAACCGGAGAAGTGGAAGAAGATAAACAACTTCAAGGCTGAGGCTTCAAAAAACGTATTTAAGCCTATGCCTGGAAAACTATGTAATCTATGCGCTTGGCTGTAATGTTTTCGGGGGGCAAGGACAGCACTTTTGCCATAGACTGGGCTTTGTCCAAAGGCCACGAAATCGCCTACCTTTTGTCAGTCAAGCCCACTAGAAAAGACTGTTACCTTTTCCACTACGCGACCGTAGAACACACGACTCAATTGGCAGCCCAGCTTGGGTTAAAACACATCCTTGTTTCTTGTAACGTGGCAGACCCTGTAAAAGAAGCAGAGATTGTCAAAAATGTTGTCGCAAAAAACCCGGTTGATGCCGTTGTCTTTGGCGGCGTAGGCTTGCAGGAAACCCAGATTAGGATGGTCAAGGAAGCCCTCACGCCCCTTGGCATACAGGTTTTTCCCTCCCACGGTGGAGAAGACCATGGCAAGCTTTTCCGCGAAATGCTTGACAAGGGCTATGAAATCGTTATTACACAAGTTGCTTCAGCCGGCCTTGGCCAATGGCTTGGAAAGACTGTTACAAAAGAAAACTTTTCACAGCTTGAAATAGATTCCAAAAAGTTTGGTTTTCACATTGGCTTTGAAGGCGGTTATGCCGACACGTTTGTGTGCGATGGCCCGATTTTTTCCAAACGAATTGCCTTTGGTGAAACGCAAAAAATTGTCGAGGATGATTTTTGCGGGCATTTGGAAGTCAAGAATGTGAAGCTTGTGGAAAAAGCTCTTGCAAAAAACTGAATTTTGGATTTTTGCTAACTCAATATTAAACTGGCTCCTTTGTCAACAGAAATTATTTGCCCTGTTATGGACTTATTCTCAGCTATAAACTTCACGGTTTTGGCAATCTCGTGTACGGATACCATTTTATTGTCAGGCATTAGTTTGAGGTACTTTTTTATTTCCTGTTTTGAATGCACTTCTAAAAAAGTTCCGCCTGAATTTAATCCAGGGCGAACACAATTTATTCTGGCTTTTCCAAGGTATTTCTTGGCTAACCTTATTGTAATCAGTTCAATTTCTCTTTGAACCTTTGCTGTTTTAGAAATATTGCTGCCTGCAAACATTGAGGAAATATTGACTATGCTTTTTACTCCTGATTTAATTCCTATTTCGGAAAGCAATTGGTAACCAACAAGTTTTGTATTTTTCATTAAACTTTTTTCCTGTCTGCTTGGGTTGGGCCTGTAAAAACCAGCATTATTTACCAATACTTCAATTTCCTTAACCTCTTTGATTATTTTGCGAAATACG
>JACQJF010000023.1 GCA_016198165.1 Candidatus Iainarchaeum sp. | reverse complement strand
GGTTTGTTATATGCAAAAAGCAATTAAAATGTTCAAATACATATGCTTTTTGCTATAATTATATTTGCCAATTTTCTGAGTTTAAAGCCTGCAGAAAATAGTTTTAGTGCAAAGTTGCAACCAGGAAAAACTTCAAATTCATTTATCAAAACCCCTGCTAAGTGGACTTTACTGTAAAAGCCATTAAAAAATTATTTATACGCAACATGGGTTATGAAAGTAGTGGATTCAAAAGATTTGTTTGACAAAGAAAAGTGTGCCCTGATTGCCAAAAAACTTGCCTCATTCAACAAAAACATCATTATTTTTGGTTTGCACAACAGCGGCAAAAGCACTTTAGTAAAAGCCATCTGCAAGGCAGATAAAAAATTCCATACGCTTGAGGAGGAAGAAATTATATCAGACGACGATGCAGCAAAATTGCTTGAGAAATCCAAAAAACTGTGGGCCGTGGGACACCAATACCCAAGCCAATACCAGCACGTTTCTGAAGACTTTTTGCAGGGTTTTGCAGCAGGCATGAAATTAACCCAAAAAATCTGGATTATCATTAAAATCGTCAAAAAAACCTAATTTTACGGCAATCAACGACCAAAAATAACGATAAGTATATTTAATTATGTGCATTAAATAATAATAGGTTGATTAAATGCCGAGTAAAACAATAACACTTTCAGTTCCAAAGGAAATGTATGAGGAAATGAGAAAATACCCTGAGATAAATTATTCCGAATTAGCCAGGGAAAGGATTGCAGAGTATCTGGTTAGTGTGAAAAATAGCGAAAATGTGAGTTCAACCCAGTTCCTTTTGTATAAGGACCTCATTTTTACAAGGGAGAAGATAATAGAAATACACGACAAAATAGAAACCAAAAACACCAAAAGGATGGGCGAATTGTTCTGGGTTAATGCAATATTTGATTTGGACATGCTTGACAGCCTTTCAAAATTCATTTATTATTTCCCACGGGCGCACCCCTTCGATGATGGAAACAAGCGAACTGCACTGGTGTGCACCGATTCATTCCTCCGGCTCAACAGGTTCAAGCTTAGTGTCAAAGCGGAGAAAAACAAAACCACAGAGGATGAGAAATTCTTCTGGCAGAATGCAAACGTGGAAAAAGACCAGAAACAAATAAGGGAATTTCTGCAAGAACACATGGTTGCGGCAAAAAGGCCAGAGAGCGTTGAAAAAGCAATCAATGAAAGCATTGAGGAAAACAGGCAACTCCTCGAGAATTTGGCGGCAGAATAAAGCGAATAACAAATAACTGTCCAAGGCAAATGGCTGGATTTATACATTCACTCAAACGAGGCCAGTTTCAGCTCCTGGAATGCAAGCGGCTTTTTTTCGGGCTCTTTTTTTTGCCTGTCGCGCAGGAAAAAAACGCCGAGCGTGGTTGCAAGGATTGAGAAAAGTATTACCGAGAAAACGGTCTGCACGATTTGGCTTGCCATTGGCAGGCCGCTTGAAAGCGCGAAAACCGACAGCACTGCCGCGGAAAGGCCGCGGGGCACCATTATGCTTGCAAGGATTTTTTCCTTCCTGTTTGCCTCCAAAAGGCGCGCCCACAAGAAAACAGGCAGGTACAAAAACCTCGCGGCGATTATGAGCATGGTTATCGCAAGGCCAATGAAGAGGTAAACAGGCTCGGGAATGCCGACTATGATTCCGAGGAACACGAAGAAAAAAACCCTTATGAGGAAAGCGAAAAGGGAGTGGGTTTTGCTCAGGTCATCGTCAAGTGGCAGCAGTTTTCTTTTCGGGAACAGTGCGCCAAAAACCAGGTAGGCGTTTGCAAGCATTACACCCGCGAAAAAAACCGCGAGAGCGCCGCTTGAACCCGACAACTCGGCCAGGGAATAGAGGAGGAAAAAAGCGCCAAGGGTCGCGGTATACGAGAACTCGAACTTTTTCAGCCTTGCAATGACCACTGACCATGCAAGGCCGAACAACAGCCCGATTGCAACCGCGGAAAAAAACTGGAGAAGCGGCAACTGGAAAAAACCAGCCGAAACCTCACTTCTTTTTGATACGACGTCGACAAAAATAATCGCAATCACGATTGAAAAAGTGTCAAACACTGACTCGACAGAGAGTACTGTCCGGAGTTTTTCCGAAACACCTGACATGGAAGCCAGGATGGGAACCGCGACTGAAGCACTCGTGCCTGCAATGATTATCCCCGTGAAGAGCGCCGACTCGAACGAAAAACCGGCAAGAGACAGGACACCAAGCGTGACAAGGATTGAAAACAATAGCCCGCAGAGCATCCACAAAAAACCACTTGCGCCTTCGGTCAGGACTTTCCTCAGGTCAAGGTGGAGCCCGCCGTCTGAAAGTATGCCGATGATTGCAATTGCCCCCACGATGCCCGCGGCGCTGAAAACAAAATCAGGCGGCAGGACACGCAGCAGGCCAAGGGCCGCGCCGAACAAGAGGAGCCACAGGGTGTTTGGGATGCCGGTTTTTTCAAACAACACGTTTCCCAAAAAACCCAGGAAAATCGCTACCCCGATTGCCAAGATGACGAGTTCAACCATCAGTAAAATAAAATGCGGCGGTTATTTTTAAACAAAACGGGTCAAATTCAAGGCCATTCAGAGCAGGTGGGCGAATTTCCTCTTCTTTGTCTCAAGGTAGTTTTTGTTGTGCACGTTTGGCTTTATCCTCAGCGGAACTGTTGAAGACACTACGACGCCGTATTTTTCAAGGGCTCTTGCCTTGTCAGGGTTGTTTGACAACAGGCGCACGGATTTTATCTTCAGGGCGCGGATTACCTGTGCCTGCATGGCGTAATTGCGATTGTCCGCCTTGAAACCAAGTTTTTCGTTCGCCTCGACAGTATCAAGCCCCCTGTCCTGGAGCTCGTAGGCGCGCAGTTTGTTAATCAGGCCTATGCCCCGCCCCTCGTGCTCCAAAGCGTAGACCAGGACACCACCGTTTTTTGAAATCAGTTTCAGGCTTTCAACGAGCTGTTCATGACAATCGCATTTTTTTGAAAACAAGATGTCGCCGGTGAAGCAGGCCGAGTGGATGCGGCAAAGCACGTCCCGCTTTCCCCTGACACTGCCTTTTGTGACCGCAACGTATTCCTTTCCAAGAACCTTGTCCTGGAAACCAAAAACAAGGAACTCCCCAAACTCTGTCGGAAGGCGCGGAGACGCGATTTTTTCCAGCAGCTCTTCTTTGGCAAGGCGGAAATCCAGTAATTCCTGGATTGAAAGCATTTTGAAGCCGAATTTTTTGGCCACCTTTTCAAGGTCCGCAAGGCGCGCCATGGAGCCATCCTCGTTCATTATCTCTACAATGACTGCCGCGCCAGGCATGCCTGCAAGCTCAACCAGGTCAACTGCGCCTTCGGTGTGCCCCTGGCGCTCAAGCACCCCGAAATTTTTCGAAACAAGCGGGAAAACGTGCCCCGGTTTCACGAAGTCACTTGGCTTTGACTTGCCTGAAGAAATCAGTTTGATTGTCTTTAGACGGTCCTCTACCGAGACGCCGGTTGAAACGGTTTTCGCGTCAACCGAAACCGTGAAAGGGGTCTGGAACCGATCAGAATTCTCAGTCATCCGCTGAAAACCAAGGGCACGCGCTTTTTGCTCGCTTACAGGCACGCACAGAACCCCGCGGCCGTAACGGAGCATGAAGTTAACCTGCGTGGCGGTTATCTTTGAGGCCGCGACCACGAAGTCACCCTCATTCTCGCGCTCGTGCGAATCCACAAGGATAACAATTTCCCCCCTGGCAATCGCGCCAATGGAATCAGCCACTGTTCCAAAAATCGCTTTTTTACTTTTCAAAAAAAAGACCCACCAATGGACAAAAGGGAACAAAAATCAGTTAAAATAGTTATGCTACAAAAAAAAGAGTAACAAGCCCCCCCCCTGGGCGGGAAATGTGGGTGGGTTAAAAGATTTTTTGGCCTTGTTTTTGTTCATGAGGTTCCCGGTGTGGCCCTACACGCATGCAAGCGAGATTCCTGATTCTGCAGAGGAAATCCACCTTGTGCGCCCTTTGGCGAAAAAAAAGCTTCTTGAGCTTGTGGATAAAAAGAAGGTGAAAAAAGTTTTTCTGAGCAAAAGCTGCCTGGGCAGGCTTGGGGAAAAAAAAGCGGGCATGCTCCGGGAAAAAGGGTTGGAGATAATCGTCGAGTCAAAGCGCGGGCGCGCCCTTGGGATTCCCCTTGACCGTGTACGCGAGGTCGTCGAGCTCCACAAGGACTTCCAGAGTTTCCGCAAAATAGAAAAACTCACGGGCATCCCCAAAAGCACCGCCCACTACCTGGTCAGGTACGCGTCAAGGCAGAAGATAAAGGACAAAAACAGGACACTTTACCTTTAAACCCCCCCCCCCCAAAAAAAAAAGCGCATTTGCCTTGGCCTGCAAAACAAAAACGCGATGCCTAAACATCCGTGGGCTGAAGCCCACGGGGTTTCCTTCCCGTGAACGGGCTGGCGGAAAAATAAAACGCCCTAAAGGGCGGAGAGTTAAACCCGCCAGCGGGTTCCTAATGAAGATTAGCCCCATGCCGACCACGCCATTATATTACTCATTTTGTATTATTACTCACCCTTTTTTAAACATTTCCGAGTAATAACTAGTCATGGCTTATTTGGCAAAACAGCGCAAAGGGGAAAACACATATTATTACCTGACGGAAAACATTCCGCTTGGCAATGGCAGGAGGAAACAATTAAGGGAATACATTGGGAACGCACTGCCTTCAGAGACAAGGCTCCAAGCGCTAATGGCAAAGTTCGAGGAAAAAGTCGAAGCGGAAAAGCTGAAGCTCCATGGCTACCATTATTTGGCAAAAGAAGAAATAAAGGAAATCTTGGAAATAAACACGGAATTCCTGCAAAGATACAATAAACAAAACAGGACAGTGCAGGGGCAATTTGACCAAAACTTTGTAATGGCATTTGTTTACAATACAAATTCAATAGAGGGCAGCACGCTGAGCCCAAAAGAAGTTGAACTATTGCTGAGCGAGGACATTTCCCCAAACAAGCCACTTGAGGATGTCCTGGAAGCAAAAGCAGCACAAAAAACACTCTATTTCATCCAGCAAACCAAAGAAGAGCCGTCAGAACAACTGCTCCGCAAAATCCATGAAATGTATTTCAAAGACACGAAACCAAAAATCGCTGGCCAATACAAAACACGCCAAAACAGGATAACCGGCTCAAACTTTGAAACAACGCCCCCAATGCTTGTGCCGATAGACATGAAAAACTACTTTAAAGAATATGCCCTGCTCAGGAAGGAACTGCATCCCCTGGAGCTTGCTGCCTGGGCGCACTGGAAGCTAGTTAGAATCCACCCGTTCCAGGACGGAAACGGCAGAACAGCAAGAATAATAATGAACCATATTTTACACAAGAATGGTTACGCAATGATAGACATCAAAACAAAAGAAAAACAGCAATACTTCAACGCCCTGGAAAAATGCCATTACAACAACAATGCAAGGGCACTTGCAATAAGGCTTGTGCGCCGGTTCAAGAAACAATACCAAAATGCACTAAAAAATGGTTAAAAAAAGAATCCAGCCCCGGTAAACCGCTAACATTTAAGGAATAACCCCCATAAATTACTGTATTCAATGAAAATGTTTCTTCCACATACCGGCATGGCTTGGTTGGCGGGTTTCCTGTGCTCCTCAAAAAAATCTATTACAAGGCTGGGCTTAGAAGCGAGTGGTTTTTCTACTTTGCATCCGGTTTTTTTTTCGCACTGGCCGGCATAGCTGCTGCAAAAATAATTTTTGCCCAAAACATCGGCATGATGGCGGTTTTCCTTGCAGCCCTTGCCTCAATCCCGCTTGTGGACAGCAAAATCTCGCTTTCCGAAATCGTGCTTGGCAGGACAAAGAGGATTTCAAACAGGCTCATATGGCTGGATGAAATCGTGACAACCGAACACAAAGTGACATTCAAAAGCATTATCCATGACCACAAAAACCTTTTTGCAACCTACCTGGCCGTTTTCCTCGGGGCAATGCTCTGCTTTTCAACCGTAACGCTTGCGCTTCCCCAAAACCAGGTTGAAATCATCTTCGGCGAACAATTCCGCGTGATTTCAGGCAATGCACTCAACCCGCTTGGAGTGTTCACTGAAATAATCTTCAACAATTTTTTCGTCCTTGCCATCAGTTTTTTGCTTGCACTCATGCTTGAAAAGGGAACTACCTTCATCATGGTGTGGAATGCAAGCGTTTGGGGCGCGGCTTTTGCAGCAGCAGCAAAAAGCCCGTTCATTTCACTAGCACAGGACCCCATTGCAAGCTTTACACTCATAATGCTGGTGGTCTTCCCCCACCTCGTGCTTGAAGCAGGCGCATACTTTTTGTCCACGATTGCTGGCGGGCTGCTGAACAAGGCAATCATTGCCGAAAACATTAATTCAGCAAGGTTTCGCGTAATTGCCACGCACTCCGCCTTCCTGCTTCTGCTTGGGCTCATACTCCTTGGCGCAGGAGCAATAATCGAAACAGTTGTAATCGGGGCGATTGCATGAAAAAAACCCTTGCGGGATTTTATACCCTGCGGGGCACATGCGCCGCATATGTGTCTGGTCTTCGACCATACGGCAATATGAGACAAAAATGTGGATTACTATGAAAAGCGAAGAACTGAAAAGACTTATCCGGGAAATACCAGATTTCCCGAAAAAAGGAATCCTCTTCTACGATATTACTACCCTACTTGGGAACGGGCGGGCTTTGAGGACTGCAGCCGACCTATTGTTCGGGCATTATGACAGTGAAGGGAAAAGCTTTGACAAGGTTGCAAGCATGGAAAGCAGGGGATTCATTTTCGGAGCAATGCTTGCATACAAATTCGGCGCCGGCTTTGTGCCCATAAGAAAACCTGGAAAGCTCCCGGCAAAAGCATTTTCACAGGAGTTTGAAAAAGAATACGGCTTTGACTCTTTTGAAGTGCACTCTGATGCAATCGAGAAAGGCGAAAAAGTCCTTATCTGCGATGACCTGCTTGCAACCGGCGGAACCGCTGCTGCCGCAGTCAGGCTCGTTGAACGCATGGATGGAAAAGTCAACGGCCTTGCATTCCTCATAGAGCTAAGCTTCCTCAACGGCAGGGAAAAACTCGGTGGCTATGACGTTTTTTCCCTGTTAAAGTACGAAAAGTGAAGGCAAAAATGAGAGTCAACGGCAAAAACTACCACGCAGTCTGGATGCGGGAAAACACCGTCAGGATGGTCGACCAGCTTGCCCTACCGTTTCGGTTCAGAATCAAAAAAAGCGATTCGTGGGAAGAAAGCGCACAAGCCATCAGTGACATGACTGTGCGCGGCGCGGGAACGATTGGCGCCACGGCGGCCTTTGCGGTTCTCCAGGCACTCCTTGCCTCAAGCCAAAAAAATTACGTGAAAAACTGCACGCATGCCGTGCGGGAAATAAAGAAAACGCGCCCCACGGCAAACGACCTGTTCTACGCGGCAGACTCCATGCTTGAAGAAATAAACAAGAGCAGCTCTTTTTCAGGGGCAAGGCAAAACGCTGAAAAAAAGGCGCGCTGGATATTTGAATCATACCTGGAATCCGGCGAAAAAATCGGCCTGCATGGAAACGCGCTTCTTCGGAAGAATGCTTGTGTGCTCACGCACTGCAACGCCGGGTGGCTTGCCCTTGTAGACTGGGGTTCCGCAACAGCCCCCATCTACGCCGCTTCGAGGACTGGAAAAAAACCGTTCGTTTTCGTGGACGAGACACGGCCAAGGCTCCAGGGAGCAAAGCTCACCGCCTGGGAGCTTGCACAGGAAAAAATTGCCCACTGCGTGATTGCAGACAATGCCGCGGGCCACTTCATGCAAAAAGGGGAAATCGACATCGTGATAACGGGGGCTGACAGGATTGCCATGAATGGGGATACGGCTAACAAGATTGGAACGTACGAAAAAAGCGTCCTTGCAAGGGAAAACGGCATCCCGTTCTACATAGCCGCACCGCTAAGCACTTTTGACACGCACACTGAAAGCGGAAAGGAAATCATAATCGAGGAAAGAAGCCAAAGCGAGGTGCTGCGCGTTTTCGGCAGGGGAAAACACCACACGGGGGAAGTCGAGATTTACTCGAAAAAAAGCCCTGCAAAAAACCCCGCGTTTGACGTCACGCCGGCAAAATACATTACGGGTTTCATCACGCCAAAAGGGATAATAAAGCCAAAAGAAAGCGAAATCAGGGGCCTCTTCAAATGAAAACGCATGCCGCAAAGTTTGAAACTTTTTTTTCCGCAAAAGAAATCCCGAAAAACCCCGAAAACGGGGAATTGATAAAATGGGGAAAAATTTTTGCCATGAATGGCCTTGCCCCGAAATACGGCAAAAAAAGCAGCAGCGGCAACCTCAGCTTCAGGACCAAAAACGGCATGGTTATAACAAGATCCGGAAGCGACCTGGAAAACCTGCGGGAAAACGAGCTTGTCGAAGTAAATGCGTGCGATGAGGAAAAGTTCTCTGTGCACGCAAAGGGATTGTTCGTCCCAAGCTCCGAGAGCTTTGAGCACTTTGAAATTTACAGGGCGCGCCCGGAAATAAACGCGGTTTTCCACGGCCACAGCCAGGAAATTCTCCTGGCGGCAAAAAAACTCCGCATAACCGAAACGATAAACCCTGTGCCGTACGGGACAATTGAAAACCTTTGCGAAGTCATGAATGTACTTGGGAAAAATGATTTCCTTGTAATGAAAAACCACGGCTTTCTGAGCCTTGGAAAAACAATCGACGAATGCGGGGAAAAGGCGCTTTGGTTCCAGAAAAAAGCGATGGAAGTGAAGACAAAATGATTGGTATAATCGGGGGCTCGGGCCTTGAAGACCCTGAAATCTTAACAGGGTTTGAAGAAAAAAAAGTGAAAACCCCCTATGGAGAGCCATCAAGCCAGATAGCCATTGGGAAAATCGGCGGGCAAAAAGTCGCGATTCTTTCAAGGCACGGGAAAAAGCATTCAATCACCCCTTCGAACGTTAATTTCCGGGCAAACATCTGGGCATTGAAGGAACTTGGGGTGAAACAAATACTTGCAACAAGCGCGTGCGGTTCGCTGCGGGAAAAAATGAGCCCCGGAAACATTGTTTTCCCGGACCAGTTCATCGACTGGACAAAAAAAAGGGAAGCGACTTTTTTCGACCAGGACAAGGTTGCACACATCCCGCTTGCAGAGCCATTCTGCCCCGTACTGCGGAAAGCCCTCCTTGAAGCCTCGGAAAAACTCGGGTTAAAAGCCCACTGGAATGGAACCGTCATAACAATCGAGGGGCCGCGTTTTTCCACCCGCGCGGAGTCAAGCATGTTCCGCCTCCTCAATGCAGACGTCATAAACATGAGCACCGTGCCTGAATGCGTGCTTGCACGCGAGGCTGGAATCTGCTACCAGGTCGCCTGCCTTGTCACAGACTATGACTCGTGGCACTTGCAAAAAGAACACGTCAGCGTAGAAATGGTGGTAAAAGTGATGAAAACAAACGCTGAAAACGCAAAAAAGCTTTTCATGCAAGCCATCCCAAAAATCGCACAAGCAAAAAAAACCTGCAGTTGCGAAAAAGACATCAGCAAAGCATTCATCTGAAAAAAAAACAAAAAGAAACTTCAACATAACAAGTGTTGTTTTGCCAGATCCCAGCCGAAAGGTTAATTAAAAGCAAGCCGCTTTTCTATTTTTACATGGGGAAGTTCGAGGTAAAAAAAACCGAGTTTTTGCGCAAGGGTGACCTGGAAAAGGCAAGGTTCCTTGAAAACATTGGAAAGCTCATTCTCCCAAGCCAGGTGAAAAAAATCCAGCAAAACGACAAAACCGTGTTAAAGGAGCTCGTGCTTCCCGCGTGGGTGAACTGGGAGCTTTTGTACGACTGGGCAAGCACGAAAAAAATTGGCAGCGGAAAAACCTGCATCCTGTGCAACCTTGACGCGGAAAACGGCATATTTTTCCTGGAAAAATACGTGTGCGAAAGCTGTTTTCTGAAACTCAAAAACATGTAGGAATTTTTTGTTCAGATGACTTTTCCCTTTAACAGCTTGTTGTAAAACGAGATGTTGACCGACAGAGCTTTAGGAAAAATGAAAGAAAAAAGGCTTCACCCGTCTTCCATTTCCCACCTGAAAAAACCCGGGGCGCCAAGCTCGAGCTTTTTGCGCCAGGGCCGCCTGATTTTCCCGGAAACACGCGCAAGAAGGAGGTAGCGGTACTCGAGGGCCAAAAGCCAGTTAAGGACCCCGGAAAAGTTCTCCCGGATAAAAACAGCGTTTTCCCCGGTTGCACCCATTGTTTTTTGCGCAAAAGGCGCCTCAACAAGCAGAACCTCGCTTAAATGCAGGCACTTGCGGCAAAAAAGGTCCGACTCCTGTTCAGGAAAACCCCTCAAACACAGGGCTTTCAATTCATCCGCAAGCTCCCCGATATGCACTGCAAGCTCCAAAACCATCGAATCGCCCAAAGCCATGCAAAAACAATGCATAAGACAGGTTTAGCATGTTTTCGCAGCACCAACACCGTGCTTCCCCTGAGCCCCCCCCACCAGGGTTTACGGCAACGATAAACCAAGCTTTCGAACCAATTGCCTTAAATACTTGGAAAGCCAGATTGGTTTCATGGATGAATGGGAAACACTCGGGCCGCCGTCAGAGGAACTGCGGAAAAAACTCCTCAAACAGGAGTTAAAGCTTAGGAAAAAACAGCCGGAGCACTGGGCAAAAACAAAGTACCGAAAATACGCTTTCCGCCAAGCTAAAAAAACAGAAAAAACACAATGAAATCAATCGTATTCTTTGAGCTGGCTTGTTTTCCCGGTTTCTTTTTCCAGGAAACCGTGAACCAGTTTTGCGCACTCAAAAAGCGCCTCTTCAATTGGAAAGCCCCGGCCGTTGAATGCCGCGGCAGCCGCGTGGCCCCCGCCGGAACCGGAAAATTTTTGTGAAAGCGGGCCAAACACGTGCTTTACAAGGTCAAAGCCTGTCCTGGATGAAAAATTGTTGAGCGCCCGCCCGCTGATGAGGATTTTCCCTTCCTTTTCCCCGCCCGCAAAGCCCACATGCGCCCCCAAAAAAACAAGTGACATTGCTGCTGTCGCCTCGAAAGAGTTCACCTGCGTGACTGAAATTATTTTGTCAAAGCTGCGGAAAACACGCGCCCGCCTGGCGGCCTTGAGGGCCGCAATCCTCTCGGAAACGTCTTTTTTGACTTCGAAAAAAGAAAAAAGTTCAGGGTAAGAAACCCCGGATTTTTCCAATAGTTGCGCCATGTCAAGAAAAGCCTCTTTGGAGGAAACAGCAAAGCGCGCGGAGTCAGCGATGATGCCGCATGCAAGCAGCCTTGCCGAAAGCGGGGAGATTTTTGCGCGGTTTTTTTCCAGGTAACCGTAAACCACCTGGGTGCAGGAAACCGCATCCGAGTCAACCAGTGCAACTGATTTTTCCGAAAGCCACGAACCGGTTTTTGCGTGGTGGTCGATGATGAAAATTTTTCCCGCAAACGCCCTGAGTTTTTCCCCAAACCCGCCAAGCATTTCAGGCGAGTTGAGGTCAAAGAGGACAACGTTTTCAAATTCTTTTAGGGCGGGGTTTAGTTCAAAGCCAAGGCCGAGGTTTTCTGCCATTGCCTTTGCGGAGAGATTGACGTGTTCCGGCACGCCCACCATGCTTGAACGGTTTTTTTTGAGCGAAAGGAAAAAAGCCTCTGCGCTTGCAAGGCTGTCAACGTCCGCTCCCGCGTGGCACAGGAAAAGGTTTTTTTTGCCTTCAAAAAAAGAAAGTGCGGGGAACTTCAATTGCCCTCACTTTCATCCTCGTTTTTCCGCTTTTCCCTGGCTTGCGGGGACTGTGTTTTTTCAATCTCGGTTTTGAGCTTGTTGAGCTTGTCTACAAGGATGTTCTCCTGTTTTTCAACCGTTTTGAGGCGCAGGTCAACCGATTCCTTCCTCGACTCGAGGTCCGCAAGGACCTCAGGGGTTGGCGCAAGCAGCATTATCGAGCCTGCAAACTTGTACACTTTTTCCTCTTTCGTCTTCCTGATTTCCTCAATCGATGCCCCGAGGGACTCGGCCTGGACTGACAACTGCTGTTTTTGCGCAGAAATCCCTGCAAGCTGGGCGCGGCCCCTCTCGAATTCCGCGATTGACTGTGAAACGTCACTCATTTCAAATTACCTCCAAGGCTGTTACACTCAAGTCAAACAATTTCAGGTAAGAATTAATCGACGCGCGCAACGCCTTTTTATCCAGGGCACTCACTGCCACGACGACGATTTTCCCGTGCCTTGAAAGAGTGGTGCTGGACCTTTTCTCGTGCCTTCCACCGGTTTCGGGTGAAAGCGCTTCAAAAACCACGGAAGCAGTTTCCGGGTTTTCAAAAACCGCTGAAAGTGTAAAGGAAGATGTTTCCAAAAAGGTTTCACCTTGCAACGACTATTTTTGTAACCGGGTCGCGCGACTTGAAAACAACCTTGAACGCACAGGCCGGGCACCTGATGACCCCTTTTGGAAAATCGTTGAACGTTTCACCGCACTTAATGCACTTGTACACTAGTTTTCACCCTCTTCTTCCACTGAATGCTCTTTGCTTGTTTTTTCGCCAATGGCCTTTTGTGCCTCGCCTGTCAATGATTCGAGTTCACCTGCAAGGGGCAGAAAAGACTTCTGTGAAACCATTTTCTTTATTATCCCGCCTGCAAGCGTATGCGGGGTGAATGCCCCGCCGGCAAATCTCTTGCCGCACTTTTTGCACTGGAAAATCCCGCGAGTCTTCCTCGCGATTTTTTTGAAGCCGCAAAAAGGGCACTCGTGCTTCTGGCTCTGCTTTGCCTCGACTTTGAGGACCCTTTTTTTCACGCCGACTCCATAGCGCGCGCCGTAGCGCCCGGTGGAGTGGACCTTTTTCGTGTTACCCATACATAATCCCTTGACAGCCGCCCCAGGTTTTATAACATTTTCCTTATTACCTTAGAGTTTTTAAATGCCATGTCAATGGCGCTGTTGACTTCGTCAGCCGAAAACGAACCGCTCCCGCCCTTCTGCATTGCACACACGTCGTCCTCGGTTACCCCGATTGAAAGCCGTGCAGTCATCGCCTTTTCCTCTTCCAGCGAAGGGTCCAAAAACACTGTTGCACCGGCCTTGCCGAAAGTGGACAAAAGCGGGTTTGAGTCAAGCTTGAGTTTTTTCGTGTACTCGCCTTTGACAATCATTTTGCCTTCGAGCTTTGGAAATCTCGCCTCTTTCAGGGCGGCAAGCGCGGCAATGCTTGAAGCGTCAAAAAGATTCCCGTCATGGTTCATGATGTAAAGGTCCACAAAGACGACCCAGCACAGCTCGCCCTCGGTTATGGAAAGGGTTTTGAAGTCAATGCACTTGCCTTCCCTTATAGCCCTGTCAACCACGCGCGCAAGCTCAACCGAATCCTCGTTTGGCGGCCCGGCTTCAAAATCCGGGGAAGCCAAAGCCAAGAGCTCTGCCATGACCGAAATCGTTCCCTCGGCCGGAGAGTCCGGAAAGGGGGGCGCGACGCCGAATTTTATCCCGCAGAATACATCGGTTTCCCCAAGCTTTACCCTCGCGGAACCATCTGCGTTCTGGCTGATGTTTGTCAATACCTGGATTTTCCTGTACTCATCAAGTTTTCTCTCGTCAGGCCTCTTGCCCTGCTTCAGGTCGCCAAGAATTTTTTCCGACCGGAAGTTGAATTTGTGGGTGCTCATTTTTAGCTCTCCTCCGAACCGTTCTCTTCCAAAGCGTACTTTTTCTTTATGGCTTCAACCTGCAGGCCATGCACTTTGGGCACGGCTGCAAAACCAAGCTTGAGTGCCTCGTTGAACTCTTTTTTTGAAATCAACCCATCAAGCTGCAGAAGCACTACTTCCCCTGTTGAAGGCAGGATTCCCATCGGGATGTCCACTGCGTCAGGGGCATCCTCCTCGTCCTTGTTAAGGTCAACCATTATTTTCCCGCCCGCCTTGCCAACACTGGTTGCGCACACGAGATCCCTCATCGGCAAACCCGCGTCAGCCAGTGCAACGGATGCCGCAGTCAGTCCCGCGACCCTCGTGCCGGCATTCGAGTCAATTACCTCTATTTCAACGTCAATGCAGGTTCCCGGGAATTTCTCCAGGAAAACCGCGCGCGAAAGCGCCTCGGCAGTGACCTTTGAAATCTCTATTTCGCGCCTGCCGGGCTTGGGGTTTTTCCTGTCCGGAACCGAAAAACTCGCCATCCGGTAATTGCACCGCAGCACCGCCTTGTAAGGGTTTGCAATGTGCTTTGGCAGGCACTCCTTTGGGCCGTACACTGCCGCAAAAATTTTATTCTGGCCCCACTCGATGAAAGCAGAGCCGTTTGCTTCAGGTATGACACCGGCCTGTATCTTTATCGGCCGAAGCTCGTCAATTTTCCTGCCGTCAAGCCTGTTGCCCTTGCTGTTCACATACTCCACTGAATCAGTAGACTTTTTTGACATGCTAAAAAATCACTCCCTCGTTTTTTTCTCCAAGCAAAATAAAATTCACCCCAGTTCCCCTGGAACCGGTGTTCCCTTGACCGCCCCTTTCGGTGACAAAAAACTTGAAACCTTGTTGGTCAGATTGTCTGCATGCGCCTCGCGCTGAATCAGGCCAAGTGCGCCCTGCAAGAGCTTCACGTTGCCGCCCTTGACCCATATGAGGCCATTTCGTCCAACCACAAGCATGCAACCAGTCCCGCCCTTGAGGACTTCAAGCATCGAACCATCCTTGCCAATCACGCGCGGAACCTTCACAGGGCTCACTTCCAGTATCTCCCCGCCAAACAACACGCGCACGTTCCCAATCTCTATTTCCTTCAACTCGTTTATGCCCATGACTTTCGCAGAGACAACAGAAGAAGGCTTAAGCGGGTCACGCAGCGCCTTTTTGGAAATGTATGAAGTGTAAAAGGAATCCAGGTTCACGGTGTAACCGGAGATTTTTTCATCCATTACAACCCCCACGACCACATCATTTATTTCAGCCTCATACTTTCCTTCAAGCGGAATAACCGACACCGTGCTGTCACTCTCGCTGACCAGGCCGACGCTGTCGGAAAAAATGCTCCCGTCCTTTAAGTAAACGTGTTTTCCAATCCTCTTCCTTTCGCTTGTGACAAGCTCTCCGGGCACGACAATCCTTCTAGGCATAGTTTTTTTTCACTCCTCCAAAAGCTTTGACTCAAAATCCCCATGCGTCAAATGGTTAAGTTCACCAAACAAGTCCTGTTTGACTCCAGCCGGAACCAGGACAACGCAGATGAGCGAACCGCTTGCCTGCCACTCCTCGTTCACGATTTCATACTTGTGCAGGACCGCGCTTGCCTTCCCGGCAAACACCGACGGAATCTTAACCGCAATCTTTAGCTTCTCCATTGAAATCGGGAGAACCTTTTTCAGCTCCTTCACCGCCTGTTCAACCTGGTGGTTAAAAGGCCTGTTGAGGTCAAACGAAAAACGTATTTCATCCAACGCATTCTCAATCCTCACAGGCGGGTGCGGCGCCTTCACCTGCGGGTTGACCGCGTTCTTTGCAATGAAGGTTATTACCTCTTTCTTTCGCTTCTCCATCAGGTCACGGCGCTGCACAGTCGTCAACTGCACCTCGCCTTCGGTGACGATTTTTTTCGCAATCTCGGAAATATCTGTCGTGCCGAAAACTTTTTTCAGGGACTCCGGGCTTTTTTCCTCGCCCTTGCGGGAATCCTTGAACACGGTTTCAGCCGCCAGAAGCTCTTCGAACTTCACAGTTTTCCCGTGCTTTAAGTCAAGTGCAAGGTAAGGGTCAACTAGGAGCTCGAACTTTTCGCCCCCATGCTCAAACCGTGCAATAACCGCGTCTTCCAATTTGACCATTTTAAACTATTCCCCGCAAAAAAAATTTTTTCCCGCTTTTTTTTTGTTTCACTTGGCGAGCAGTGATTTCAGCTTTTCGTTTGAAATCGTTTTGAATTTCTGTGAAGAATCAATGAAAGCAAACTCGAGGCGCTTGTAATCCATTCTTTCCTTTTCGTCCAAAGCCGTTGTCATTGCTTTCAAAAGCAATGAAACCCCGTCATCAAGTGCCACCCTGTCCTTATAGCTTTTCTCGAAAAAATCCATCGCCTTGTTCTTGTTTTTCCCGATTGCAATCGCGCTGTACTCAGCCAAGGCACCGCTTGGCTCGGTTTCGAAAAGCCTAAAACCCGTGGAGTCAACGCCGCCTACAATGAACGAAACGCCAAATGGCCTCATTCCGGCGTACTGGGTGAAAACCTGGTTGATACCGCTTATTTCCTTTACAAGGGTTTCGACTCCGATGGCTTCATCGTAATAGGACCTGTTTTCCTGGGATTTCTGCCTCGCAATCTGGATAAGGCGCCTTGCATCCCCCACAAGGCCAGCAGAAACCGCGCCTATGTGGTCGTCAATCTTGAAAACCTTTTCAATGCTTGATGGCACCACGAGGCGGCTTGAAATGTTCTTGTCAGCCCCGAAAACCACGCCATCGGCGTACTTTAACGCAACGCCGATAGTGCCCTGGCTGACTATCTTTGAAGCATACTCAACCTGGTACAGCCTCCCATCGGGGCTGAACATGGTTGCAGTCCTGTCATAACCGGCTGTCTGAGAAACAGGATACACCAAAAACCACTTTGTACATTTGTCCCTTTTTTCAATAAAAATCTAATATAGTAAATTATATAAAACCTACCCGGCCCTGCTTTGGCTGCTAGCTATTGCCTTAAGCCTTGCCAATGAACCGCTTGTCCTGACCGGCTCCACCAAAAAACCACTCACTTTTGCAGACAAAAGGGCCTTTCTGACCTTTTGAGCCGCCTTGTGGCCGCATTTGAGGAAACCAAAACCGCTTCCCGAGTCGAAAAAAACGAACATGATACGCGCTGATTCAAATTCGGGGCCGAAAAAAGATTTCAGGTGGGACAAGACGCTCTCGCGGACATTTGCAAAATGCACGTGCCCGCCCATTACACGGAACAATACATACCTTTTCTTGGGCCTCTTTGAGGGAAGAGCGCGCCTTTTTGCGTTCTGTTCCTGTTTCACTTCAAACCACCAAGCGACGAATCGATTTTTGCAAGCAAAAAAATTTCCTTTTCCACTTCAAGCAAAAACTTTTCACACAAAAGAATCTTTGACAACGCTTGCGGCGAGCGCGAGCCATACTTGCCCTTGATGTACTCAAAGCGCTCACTGCGCGAAACAACTTTGTCGCCGTTCACGCGCTTGTCCGCGTAAAAAACAACCTTGTGCTCAAGCGAAGGAAAAGAATTATCCAGGGGGAATTCAAGATTGTGCGAAACACAGAATTGCCCAAGTTCCGGATAGCCTTTTTCTTCAAGCATTTTTCTCCCGACAAAACCATGCTTGCCGTTTTCAAAAGTAAGGTGCTTGTCCAGGTCATGGAGAAGCGACGCGCGGTCAACGAGGCCCGCGTCTATTTTTGCGCCGCGCTTTTCCAGTTCACTTGCAAGGTAAACCGCGACCCTGTTAACAGCCAGGGAGTGCTGCACGATGTTTTGCGGCATGCCTGCCTCTTTCATTAGCTCAAAGCACTGCTCTCTTGAAGGAAGTGACATAAAAACAATAAAAAATTTGCAATATTAACTGCCTTATTTCATATTAGCTTCGTAAATTTACCTCGTCGCAGTCGTCATTTAAGTATCATAAAAAAGTTTAACTTTTTCTTTAATTTTTTTTAT
>JACQJF010000021.1 GCA_016198165.1 Candidatus Iainarchaeum sp. | reverse complement strand
CATCACCGAAGAAGACTCAGACGGAGACGGTAAAACGGATGCAAAAGAACGGGAAATCGGACCAGACATCAACCACGTGGACACGGACATCGACCTTGATTCCGACTACCAGGAAGTCATGGACGGAACAAATCCTCTTGACCCCGCAAGCAACGCACTGGTTGTGGTGTTTGACAAGGCGATTTCCGTTGGCGCAACACAAAGATTCTACGTCATTCACCCTGTGACGGGACAGATACCCTATTTTGTCATTGAAATTTTCGAATTGAACGGGGAAAAAATCATTTTGGAATCCCAGAACGGAATCGTTGAATACCTGGTCAACGAACAAGGCACAGTCGCATTCCGCGCATACCAGCAATCATTCTCCAAAGACGGCTTCTTCACAGCCCGGCCCAAAACACTGCCTTTAATCCCGATTGACACACAAATCATAGAAGAGCTCCTGGGCGAAGAGATTACAGTCAACCCAGGCTACTTCATAATCCTCGCTTTGGCGACTGTGGCAATCGTAATCGCGGGCTTTACAGTCATGCACAGGTTTGCACAGGAGCACAAACAAGGTAAAAAAACGGGTTAAAAGCATTTAAAATTCACCGGTTTTTTGTGCAGTTTGTTGGCCAGTTTATACACAGCCCTTTTAAATTCTTTTTTTGCAGAATGATTGTCATGGTAACTGGCTGGAAAGAGACTGCGTGGCAGTCGGCGTGGAGGAAAAAACGCGCGTTTAGAATGGAGAAAACAGGCAAAAAGTTCTATTGCCTGGAAATGTTCCCCTATCCGAGCGGAAAGCTCCACATGGGGCACGTGAGGAACTACTCGCTCGGCGATGCCCTTGCGAGGTTCAAGCGAATGAACGGTTTTTCCGTGCTTTACCCCATGGGTTTTGACTCGTTCGGCCTCCCGGCGGAGAACGCGGCCATCAAGGCCGGTGTTGCCCCGCGCGAGTGGACGGAAAAAAACATCCAAAGCATGGCCAGCCAACAGGAGCGCTTGGGTTTCAGCTATGACTGGGAAAGAAAAATAGCGACACACGAACCCGAATATTACAAGTGGAACCAGTGGTTTTTCCTCCAGTTCCTCAAAAAAGGCCTTGCCTACAAAAAAAAAGCTGGCGTAAACTGGTGCCCTTCATGCCAGACCGTGCTTGCAAACGAACAGGTTGAAAACGGGCACTGCTGGAGATGCGATTCCACAGTCACGCAAAAAGAACTTGCGCAATGGTTTTTCCGCATCACTGCATACGCACAGGAACTCCTTGACGGCATTGACACGCTTTCAGGCTGGCCTGAGCGCGTGCGGCAAATGCAGAAAAACTGGATAGGCAAAAGCACTGGCGTCACGGTAAATTTTCCACTCGCCGATTCCGAAAGCACGCTGCAGGCTTTCACCACGCGCCCCGACACGATTCACAGCGTGACTTTCCTTGCAGTCGCACCTGAACACCCCGCTGCAGTTGAACTCGTGAAAGGGGCTGAAAACGAAAAGGAGTGCCTGCAGTTCATCGAGCTCGCAAAAAACCAGCCCTTTATTGAACGCTCCTCGCCTGAAGGGAAAAACAAGGAAGGAATATTCACCGGCAGGCACGCAACCAACCCGGTGAATGGGGAAAAAATCCAGGTCTGGATTGCAAACTTTGTCTTTTCGGACTACGGCACGGGCATCGTCATGGCGGATTGCCACGACCAGCGCGACTTCGAGTTTGCGAAAAAATACGGCATCCCGTTGAAAATGGTGATTTCCGTTGACGGAAAACCAATTGACATGCAAAACGCCAAAGAAGCTTTCACGGAAGACGGCATCCTGTACGACTCCGGACAATTCAGTGGGATGCAGAACCAAGAAGCGATTCCACTGATTGCAGACTGGATTGAAAAGAGAGGGTTCGGGAGAAAAGAGGTTTTTTTCAGGATACGCGACTGGCTATTGTCAAGGCAGCGCTTTTGGGGCACGCCAATACCAATCATTTACTGCCACACGTGCGGCACCGTGCCCGTGCCTGAAAAAGACCTGCCCGTGCTTCTCCCGAAAAAAGCGGACTTCACAGGACTGGGAAACCCGCTTGAAAAAGTGAAAGAATTCGTGAACGTGAAATGCCCCAAGTGCAGGTCGCAGGCAAGGCGCGAGACAGACACCATGGATACTTTCGTTGACTCAAGCTGGTACTATTTCCGGTACTGTTCGCCGCGCGAAAAAAAAGCGCCTTTTGAAAAAAAACAGGTCCAAAAAATGGTTCCGGTTGACCAGTACATTGGGGGAATAGAGCATGCAGTGCTTCACCTGCTTTACGCGCGCTTTTTCACAAAAGCTCTGCGCGACCTTGGCCTCGTGAAAATCGACGAGCCATTCAAGCGGCTTCTTGCACAGGGCATGGTCATAAAAAACGGCCTCAAAATGAGCAAGAGCTACGGCAACGTGGTATCGCCTGAAGAAATAATTGACAAGTATGGCGCGGACACCGCGCGCTTCTTCATGCTTTTCTCCGCCCTGCCTGAAAAAGAGCTTGACTGGTCAGACCAGGGAGTCCAGGCAGCGTACCGGTTCCTCAAAAAAACCTTTGAATTGTCAAAAGGCGAAAAAGTTGGTTTTGGAAAAATCGATGCCAAAAAACTTTCCATGCAGGACCGCCTGGTTCTAAGCAGAACCACACGCACAATAATAGAAGTGACTCAAAGGATTGAAAATTTTGAATTAAATTTCGCGCTCTCGGAAATAATGGCACTGGCCAATGAAGTCCATTCTTCGGAAAACCTTGACAAGAACGTGAAAGGCCACGCCGTAAAAACAGTCGCGCTTTTGCTTAACCCGTTCTGCCCCCACGTGAGTGAATCCATGTGGAAAGAACTTGGGCAGAAAGGCTTCAGTTCGCTTGCAAAGTGGCCTAAAGCGGACAAAAAATTCATTGACCAGAAAGCAGAGACAATGCATGAGCTCCTGCAGAACACGCGTGCTGACACGCGCAAAGTCATCGGGCTTTCAAGGATTTCCGCGCCAAAAAAAATCACTTTCTTCACAGCCCCTGAGTGGAAGTGGAAAGCAGTTGAGGAACTAAAAAAAGCCGGGATTGTCAAACCAGACTTTTCTTTAATCATGAAAACGCTTTTCTCCAATCAGCAGTTCAGGGAAAAAGGAAAGCAAACAGAGGCCCTGGCAAAGTTCTTCCTGCAAAGAATCTCTTACTATAACGACAAGGTGCAGGTAAACGAATTTGCCGCACTCAACGAGGCAAAAAGCATGCTTGAAAAAGAATTCGGCTGCGAAATCGCGGTTTTAAGCGCAGACAAGGCTTTGCCTGAACAGGCGCAGAAAGCCGCAAACGCCCAGCCTTTAAAACTCGCGATAATCGTGGAATAATCCTGATAATCCCGGTGGCTTACAGCAGGCGCCCTACAAGGAAAAATTGGTTTGAGAAAAAAACAGGATTATAGGTATGTGCTTACAAATATTTCTTTTGGGTATTTTAGGGTCATAATTGAACTTGTTTCCGGCAAGTAGATAACCTCATCTTTTATTATGATTTTGTCTTTTTCCATTATCTTCCTCATAGTAATTGTTACTCGCTTATTCTTTTTAAATCTGATGCCTTCTGGAGTTCCATTTGTACCCTTACGAGATAAAGTATCTGTTTGTGGCTTGTATACAATTCCCAGATTGTCTTCCATTCTTCCTCTTTTTCGTCCATTATTTTTACGTTAAGGTATTCTGAGGCCTCTCTTGCAAGTATTGGTCTTGAGTGATGGGTATATTCTTCGGTAAAGTGATTGCAGATTTTCTCTGAAGACATTTTGAGGTTTTTTTTCATTCTCAGTTCAAGCAGTTGTTTTTGGTAATCTTTGCTTATTTTGAGGTAACTGTCGTATTCCCCGAGGATTAGTGGGGAAAATTCCTTAAATATTGCCTCCAGCGCATCTTTTTTTATTTCACGGCTTTTGATTAACTCAAATAGGTTTTGGATTGATTTTACGGAAATGTATGTTCCGCCAGGCTGCCTTATTTGTGGGTCAAGCGGTCCGAGTTCTGATGTTGGGCCCATTATTATTTCATCCCCAGCACAGACAAGGAGGGTGGCAGCGCTTTTTGCAAACCGCGGAATTATGAACGTAATTTTTCCATCAACTTTTTCATGAAGGTACTTTCCGATATGGAATGCAGCATCGGGGTCGCCTCCGTGGGAATCAAGGACTATGTCCAAGTTTTTGTATTTTTCCAGGTCCTTTGTTAAGACTTGATCAGATTCCATTATGTCATAAACTTCATCAACAATAGCCCTGTTCAATGGATTGATGAAAAGCGGTAAAATAGCCGCCTTTCTTTTTTCCTTAAGAGAAAAAATCAGTTGCCTATTCTGCTGGATAATATTATTCAAAACGGCTTGCAATAAATCAGGCATGAAATGAGTTTCTAATTAAGCCATTTTAAAGCTATTCAGAGTGCATTTCCGCTGCGACTTTAATGCCTTGTGTGGTCAATATGATTTTTTTCACATTTCCTCAAGCACGCTGATGTTCAGTGCATTGAGGCCTTTTTTCAGCACGATTGCCGTGCCCTTGACGAGTTCAAGCCGCTGCGGGTAAAACTCGTTTTTGTCGGAAATGACCCTGTGCTTGTGGTAAAACGAGTTAAACGCTGATGCAAGCTCCAGGAGGTAATTTGCAAGCGTGTGCGTGGAAAAGCCCTCCGCACTGGCAGAAACAATTTCAGGAAAACGGGAAATCAGGGACAAGACGGCATTCTCTTCCTCTGAAAATGCTGTTTGTTCTTTGCTCCTTTTTGCACTTTTGGCCTTTCGCTCAATGCTCTTTGCCCGCGCATAAGTATATTGCAGGTAGGGCCCGGTGTCACCTTCAAAAGAAACTGCTTTTGCAGGCTCAAAAAGAATGTCCTTCACCGCGTCGGTTTTGAGCATGTAAAACTTTATCGCAGCCAAGCCAATTTCCCTTGCCCGTTTCTCAACCTCTTTCTCAGGCAGGTCCGGAAAGCGTGAAACAATTTCTTTTCGCGCAAGTCCTGTAACGTCCTTTATGAGGTTGTCTGCATCAATTATTTTCCCCTCACGGCTTTTCAATTTTCCTTCGCGCAGGTTGACCAACCCATAACTTAAGTGGAACAATTTGCCGCTCCACTGAAAGCCCAAAAGCTCAAGAATCTTGAACAATTGCTTGAAATAAGTGTTCTGCTCTGAAGCAACGACGTAAACTGACTTGTCGAACTTGTACATGTCAAACTTTTTTTTCGCCAAAGCTAGGTCCTGTGTCACATAAACCGAGGTGCCATCTCCACGCATAATTATTTTTTTCCCAAGCCCAAATTTTTCGAGATCGCAAACAACGGAATTGTCCTCGTCTTTTGCAAAAATCCCTTTTTTCACCCCAAGCTCGATTATGGGCTGTGCTTGCCTGAAAAACTCGCTCTCTTTGAACCTGTTGTCAAATTCAGAGCCAAATTCTTTGTACGTTTCAAGGAAACCCTCTTCCGCCCACGCATTCATTTTCTTCCAAAGTGCAAGAGTCTCCTTGTCACTATTTTCCCAGTTCTGAAGCATTTCTGAAAGTTCCCCTTTTAGTTCTGGGAGTTCTTTTTCCATCTTGTGGTAAAGCACGTAAAATTTTCCCACGAAATGGTCGGACTTCAACCCCTCCTTTTCCGGCGTGGAGCCATTGCCCCATTTTTTGTATGCAAGCATTGACTGGCAGATGTGTATGCCCCGGTCATTGAACAAATCCACTTTCGTGACTTTTGCCCCTGTCAATCCAAGCAGGTTTGAAACTGCCATTCCGAGGGCATTGTTGCGCAGGTGTCCCACGTGCAATGGCTTGTTGGTGTTTGGCTGGGAGTATTCAAGCACTATTTTTTTCCCATTGTTTGCATTGCCTTTTCCAAAATCCGCACTGAAAACTTCTTTAAGCGTGTTTTTTGAAAGGAATTCCTGGTCGACGAAAAAGTTTACATACGGGCCTTCAGGCCTTATTTTTGTGATTTCTTTTCCCGGCCTGATTTTTGACGCCAGTTCTTTTGCAATTTCAACCGGTGATTTTTTGTAGATTGGCGCAAGCTTGAAAACCGGGAAAGCGATGTCCCCAAGCTCTTTTGACGGAGGCACTTCAAGCATTTCAAGTATCTGCTCAGCTGAAAAGCCGTTGGCCTTCAGTTCTTTTTCAAGTGCCCTGGAAACGGATTTTTTCACTTCGAGCATTATCGAACAATTTTAAGTGAAATAAGTGTTTAAAAGCTTGCCCAAAAAAAAATCACTTGAGCAGCCAGGCAAGCAGGGCTTTCTGTGCGTGAAGCCGGTTCTCAGCCTGTTCATAGATGATGGAGTTTTTCGAGTCCAAAACCTCGCGCGTGACCTCCTCGCCAGCGTGCGCCGGGAGGCAATGCATGAAAAAACGGTCCCCGAGGAGTTGTGCCGTGACCTTGTAATCGCGGAACGCGTGCAGTCGTTCCATGCGCTTGTCCTCATCTCCCATGGATATCCAGGTGTCGGTGTACACGAAATCCGCGCCCTCTATTGCGTCACTTGGGGCATTGAACATTTTCAGGCAGTTTTTTTTCTCCCCAAACTCAACGGCTTTCCTGTAAGCCCCGTAACCCTCGGGAGAAGCAACCCGGACTTTTACTCCAAGCATTGCGCAACCCACGATAAGGGAATTGCACACGTTGTTTCCATCCCCGACAAAGGCCACGGTTGTTTTTTGCAAAGGTTTGACGGTTTTTTCTTTTATCGTCAGGAGGTCTGCAAGTGTCTGGCATGGGTGCCACAGGTTGTCAAGGCCGTTAATCAGTGGCACGGTGGAAGCCTCTGCGGCTTCAACCACGTCTGTGTTTTTGTACGCGCGGAACATGATGGCATCCACGTACCTGGAGAGGCAAATCATTTCGTCTTTTATGGAGCCCAGTGTGAAATTCGTTGCACGCCAGTCCAAAAAAATCGCGTGCCCCCCAAGCTGTGTCATCCCGGCTTCAAACGAAACCCTGGTTCGCGTGGAGGTTTTCTGGAAAAGCATTGCCAGGGTCTTTCCGTCAAGTGCATGGGCAAATTTTCCAGGTTTTTTCTTCACCATTGCAGCCATTGCAAGCAGTTCGGAAAGGTCTTTTTGCGAAACGTCAAACAATGACAAAAAGTGCCTTGGCTTTTTCATATAACCCTCCAATCATTTGCACTGGCTAATAGAATTAGTGCCTCTGGTTTAAATTTATTTGTGAATGTATTGGTGAATGAAAATAAAGCGGCCCCGGAGGGATTTGAACCCTCGACCTACTGCTCACAACCCCCCTACTTTTTTTTAATGGTTAGAAGGCAGTTGCCCTATCCAGGCTAGGCTACAGGGCCAGCTCAAAAAATCTGGATTCT
>JACQJF010000001.1 GCA_016198165.1 Candidatus Iainarchaeum sp. | reverse complement strand
GTTTAACCCCCCGCCCTTTAGGGCGTTTTATTTTTCCGCCAGCCCGTTCACGGGAAGGAAACCCCGTGGGCTTCAGCCCACGGATGTTTAGCCAAATCTAAAATGAGAGTCAAATATTAAAGACTTTGACTATATTTTACATGCTTAGGTGTTGAAAAATCGGCTTTTTTAAAGGATTCAGAAAATGGTTAGGGTCCAGGCTCCCAAGGCGTAAGGCTGCAGGCAGCGCCAAGTTGCCGCAAAAACCCCCTGTCACTCCGCGCCTTGTTTCTGTCGAGGTTTTGGAGAATAAAATAACGCACGCACCCCTGGAGTCAAAACTAAGGCTTGTTCGAAACCCAAAGGAACCAAGGGTGACAAGATTCAGAAGAATTTGTGAAGAAAACGGACTGGACCCGGAAAAAACCTTTTCCATGTTCTATACTGAACATGTTTTGTCAGGGAAGAATGAAATGAGATTCTGGGCTGGTGAAGTCGATACCTGGGTAAAAAAAAGGGTAAGCGATGCTTTGTCACAATTCCAGCACAAAAAAATTACATTTGATGAATTGAACAAGCAACTTGGCAGGATACACCGTGAACATGTTTACCGCTATGCAGCCGCATTTTCAGGCCTGATTGAGGAAAAACACCCGGATGCAATCCAGTTGCTTGCGGAATTGAAAAAAAACCATTAAACCCAAAACCTTTAAATAGTTTCCAAATCCATATATCCTATCGCGTGAATTTGGTTTCAAACTAGGTTTTTTTTTCCATGAGTGAATCGAAAACGACCCAAGAGCTTGTGACAAGGGACATGGCCATCGGTGAAGTAGTGGCCAAGTACCCACAGACTGCCCAGGTCATGGAGCGCTTTGGCCTGCACTGCATAGGCTGCCACGTGAATCAATACGAGTCGCTTGCGCAGGGCGCAATGGGCCACGGAATGGAAGAGGACGTTTTTGAAGAAATGCTTGAACAGGTAAACAAGGCGGCTTCCATGCCAATGCCAGAACACAGTGAAACTGAAACCACAGGGCATCCTGGCGAAAATGGCGAAAAAATCAAGGGCGTGCTCCTGACCGAAACCGCGGCCAAAAAGTTTGCGGAGTTCCGGGAAAAAGAAGGAAAAACCTCCGAGTATTCTCTTCGGGTTGCGGCAATGCCCGGTGGCTGTGCGGGTTTCACTTACAGGCTCGTATTTGACAAGCCCAGGGATGACGACCTTGTCTTTGAACACCACGGCGTGAAAGTCCTTGTTTCCGAAGAGCAGGTCCACATGCTAAACGGCACAAAGATAGATTACATAGACTCCCTTGAAGGCTCAGGCTTCAAAATAGACAACCCCTCCTCAACCGCTTCCTGCGGGTGCGGGAAGAGCTTCCATTGAACGGTTGCGTCCGTTCACACCGCAGTATGTGGCCCATCGAAGATGGGCCGGTAATACAAGATTTTGATGAACCTTTTGTAAAAAGGTTCGCGGGCGCCTTCGGCAGCCCTTGCGTGGGCTCGTACCCTGCCGGGCACAAGCGACGCGTACGGCCTATCGGCCCTACTTGCCTTGCGGCAAAATCTCCCTTTGCTGAGCCCGCGGAGCTTATATGCCCCACTTTCAGTGGGGCGGTAATAAAAAAACTGTTTTATTATAAAAAAACTTTGATTTCTTATTTTCTCCATGGATAACCCAAAAAAAATTGAGTGGCTTGAATGGTCGAGCGAAGCCTTTGAAAAGGCCAAAAAAGAAAAAAAGCCCATTTTGTTGGACATACATGGCACATGGTGCCACTGGTGCCACGTCATGGACCAGACCACTTACGCAAACGAGGCCGTTGCAGGCTTCGTTTCGGAGAACTTTGTTCCAGTAAAAGTCGACACTGACCGCCGCCCTGACATAAACGAGAGATACAACGCGGGTGGCTGGCCTTCGACAGTCGTTCTTACTGCGCAAGGGGTAATTGTTTTGCAGGCTACTTATATGCCGCCGCGGGAACTGCTCGTGTTTCTCAAAAGCGCAATTGCTTCCTCTTTCTCGTCGTCAATGCAAAAAAACCCTGAAGCAGAGAAGCTTTTACACGCGCAAATTTCTCCACGGCGTGTCCTGCTTGACGAAAGCGAGCTTGTAAAGGGCGTGCTTGCACAGGCCAGGGACTCTTTTGACGAGTTTTTCGGCGGCTTCGGAGCCGAGCCAAAATTCCCGATGCCGGATTTGCTTTGCTTTCTTGAACTCCACTGGCTTTATTTCCGCGATGCGGACGTGAAAAACATTCTTCTGGGCACGCTGTCCCAGATGGCTTTGGGCGGGCTTTTTGATTCCCAGGAAAACGGTTTTTTCAGGTACTCGACCACGCGCGACTGGAGCATTCCGCATTACGAGAAAATGCTTGAAGACAACGCGCGGTTGTGTGGCGTTTACCTTGACGCTTATCGTTTGTTTGGCAGGGAAGAGTTTTTGTCCACGGCGGAAAAAACGCTCTCCTACCTGCGTGAAAAACTTTTTGACAAAAATTCCTCGCTGTTTTTTTCAAGCCAATCAGCCGACGAGGAATATTACCTGCACCTGGCAAAAGACCGGGAAAAACTCAGGGCCCCGCCTGTGGATAAAACCATTTTCACTGACCTGAATTCCCTGGCGGCTGAAGCGCTCCTCAAGGCCTGGGTCGTCACGGGGGAAAAAGAATACAAGGCAATGGCTCTTGCCTGCCTCAAATCCCTGCTTTCGCGGTGCTTTGACGGGCAAAAACTTTTCCACTTCAGGGAAGGCCCTGCAAAACAGGAAGCGTTTTTGCAGGATTACGCTTTGCTCATCCATGCACTGTTGAAGGCGTTTGCCTGCACGCAGGAAAATTTTTTCCTCAAAACAGCCCTTTCACTCGAATCGATTGCAGAGGAAAAATTCCTTGACAAGAACGGCGTGGGCTTCTTCGACACGCCTCGCGATTCACTTCATTCGCCCGGGCTTTTAAGCCGGAGGAAAAAACCTTTCGCCCCAAATTCTGTCATGGTGGAAAACCTGTTAGTCCTTTCAATTCTGGCTGGGAGAAAAGAGTTGGCTGTCACTGGTGAAAAAACCCAGTTGCATGCAGCGTCACAAGCCATTGAAAGCGGTGTTTTTGGCGCCGCAAGCGCGCAGACTTCCCTTAAAACCGCCAAGGGGTTTATAACCGCGGAAATAAAATCCCCAAAGTCAGATTGGGAAGATTTTTTAAGGAAAATATTGCATAATGATTTCAACAATCTTGTCATCACGGGGATTGAAACTTTCAAAGAGCCGGGCAAGGCAAGTGTCTTGTTCTGCGCAAAAGACAAGTGCCTCCCCCCGATGGCTGGGATAACGGGCCTTGAGTTGTATGAAAAAATTTGACGAACTTTTTTTCGGAACCGCAGGCATCCCTGCAAGCACACAGCGCCCTGACACTGTGAATGGCATTGCGCGTGTCAAGGAGCTTGGCCTTTCTGCAATGGAGCTTGAATTTGTCCAGAACGTGAACATAAAAGAGGACAAGGCCCCGCTTGTAAGGGAAGCAGCGGAAAAAAACGGCGTCTTTCTCACCTGCCATGGCCAGTACTTCATTAACCTTAACTCTCTTGACGAAAAAAAGCTTGAAGCAAGCAAAGAGCGCGTGTACATTGCGGCAAAGCGCGCGTTCCAGTGCGGCGCGTGGAGCATGTGCTTTCACCCCGGTTTTTACCAGGGAAAGCCCGCAGGGGAAACTTTCCAGACAGTCAAGCAGGCCCTTTCAGAAGTGCTTGAACGCTTGAAGAGTGAAGGAGTGAATATCTGGGTGCGTCCTGAAACAACCGGAAAGCCCACCCAGTTCGGGTCTCTTGAAGAGATTGTTGATTTGAGCCTGGAGCTTGAAAATGTTCTTCCATGCATTGATTTTTCGCACCTTTATGCGCGCTCGAACGGAAAATACAATTCAACCGAGGAATTTTCCTTTGTCCTTGGCTTTTTGGAGGAAAAACTCGGCAAAGACGCCCTAACGAGGCTTCATTTGCATGTCCAGGGCGTGGAGTTCTCGGAAAAAGGGGAAAAAAGGCACCTTCCATTTTCAGAATCAGGCTTCAACTACAAAGACCTTGTGAAAGTCCTCAGGGATTTTTCCGCAAAAGGCACAGTCATCTGCGAAAGCCCTTTAATGGAAGAAGATGCACTAATTCTCCAGAAAGCCTACAAAAAGGCGTGAAAAAAAATGGAAAACCAATCATCTTTGCCGGACAAAAAAAGGCTTGTTGAGGCAGCGCTTTTCCTTTCAGCCGAACCGCTTCGAATCGAGGACTTGTCGAGGCTCACGATGTCCACTGTTGAGGAAACCCGCCTTGCGTTAAACGAGCTTTCGGCAGAGCTTGAGGAGCGGAAATCCGCACTTGAAGTGAAAGAGGATGCAAGCCATTTCCGTTTTGCCGTGAAAAGCGAGTTTGATTCCTTTGCAAAAGGCTTTTCCACCATACCAGAGCTTGGGAAAAGCGTCCTCAAGACCCTTGCGTTCATTTCCTACAAGCAGCCCGTGCGCCAATCGGAAGTGATACGTTTTCGCAGCAACAAGGCCTACGAGCACGTGAAGACACTTGTGGAAAAAGGCTTTATCCGGCGCGAGGAAGTGGGGCGCACTTACATTATTTACACGACGAAAAAATTCCTTGAATATTTCGGAGCGCCCTCAAAGAACGCTCCTATTCAGGGCAATGGCTGAATCCTGGGGTTCTTTTTTATCACCAGTTCAAGAACATTGTTCTTGAATGATTTCTGGAGTGTCCCCTGTTGTATTGGCCAGTTGAAAAAGAATTTTTTGTAAAAAGGCTTGCTTTTCCTCGACAGTATGGTTATCGCTTTTTGTTCGGCGAATACCTCGATTTCCTCGATTGCGTACCCTGCCAGGTCGAGGGTGATGAAATATTCCGAGTCGTTTTCCTGCATCGTAGAAAGGGGCGCGGGCGGGGCTTTATGCTTGTGGAATGTAAGCTGTGCTTTGCGGAAACTTTCGATGCGCGGAATGCCTTCCCTGTCGAACTTTATGGTGAATGAAAGGTTGATTGGGGTATTGTAATCGCTTTGCTGCAGTTCAAAGGAGCTTTCAATGAGTTCCGCGAGCATGAATTCGAGTTCCTCGAAGTCAAAACTCATGTTGTCGAGTTTTTTTTTCCTAGCCCAAGCATCCATGTCCATGACACCTAAATTATTTTCTGTTGGAACCTCTCATTCATGATTCTTTGCGTGGTGAGCCAGCTTTTCCTGACAATTTCCGGCAACTCATTGTTTTGTTGTAAAAAATTCTTTAAAAACTTAATTGTTGACTCGTCATGTGGGTAACCGCTCCCGATTTTGCCATAAATCTTTTCAAGTTCCACAATTGCGAGGTCGCGCCTCACTTTTGCGACGATTGACGCAGCCCCGACAATCGGGTAATTGTAGTCTGCCTTGTGCTCCGCGCGGATGATTGTCTTAAATGAGATATATTTTTTGATGCGTTCCGCAAAATTCCCCTCTATGATGTCAGGGCTGTCCACAAAAACGATTTCAGGCTTGACTTTCAGCGCGTTAAGGAGCAATCCGATGCGCATGGCCTCAACTTCGTTTAGGGATTTCCAGTCGCGAAGCGTGTCGATTTCCTTTGCACTGACTTCTATGGCCCCGATTTCGGATGCAATGCCGTGTATCTGCGTGAACAGTTTCTCGCGCTGTTTTGGCGAGAGCAATTTGCTGTCCCGAACCCCGATTTCCCGGAGCTTTTCCTCGTCCTTTTTCTCAATGCACGCCACAGCCAAAACCATCGGCCCCACGCACGGCCCCCTCCCAGCCTCATCAATCCCCGCGATAATCATTTTAAGTCCAAATAGATAAGCCTGAACGCTTAAAAAAAATATGCATGAACTGAAAGACAGTTTATTTGAAAGAATTAGAGAAGAAAGGTTTGCTGGGTCAAAAGAAATTATAATGGTCTCCATCTAGTAGAAGAAATCCAGGTATCGCGGGTTCAAATCCAGTGGGGGATTATTCACTCAAATACCATCGCAAGTTTGTCCATTCCAACACTTATCAGGTCCACAATCGCAACCAGTTGGATAATGCCTTCCACAATTATTGATCCCCAAATAATCACAATAATCCATGCACCCATCTTGGGATTCTCTCCAAGTGCCTCCAGCCTCCTTACAAGCAAGATATTCTGAGTCCCTTCCATCATTACCGCAACTCTCATAATCGTAATAATCCACATTTTCACAAGATTCAAAACCGTAACATTCATTTTGAGGAGGGTAACTTGTCAATACAGTGAGCCCACCATAACATTTGCAACTTTCATAATAATGCTCACAACGTGCTTCCCCTATCTCACCCACTACAACGCTATAATTCGTATAAGACTTCGGCCAAAAATAAGCAATAAGAAATACTGCTACAACTGCTACAATAATTATGACAACTAACCAAATCTTCTTCATAAAGAGCAATAATTAATTATTCTATATAATGCTTTCTTTTTACAAAAAACGGGGGCGTAACGATTTTTGTTGATTATCATTTTCGTATGGGTGGTGAGAAAGTGGTTTCGTTTACGTCTTTTTCTTTAGTGTGAATCACTTTAAGGCAATGGTTAAGTGGTTTCCTTTATGAACTGCCTGGCGGCTTTCCTGAAGTTAGGGTCTTTTTGGTTTTTCTCCAGTCTCCTGCAGGCAGTTTCAAATCTCTTAAAATCCTTTTTAGAGTAAGGCCGCTCTTCTTCCACTAAAACACTTTTTTGCTTCATAATTCAATTGCCTGCTTTAAAGTATTTAAAAATGTGGTTTTAAAATCAGGGTAAAATACGTTTGAAAAAACAAAATAAAAAAAAGAAAAAGTTGAAATCGTGGTTGTTTAGGCCACGACTTCGATGTTGAGTATTTTCTTGTAAGGGGCCGCAAATCACAAGTTACCGGCTACCAATCCTTATGTTGGAAATTGGGGTTTAAGCTGGCAATAGAAAAAGTATTTATATATGTGGCATATATAGTGTATATATAGAATTGGCAGGTGGTTTTATGGTGCAGGCTATGGTGGAAATTCCTGAGAAAGCAAACCAGATTTTGAATATTGTGAAGGCAAAGCATAATCTGAAGACAAAGAGTGAAGCTATTTCCCTTGTCGTCATGGAGTATGGTTCAAACATGCTTGAAAGCCAGTTGAAACCGGAATATTTGCAAAAACTCTCCAAACTTGAAAAAGAAAAAGGAGTCCCCTTCAAGAATATCAGGGAACTAAGAAAACTGGTTGAAGGGTAAAGGGATGCGCTCATACGAAATCATTCCCTCACTTATAAAACTGCTCACAAAACTATCCAAAAAGGATAAACCGCTTTACGAACAGGTAATGAAGAAAATCGATGAAGTCAGATGCACAGCGAATGTGGAACACTACAAAAATTTACGATACGACATGAAGGATTCCAAACGCGTGCACATCGGGCACTTCGTACTGGTTTTTGAATATAAAAAAAGGGAAGACAAAATTGTTTTCAAAGACTTTGACCACCATGATAACATATATGCAAAATGAAAAACACTAAAAAACCACTGCAAAGAGAAAACGCTTTTAACCCGGGAAAAACCAAAATAAAAGAATACGAAAGTAAAAAAAAGAAATTTAGGGAGCGTAACAAATTTTGCTGATTCTCCTGTTCGCTTAATTTAGGTAAGCCTCCATTCTGGGCCCGAAATAAATGCTGAGTTGCTGTACGATTTGGCCCCAGT
>JACQJF010000019.1 GCA_016198165.1 Candidatus Iainarchaeum sp. | reverse complement strand
TGATTTTAATTTTTTTTTATTTACACTCCTATCCTATTTAGAAATCATTAAATTGTTGCAAAGTGTATTTGTTGTATGCCTAAAAGGTCTCCCTGGGCCGCGCAAGGGAAAAAACAAAAACGCCAGGTTCAGCAGCAATATGCAAGACTGCCATTGTCTAAAAATTCGAGAATGATTTTTGAAATTGCCTCAAACCCAGGCAAGGCTTCTAAAGAATCCAAGTTGGCTTTAATTAGGCAAAATGCTCATGAGCTTGTTAAATCAACTAAAGGAAATGTTCAAAGTCATAAAAGAGCCCACGGGGAAAGAATAATTAGACATAATCCTGAAACTCTTTTTTCACAACGCCAAATTAGTGAAATAGCCGATAATCTGGCTCGTAACCAGGTTGAACATGAACTTAACACCATTTTGACTAAAGGCGGCCTTGAAGCGCATCTTATGAGCTACCTTAAAGCCCGTGGGATAAGAATTGACCCGCGGCGTGACAAAGAGGCAATTGAATCAGCTGTCTTGGCTTTATTGACTCAGTACCAACACAGGGCGTTTAATCCTCTTGAGCCATTGCCTTTGCATATTGCTGAACGTGAATTTTTAAAAAGCGCAAAAGAAGTACGGCAGGATAGTTTATTTGAGGCTCAAACCATTAATCTTGTTTTAAGAGAAGCTTTTCCAGGAATTGTTTTTACAAGAAACCAGGCAAACGCGCTTAAAAAATGGTTAAGGGATAATAAACCAGGACTTGACAAAGAGCTGGAGAAAATGTATCTTAGTTTTATTGAAAACGATTCAATTCCGCCAAGTGACTCCCCGAAATGGAGTGGAATTGTGCACAGATATGCTGAAATAAACCGTGACTTTATTCAAAGAGGCATCAATGCATTGGCAAAACAATTTTTTCCATCCGCCACGACAAAGCCGGGGGGCGCCAGGGGCCAAGTTTCAATGACCAAGCCTGGAACCAGGGCACAAAGAATTGCAGCTTATAGGCCACCTGAAAAAACCGCCAAATCCACTGCTTCTGAAATAAGAGTTATGCAGGCAATGTCACGTTCACTTGGAATTCCAATCAACACGGTAGAGCTTAGCTTTATGCAAATAAGGCGTGAAAACCCCCAAATGGCAGAAGAATTGGGGGAACTGCATTCAAGGCACTTGTTGCGAAGTGATACCATTGCCCGCTTATCTGCCAAAGGCCCTTTGACAAGAAGAATTTTTCTAACTGCAGTAAAAGAAACTGGCTTTGTAAAAAGATTCGGAGAAAGGCAAGTTGATGCGCTTGCACGGGGTTTGTGTTTTATCGGGCCTGGGGGAAGGCTAATTCAGCGTGCAGTAAGGGCGATTCCCTCTCTGCGCCGGCAGGAGATTTTTGATTTTCTTTCAAACAATGGTTTAATTGAAACAGGTCATGGGGGCGGGAGCGTTGTTTACCTTCGCAGGCCCCAGACCAAAAACCCCTAAGGCGTGATTCTCTTTGTCTCATAGTAATTGACGTCGTTTTCCGAGTCCACGACCGCGATTAATAGAGTGGTTTTGATGTTTCCTGCAAGCCTTACCATGCGCGAGTATTCAATCATCGAGATTTTTTCATCCTGGGTTGCAACCTTTATGACCCATTGTGTGTGTTCTTCGCCGGGTTTTTTCCCGCGCGGGTAAACACGCAGGTCAAATCCGAACTTGAAACCGGTTTTCACGACAAAGCCTCGTTCGCGCAGGTCCTTAAAGACCGCCAGCTTGTTGTAAAAGCCCTTGTTTTTCTTTGCCCCGCGTGAAAGAAGAGTTTCAAGGTCCGTTTTTTTCCCGTTCTCGTCCCTTATTTCGATTTTTTCTTTTTCCGACAGATAACAGGCTTCAAGCAAATCAAGAATCAGGTCGGAGTCCTTTTTGTCACCAAAACCCTTCTGGATGAGTGCGTCCTTTACTTTTTTTTCGCGCACGATTACCTTGTTGTCAAGCAATATCGGCATTTCAACCCATTATCCTCTTGAGTGTTACTATTTAAATACAATAATTCCCCCATTATTTTTTGAAAAAAAGGTGTTTTTTTTGGCAGAACTCGATCCATGGGGAAGCGGTGAAGTAAAGGATTATTCGCACGTTTTCAGGGAGTTCGGCTTGAACCCCGTTGACGCCAAGACGAGCCTTGACCACTATTTTTTCGAGCGCGGCCACATAGTTGCACACCGGGACTTTAACCGCGTGACAGATGCCGTGAAAAGAAAAAAGCCTTTTGTGAATGTAACGGGAATCGCGTGTTCCGGTGGCCTGCATTTTGGCCACAAGGTCGACATTGACCTGTTTGTTTTCCTCAAAAAGCTTGGCGCAAAGAGTTTTTTCTGCGCCGCGGACCTGGATGGGTACCTTTCAAGGCCAGACACCCAGGTGGGGTCGGTTGAGCGTGCGCGCGAAATAGCCGTCGAGAACATTTCCCACGCGCTTGCACTTGGCGTGGGAGAAAAGGATGTTTATGTGCAGAGCAGGGGAAGCGCAAAAAATCCTTCGCGCTATTTCAGTTTCGCTTTTGAGTTGAGCAAGAAAATCACTGCAAACACTTTCGAATCCACTTACGGGCATGTTGACTTGGGAAAAGTTGCTTCCAATTTTCTCCAATACGCGGACATTTTGCACCCACAGTTAAAGGAATTCGTCGGCCCCATGCCAAGCGTGACCGGAATCGGCCTGGACCAGGACCCGCATGCGCGCATAGCGCGCGACATTGCAAAGCGCCTGCCGTACGGTTTTTTCGTGCCTGGTTTTGTTTACTTCAAGCACATGCGCGGCCTGCGCGAGGGCGCAAAAATGTCGAGTTCGCGCCCTGAAGCAACCCTTTTCCTCAACGATTCTCCAAAAGAGGCCGAACGAAAAATAATGACCGCGTTCACAGGCGGGAGGAATACTCTTGAAGAGCATAGAAGGCTTGGCGGAGTGCCTGAAATATGCCGTGTTTATGAAGTGTTGAATTTTCACATGCCGGATTCAAAAAAACTCAAAAAAATTTATGACGATTACAAGAGTGGTAAGCTGTTGTCAAGTGAGATAAAACAAATCTGTGTGGACTTTGTCATTCCGTGGCTTGAAAAGCACCAGGAAAAAGCCGAAGGGAAAAAGGATGCCGCAAGGCAGATTGTTTACTGCTGAATTTTTTTTCCCCAGTGTTTTCAGATTATTTCCGTTTCGATTTTTTCCTCGTGCAGTTGCCTTGCGAGTTTTTTAAACCAGTGATTGTCCTGTTTTTTCAGGGCGACTCTCCTGATTTTTTTAAGTTTTGCAAAATTGATTATTTTCGGGATTGTCTCGCCCCACTCGAGGCACTCAACCACTTCTTTTCCGCTATCCTGGAGCGTCCTTTTTATTTCCCGCATCAGGGTGTTTCCCTGCCCGATTTCAGTTGCGGTGAAGCCAAAGCTCATGTCAGGCACGTTTGCATCAACTATCACGAGAAGGAAAACTTTTCCGGCTTCCTTTGTGGCACTAGCCAGGAACTGCGGGTCGTTTTCATGCTTTGAAATAATCGGTATGAGTACGTCCATTTTTCGCGGTCACTCTATGAATTCGTAGTTCTCCGTTTTTTTCTCGAGTATTATCCCTTCTTCTGACAGGAACAGGCAGCAGATTTTTGCAAGTGTGGAAGTGAGCCTTGTGTCGGCTGAGAGTTCGGCCAAAGTGGCTTTTTTCCGCTTCTGCATGGAGCTGATTATTTTTGTGCACGAGCTTTCAAGGAGGCTTGTGTCGATTGCGTAAAAAAAACCGTTGAATGACCTCATGCCACGCGCTTCTCCGCGCCTGATTTTTTCCGTTAAGTCCGGCGTGGCGTGGTTTGCCTGTGCCTCGTTTTTGAAAACGACAAAACCGTCCATGTCCATTGAATAATCTTCGGGTTTTTTTTCCGTGTTCTCAAACAATGCCCTTGTCCGAGGAGCGGCTTTTTGTGGTGTGGCCCTGTACAGCCATTTGATGTACTTTGGGTTTGTCTTAAATTTCTCCACCTTTCCGCCTGCAAGCATTTGCCTGAATTTTTCCAGTTCCTCTTTTGAAAGCGTTTTCTCGAACTTTCCCTCGACCAGGTCGGTTGGAAGCCTTTTTTTGAGGTAACCGGTTATTTTCTGTTCGAGTTCATCAACAGGCAATGCGGGCTTTGGCGCCTCTGCGGATTCAACAAGCACCCAGATTCCCTTCCTTGCCTTGAACAGTTCGAATTCCCTGTCAAGGGGCAATTCCAGGCTTTTCAGTTCATCCTCGGAAAAGTCCCCCGCCAGTCGTTTTCCCTGCAGTGTCAGCTTTGGCATGCCTATAAACCCTGTAAGAATCAAGCCACAAAAGCGTTTAATAAAAAAGCGTTTAAGTGTCCGGGGCATAATTCCGCACCGGAAACCCGCCCAGGGCCACTTAAAAAACCGCTTTGCTGTCTGTTTTTCATGGACCTGGAAAGGGTTTTGTTCCCGTTTGAAAAGCCGAGGCAGAGCCAGGCAGAGCTCATGGAGGGCGTGTGGAGCACCCTGGAGGGAAAAAAGCACTTGGTGTGCCACGCGCCAACAGGCCTTGGGAAAACCGTTTCGGTGCTTTGCCCGGCGATAACCTATGCCCTGGAGAACGACAAGACAGTGTTTTTCCTCTCGCCAAAGACATCGCAGCACGAGCTTGCAGTGGACGTGGTGAAAAGCATTTCAAAAAAATTCGGTGTAAGCGTTTCGGCGGTGGACTTTGTGGGCAAGCGCCACATGTGCTCCGACCCGCTTTTATCCGGAACCGATTCGGAGGGCTTTTACGAGGTCTGTTCAAAGCGCGTCAGGCGCGAGCAATGCAGTTATTACGGGAACGCTGTCGGTTACTCCGAGGCGCAGAAGGACGCTTCACGCCTCTATATCGAAAAACTTTCAAAGTCTTCCCTTCCAGTGCTCAACCATTTTGAGTTCAAGGAAAAATGCGTTTCCATGACAGGGCCACAGGGCGAGCGGCCGATGTGTGCGTATGAAGCAAGCGTGCTTATAGCAAAGGAGCGCAACGTCATCGTGTGCGATTATTTCCACCTGCTCAGCCCGCGCGTGCACAAGTTCACGCTCAACCGGCTCCAGAAAAAGCTTTCGGAGAGCATCGTGATTGTTGACGAGGCGCACAATGTCCCGGAACGGGTGAGGAAAACGCTCGGCTCTTCATTGTCGACTTTCGTTCTTGACCAGGCATGCGAAGAATTGTCAAAGCTTGGTGAAACCGGTTTGGTTGAGAAATGCAGGCACGTGAAAAAAACCCTTTTAGCAATTGCAAAAAATTCCCTGAAAAACGGTGCGCGTGAGGCGCTCGTGCCAAAGGACGGTTTTTCCGCACAGGTCTTGGAAAAAATCAGTGACATAGAAGATTTTTCCTCGACGCTGCGCCTGCGTGCGGTTGATTACCTTGAAGCGTCCAACCGCTCCAAGTCGCGCCTTGTAAGGGTGGCGAATTTTTTGGACAACTGGGAGATGGATGAGAAAAACTTTGTGCGCATTTGCCGCTCCTTTCCAAACGGCAGCGAGTATGGCTTGTCTTTGCTGTGCCTTGACTCGTCGGATTTCCTTGGCAGCGTGTTCAACAAGACACACGCAACCATAGCCATGTCAGGCACACTCCTGCCAACGATAATGTATCGTGATTTGCTCGGCCTGGACCCTGCAAGGACAATAATGAACGAGTATCCCAATCCTTTTCCTGCCCAGAACCGCCTGAATCTCGTGGTGCCAAGCGTGACCACGCGCTTTGCGGAGCGCAACGAGGAGGAGTTCAAAAAAATAGCGCGGGCCGTTGCAGGAATCGTGAACCTCACTCCTGGAAACTCCGCGGTTTTTTTCCCTAGTTTTTCAATGCTTGACCAGGTGAATTTTTTCCTCCAGCCACTCGTGAAAAGGGAGGTTTTCAGGCAGAGGAAGGAAATGTCGCCAAATGAGCGCGTGGTGCAGTTGAAGCGCTTCCGTGACGCGGGTAAAAAATTCGGGGGAGTCCTTTTGGGTGCTGCAAGCGGTTCATACGCGGAGGGCATTGATTTTCCCGGAAACGAGCTGTTATGCGCAGTCATTGTCGGCGTGCCGCTTTCGGAGCTTGACCTTTACACCAAGTGCCTAATTGATTTTTTCGAGGAAAAATTCGCCCGCGGGTGGCACTATGCCTATCTTTTCCCAGCCGTGTCGCGCGCGGTCCAGGCAGGCGGCAGGGTAATCCGCAGCGAGTCGGACAAGGGCGTGGTAGTGTTTTTGGACAAGCGCTATGAATGGGACAATTTCTCGAAATGCTTTCCACGGGACTTAAACGCGGTTAAAACCCAGGAGCCTGAAAAGTTTGTCCGGGAATTCTGGGCAAAAAACCAGGGTTAAAGTTAAATTCTTTTCAAGCACCATTTTTTTCCGTGGGAACGGCAATCGGGGAGCTTGTTGTAAAGGAGGAGATAGAGCTTGGGTACCTCAGCGGGCGCATTGTCGGAATAGATTCTTACAACATCATTTACCAGTTTTTGTCAAGCATACGCGGCCCCGATGGCACGCCATTGATGGACGCGGAGGGAAACGTGACTTCGCACCTCACTGGCCTCTTGTACAGGACAACCAACCTGATGGAAAAAGGGGTCAAGCCGGTTTTTGTTTTTGACGGCAAACCCCACAGGCTTAAGGAGAAGACCCTTGAGGAGCGCCGCAAAACCAGGACAGATGCAATTGAAAAACACGAGCAGGCACTCAGGGAAGGAAACCTCGAGGATGCGAAAAAGTTCGGTTCGCGCGCACTCAGGCTCTCTGATGAAATGATTAGTGGCGCGAAAAAGCTTCTTGGCTACATGGGTCTGCCGGTCATCGAGGCCCCGTCAGACGGAGAGGCCCAGATTTCACAGATGTGCGCAAGGGGGGCGCTTTTTGGATGCATAAGCCAGGATTATGACTCGCTTTTGTTCGGCACGCCACTGTTGCTTAGGAACATTGCGGTAAGCGGGAAGAGAAAAGCCCCGGGGAGGAATTTTTACGTTGATGTTGCACCGGAAAAAATAGAGCTTTCAAAAAACCTTGAAGCCCTTGGTATTTCGCGCGAGAAACTCATCTGGATAGCAATCCTCATAGGCACTGACTTTAACGAAAAATTCCCTTTAATCGGGCCAAAAAAAGCCCTGGCGCTTGTAAAAAAGTTCAACTCGTTTGGGGAAATCGTGAAAGAAACAGGTTTTGAGCCTGGGTTTGATTACAGGGAAATCGAGGAGATTTTCCTCAACCCGCCTTATTCACAGGATTTCAAGATAGAATTCCAGTTGCCGGACAGGGAAAAAATCCTTGACTTCCTTGTTTCACAGCACGGTTTTTCAAGCATTCGCGTCGAAAGCGCGCTCAAAAAACTCGAGGGAAAATCTTCCGAAAAGGGCGGGCAGTCAAACCTTGAAAAATGGTTCTAGGTTTTTTTAACGCATTTGAGCGCCATGCCTATTGCGTGAATCGAACCTGCAACGAGGATGAGGTCATTTTTTCCAGCGCTTTTTTTCGCGGCTGAAATCGCGGAGCAGATGTCTTCAAATACGCGTGCCTGTGGAAAAACTTTTTTCACGTCCCGAGGTTCGAGTCCGCGCTCGATATTCATTCCGGCGACAAAGAGTTCGTCAAATGGGAAGCTTTCAAGCATTTTTTTCCACTCCTTGTCCTTCATTACGGAAAAAACAAGCAGCAAGCGCTTGAACTTGAAGAGGCTGAGGTTTTTTTTGAGCGTTTCAAAGCCGCTAGGGTTGTGTGCACAGTCAAAAACCATGAGTGGTTTTTTTCCCATGACCGCGAGGCGGCCGGGGTTTTCCGCGGACAAAAAACCCTTCACGACGGCTTTTTCAGGGATGGCAAAACCGGATTTTTGCAGTTCCAGCACGGCGGCAAGTGCAAGGGCCGCGTTTTCAGCCTGGTGATGCCCCAAAAGTGAAATCCTGTAGGGTCCTTTTTCCAGGGGTTGAACCAGTTCAAAAGACTGTTTGCTCTTCAAAAGCCCGTTATCCAGAAAACTAACTTTGACAAGTTTAGATTTTTTTTGCTCCGCTATTTTTTCAACTGTTTCCAATCCCGCATTCTTTTCCGAAATGACCGTCACCGAGCCTGGCTTGATTATTCCGGCTTTTTCAAACGCGATTTTTTCAATCGTGTTTCCAAGTGTCGCCATGTGCTCAAGTGAAATCGAGGTTATCACGTTTATTTGCCCGTTGAAGAGATTGGTGGCGTCAAGGCGCCCGCCAAGTCCCGCCTCGAGTACCGCGATGCGGACTTTTTTTTCCGTGAAAAACATTGCTGCAAGTGCTGTCGTGAACTCGAAATAGCTTGCCTCGAGATTGTTTTTTTCCATGCATTCAAAGATTTTTGCCGCCAGGCGGTGAAAGTCCTTTTTTGGAATCATCCTGTTGTCCAAAAGGATTCTTTCGCGCAGGTCAAAAACGTGCGGTGAGACAAACGTGCCTGTCCTATAGCCTGCTTTTGTGAGGGTGCTTGAAAGAAAAGCCGTGACGCTTCCTTTTCCATTCGTGCCCACGACGTGGATGGTGAAAAAATCCTGCCTGAGTCTCAGCGCGTTGTAAAGCCCTGTAATGTTTGCCAGGTCATAGTTTTCCATTTTTACGCCGAGTGCCTCGACCCGCCTGTAAATCCCTTCATAGCTGCCTGAATCCATGTTTTCCCCTCAATGGAACAAAAACGAAACGGCTTTCAAGGAATTCTTTTTTGACCGGCTTGCCTTTTATTTTCGAGAGCCTTGTAAGTGCCTGGGTTGACTGGTCCCCGACGGGTGCAACTGCCGCACCGCCTTCCTTGAGCGAGCCAAACAGGGGCCTTGGGATGAACGGGCACGCGGCGCTTATGATGATCCTGTCAAACGGCCCGTGCGGAGGCAGGGCTTCTGCCGCGTCGCCTTCGATAACTGTCACGTTTGTGCAGCCTTGCGCCTTGAGGCTTTCACGGGATTTTTCCGCAAGCTCTTTCATGATTTCACAGGCAATGACCTGGCCTTTTTCCCCGACGATGTGGCTTAAGAGTGCTGCCAGGTACCCGCTTCCGGAGCCCACGTCTGCAACACGCATTTCTTTTTTCGCGCCAAGCATTTCAAGCATGGCGGCAATAGTCGTGGGCTGGGAAATCGTCTGCCCCAGGCCGATTGGGAGCGCGTCATCTGCATAGGCGTGTTCTCTCATGTTTTTTGGCACGAACAATTCGCGCTTGGTGGCCAGGAATGCGTTTTCAATTGTTTTTGTGCGGATGGCAAGCGTTGCCTTGAGGTGTTCCACGAGTTTTTCGCGCTTTTTTTGGAAAATTCCGCCGGTCATTTTTTTTCCTTCTTTTTCATGGCTTCAAGCAGGTTTTTGTGTTTTGTCATGGAGAACAGCTCTTCCTCGCTGATAATTGGAATCCCCTGATAATCATGTTCTCTTGGCTCTTTTGCGATAATAAACGGCTCGCCGCCGATTATTTTTTTGGCTTTGGAGAGCTCGATTGCCTTTTTCCTGATTTCTTTGCCGATTTTTCCGCGGTTGAGGAAAATTTTTTCACTTGGGCCGGAGAATGCCCTAAAGGGGGCGTGTGAAAAAAACTCGAGGTCAAAGCCCAGTTTTTCTATTTTTGCAAAGACCTCGTCAAGTTCCTTTTTTTCAGCAGGCTCGGGCTCAATGGATGGTTCGAGCACATCTATGCTTGAAAGGATGCCGTGCCCGAAGAATTTTTCAAGTTTTTTTGCCGCGTCCAATGATGCGCTTGCGCCTGTTTCATATCGGTGAACCGATTCCGGTGTCAAACCGATTTTTTGGGCGGTCTGTTCAAGCGTCAGTCCGAGGTTTTTCCTCTCCAGCCGCAGTCTCTCGGAATCAATCCCTACTGTTTCCTTTCCCTTGAAGTACCTGACCTGCGGAAGGTCGTTTTGGACAATTGACTGGAAAGTTTCAATTGTGATGCAGTTAACGCCGTATCTTTTGTAGACAGTCTCTTTCCTCATTTCAAACGACTTGGATTTCTCGCCGATAATGAATGCGGGTGAGCGCGTGATGCTGCTTATGCGCAGGAGTTCATGTGCCTGTTCCTCGCGCAGGCCGTCAATGTTTGAAAGGATTTTGAGGAGAAAAACCTGCCCGTTCTTTTTTGCTGCCAGGTCAAAGCAGTTGTTTGTGTGCAGAAAACTCGTGACGGAAAAGCCTTGTCCCTGGAGGAATGAAATCGTTCTTGCCACGAGCATTTCGCGCATTTTTTTTTCACACCACGCCAAAAACAAAGCCAGCAAGGGAGAGAATCATTCCTGCCTTGCTTAATCTCTGTGCAAGGCCTGGATTTCCCTGCATGAGTGAAACCGCTGACAAAAGAAAGACAATGCCCCCAATCGAGACAAACAGGGCAAACAGCGGCCCTTTCACTGTCCCGTTAAACCAGGGCCAGATTCCGGCAGTGAATGCGACTGCATAGAGAAGGGCCGCCAAAAGCGAGATTGTCCTGTGCGCAAGAATGTGCGCGATTGATTTTTTTTCCCCTTCGTCTGGTTTTTTGTCCTCGGCGTCTTTCGTGATTTCGCGGCCCATGCTTGCAAAAAAAGCGCTTGCCGCGAAAAAAACAGCGAGGGAATAGTTTTGCGCCACGCTTGCCCCAAAGAGGAGCGTGGACGCGGTTGCAAGCGAGACAACGATGTTCCCGAGTATTTTTACTTTTTTCATTTTCCACGAGTAAACAAACAGGAGGCCTGAAAACGCGGCTGCAATTGCGAATGCCTGGGTGTTGAGAAGGCCTGCAAGGAGCATTCCAGAGGCAAACAGGCCAAGGGAGAAAAAGAGCGCCGCTTTGTGGCTTACTTTTCCTGAAGGGATGGGGCGCAGAGGGTTTTTTTTCCTGTCGACTGATAGGTCAAAGTAGTCGTTAATTGCCTGGCCAGCACCGCAAATGGCAAACGCGCAAACCATTGCAAGAAGTATGCGCGCGTCGGGGAAAATGCCGTTCATCCCCGCAAAAGCCCCGGCCATGGCGCCAATGGCGGCCATTAAACAGTTGACCGGGCGCAGCAGTTCAAAAAAGCCCCTGAACATATATACAGATTTTAGCCCAAAGTGGCTTTTTAATGAATCCATTCATGCCTTGGCGGCAGCGGCTTTTTTGGCCTTGTTTTTGAGCCGAAAGCGCTTGCTTTTGCATTTCCTGCACATGGCGGGCTGTTTGCCCGGGCTTGCCCTGTTCTTGGCATTGCACCTCATGCAAATCCATACATTGGAAAACAGCCTTTTTTCTGCTGCCGGGAACTTTGCCAAAACAAACCACCTTTTTTTTGCTGAAGGAGAAATTAAAAAACGATTATAGCTATTGAATGATTATACACACTTTTTTATTGCATACTTTTAAAAAAGCATTTCAGGAACCCTTGCGTGAGTTCACGACGCGGGCGCCTTCGGCAGCCCCTGCCTTGCGGCAGTTGTGACCTTACACAGGTATGCCCCGGTAGTGTAGTCCGGCCAAGCACACGAGCCTTTCAAGCTTGTAGCCCGGGTTCAAATCCCGGCCGGGGCACTTGGTCAGAAGTTGAATGCCCATCCAGCAGGGTTCGAGAATTGAGTTTTTCGGCCTAAATTGGATGGCACTCGATTTCGTTCCATCGGCTCGGCCGGGGTACTTATTGGATGCGTTTTTAGAGGCCGGTTGTCGGGTTCAATTCATGCCTGACTCAGTTTTTTTTCAGCCGTTTTTTTTCATCTTGCTTCAAAGGCTTTTTTTATTTGGTCACTGAAACTTTCGCCCTGGATGTTGAAAACTATCTCCCCCGTGCCTTCCTTGCTTGGCGTGGCAGTGAACTCCTCGGAAACGCACTCCCCCGTTCTCACAACCACGGTTTTCTCCGATTCGGTTTCATCAAACATGGCAGGGGGGAACAGAGCCTGTATCAGTATTTCCTGGTCCTTGTCTGAACTCGAGCACACCTGCACCGTGAATAAGGCCTCTTCTCCAGTGCCTGAGACGGCTGGTGCGTCGACTACGAGGAAAAATTCTTTTTGCTTCACGTCGAGGAAAAAATTCTTCCTGACTTCCTGGTAATAGGGGGCTCGGGCTGCAAGAAGCACGTTTTTTTCAAAAGGTATCTTGCTAAGGTCGGCTTTTACCGCCTGGTTTGCGTCAAGCGTCACGGGTGCAACCAGGACTATCTCTTTGCCCTGTATTATGGTCACCAGGCTTGCGTCCTTAATGGTCCGGTTCGCCGAGTTTTTGAGGAAAATGCTTTCCTCGCCATCCCCGTTTTTCACCTGGATGATATCAAGACCCCAGTTGAAGAACACAAGCCACACGGAGAGCGTGAAAAGCACGACATAGATTATTGCAAAAACCTGTACGACCAGGCGCTTTTTACCATGTAGCATGAATAAAACGTTTCCCGAATGGCTATTTATAACCTTTCCCCAAAAAACCTGTTGGCTGGTTCTTTTCATTTTTTTTTGCAGTCTATGCATAGAGTTTTTCAAGCAAAAACTGGGCTGCAAGGAAAACAATGTAAAGCATTATCACAATCATTCCCTCTTTTCTTGAAATGCTTTCCCTGTTCCTGAACAAAGCAAGCACTATGAACAGTGCAATTACCATGATTGCCCCGCTTGCCAAAGCAATGCCCGCATGGCCCGGCTTTATAGGGGAAATCAATGCAATCACGCCAAGTGTCAGGGTCGCGTCGGCAAAAACGTTTCCAAGAATGTCCCCAAGCCCGAGTTCTGCGTGGTTTTTGTTTGAAGCCTGCACTGCAAGAGTGAGTTCCGGAAGGCACGTGCCGATTGCAAGCAATATCCCGACAAAAAAAACCGGGACCGACAAAAAAAAGCTTAGTTCCCCCGCGGCTTGCGCAATGAAGTGGCCTGACACGAGCAAAACCCCGACCGCACAGGCAAGGACGATAAAGTCAATGCCCAGGTTTTTGGATGCCACTGAAAAAAAAGTGTTCGAATGCGAGTTTTTTGTTTTCAGTATGTACAAAACGTACAGGAAAAAACTTGCCACCAGCAGAAAACCCTCCGCGCGCGATATTTCCCCGTCAAAAAGAAAGACAAGCGGCATTGCGGCCAAAGCCAGGAGCATGTTGCTGTGCTCAATGACTGCTTTTTTCAGGGTTATTTTCCTTGCAGCAAGTGCCACAAGCCCGATGACAAGCGTGAGGTCTGCGATGTTTGACCCGAAAACAAGCCCAAGCCCCAGGGATGAGTTGCCTTCAAGGGCGGAATTAACCCCTATGGAAAACTCCGGGAGTATCGCCATGGTTCCGACAATTGCAAAACTCACCGCGGCTTCCGAAACCCCAAGAAGCCTCGAAATTTTCACGACCCGCCTGATTGCCTCGGCCGCACTATAAGAAAGAAAGACAAAGCCCAGAACCAAAATGATGACTGAAATCCACGCCATCGTCAAACACCGGTTTTTTTTTCTGCGATGAAAATCTAGTTCAAGGAAGGTTATTACCTTTTCCATTCCGCCAAAAAAATTCGCTCCACTGCCAACCGGGGGAAAAAACGGGGCAAAACCTTATATTCGGGAACACTGAATTAATATTGGCCAAAAATTTTTTTTTGGTTCAAAAAAGTGGGAGGATACAAATGTCTAGCAGTTCATCAAGATCATCTTCAAGCTCTTCAGGCTCTTCAAGGGGCAGCAGAAGCGGCAAAGGAAAAAGAAGAACATCATCAAGGTAAACAAGGCTTTTAGTCTTGCATTTTAGATTTTTTTTTCGTGCGGGTTTTTTCCGCACCATTGATTTTTTTTTAAAAAAGACAGGCTCACCACCCTTAAATTTTCCTGTTTTTTTGCCGGTTTTTTTGGTTTTTCCCAAAGTGCAAATTCTTAAAAACGCTTTGCAAAACCCATTAGTTAGCATTCTTTTCCATTCAGAAAAAAACTCAAACAGGGGGGGATAGTTTTTCAATGAATTTTGACGCTAAAAAATTATTGTTTGTCCTATTGTTCGGCGCACTGGTTTTCCTCGGAAGCCAGGTAAATTTCTCAAGGCTGGTTGGCGCAGACAACCAGTTCTTCACGTTATTCCAGTTCTTTGGCCCAATAGCAGGCACTTTTCTTGGCCCTGCATTAGGCGCACTCTCAGTTATCCTTGCACAGGGAGCCACATTCGTACTTTCAGGCAGGGAGTTTGAGCTTTTGAACGTCCTGCGCCTTGCGCCAATGGTGTTTGCAGCCTATTACTTCGGGACTTCAAGTAAAAAAGACTGGGGCCTGATAGTGCCGGTGCTTGCAATCGCCGCATTCGTCGCACACCCGGTCGCGGGGAAGGTGTGGTTCTACTCGCTCTTTTGGACAATCCCGATAATTTCAAGGGTGTTTTTTGCAAAGAACCTGTTCTTCAAGAGCCTTGGCGCAACATTCACCGCGCACGCGGTCGGCGGCGCCATCTGGGCGTATACTGTCCCAATGACTCCTGAAATGTGGATAGCACTCATACCAGTAGTCATCTTTGAGCGCACGCTCTTTGCAGCCGGCATTGCGGCAAGTTACGTTGCAATGAACACCCTGCTTGCGCGGGTGGAGAACCTGATTCCACAAAACGTGCTTTCAATCGACAAAAAGTACGACATTGCAAGGCTGCTGGGTTAAAACCGGCACCCTTTTTTTCCTTATTTTTTTGCTTGTATTCTTTCTTTTTCCCTTTTTACCAAACTATTGGCAAATCCAAAGTCTTCCATTGTTTTGATAAAGTATAAATCAACTATTCTCTGTTGTTTGGGGGAAAGCGGTTTTCCAAAAGGTATTTCATGCAATCCTCTTACATAACCCTCGACATAGTTTTTGAACATTGTTGCCGACACAATCCCATACTTGGATTTTGTGTCACTTTCCTGAAGAACCTCAAAAAAATCGCGCAAAAATTCTATTCTGTCCCAAAGCTTGACTCCCTTTGTTACCATGATTCCAATTGGGTCTATATCAATGAATTTTATTTTGCCATTTGGTGTTCGTACATAATTTCTCAGTCTATTGTGGTTTTCTTCCCACCTGCCAGTAATTATGCCATTTCGCTGGAATTCACCTTCCACAAACCCAACTTCCCGTAAATAACGCGCTTTTTTATTTCCACGGGTTTGTCTAATGAGGGTTAAATAGTTTTTGCCTCTTGCTTCAGCTGAAATAAGTTCTGCTCTTCTTCCGCGCCCAAGGTTTTTCTCCCCGATCCCTACAAGATATTTCCCAAGCCCCCTTTCCTCCAGTACGCGAAGCAGGTTAAAGAGGCTGTTGTATGCCGGAAATCTTTTTTGGCGCGTTTTACCATAAAAACCCTTGGGGTATCTCAGTACCCTGAAATCACCGCTTCCCTTGTGGGGTTTCCCCTGTGTAGGGTTCAAATCAGCTACATTAAAATTTGGAAAACGCCTTGAATTAGTTCTAAGAAACCTGCCTTGTGGTGTTTTGTCTACGATTTTCCTAGATAAAAATCTTCTTGGATAAACAACCGGCTTTCCCATGATATACAAACTTTCAATCCCCTAAATATTCATTTCTGTGTTCGCGGCGATGGCTTTTTAAACTATAACAAACCAATAAAATAATCAGGCAAAATTTTTCAGGTTTGTTATCTGTCAAACCACAATAAAATGTAGAAAAACTTTCGTGGTTTGACATATTTTCAGCGAATTTTAATAATTGCAATTGTTCTCATTTTGGTGTAAATTGATGGCAACCAGGACAAAGGATTCAAGCAGGTTCAAAAAGACGCGCGCACGCCAGAGATGGAAATGGAAGAAAAAGAAAATGCGCCGCGAAAAAAGAAAAAAAAGATACCTGAAAAAGAGAGCCCGCCAGTAAAATCCTTGTCTGGGTTCAAAGAGTGTATGTCCGCCATTTTTCAATGGGCGGCCATACTCTGTTTTTTCATTTTTTTCAAACTTTTTCTTAACTAAACACAGGTAGCCTTATATATTTATCAGGGTATATATTTATTAGTGGTTTTTTGTGTATAGTAAAACTGTTTCAAAATCCAGAAAAGTTGTTCATTTTCCAACGCTTAAAACTGTTCTTGCAATTGAAAAAGCGATAAAAAATGCTGACACTGCGATTAGCCGCAACCAGATTATTGAGAATCTTCCAACAAAACCAATGCGCTCCACGCTTAACGTTACACTTGATTATCTTGGAAAAAAAGGAATAATTCTTGAAACAAAAAAAGGTTTCATTTGGACATTTAATCCCAACAAAAGACTGGCCACTGCTGAAAAAGGGGCAGTGGAAGTTTAGGGAATGGCAAGAAAACACGTTATAGTAAAACTGCTTGGCGAAGCAAAAACAGAATATGCTTCTCTTCAAGAAATAGTGGAAAAAGAAAAAGCGCAGGGGGTTAATTCGTCTTTTCACCAGACTCTTTTAAAGTCGGTTGACTCAAAAGTCCAGATTCTAAAAACAAATTACGATTATGGAATTCAAATTCCAAGAAAATTGATTCCAAAAAAATACTTGGAAGAATTCGGTGTTACAAACCTGTGGAAAGTGGATTTGTCCAGTTTTTGGAGAATGATTTACACTCTAAACCAGCCACAAAGAGAAGACACAGAAGTTGAAGTACTTCCAATTTGGCTTGATGTTTTGGACATTATAGACCACGACAAATACGACAAAATATTTGGTTACAGGAAAAAATAATTTCTTGGCATTTTTATCCAAGATAAGCCAGTGCCACAAACCCGATGATGAACAGCGCGTAGTGCGCGTAAATCAAATTGTAGGCAAAGCGCATGTTCATTTCCTGGGGGTTTTGCAGGGCGCCAACGTAAAGTGGGAATGCGACAAGCGATGCTGCGCCAAGGAAAAAATACTTGAAAGGCAGGACACCATTGAACGTTGCAAGAAAGTATGCCGCTCCGGCAAAAATGATTGCAATGTATGCTGCCATGCGGATTTTTTCCTCGCCGAAAACAACGACCGAACTTTTGTAGTTTAGTTCCTCTTCGTGTTTTTTTGAAGCCAAACGGTACAGGGAATACCCGCCGAACTGGATTGCAATGACGAACACAACCAGTTCAAGCGGAGCATTGAAAGCATCCATAGCCAAAAACCACCCTGAGTAAAAACGAAAGAATGGGTTGATGAGTGAACCACTGATGAAATCCATGAATAATTTTTTTTTCAATTCAAATGGTTTGAGCGTGTACAATAATTGGTTGACAAGCATCGCAGCCAGGCACAGGACAAACAGTGTTTTTTGCACGATGAAAAAACCGATTGCAAAAGATGCAATTGTTGTAATCATGAACAAGATAAAACCTGTGTTCGGGCTTACAAGGCCGCTTGGGATTGGCCTGTTTTTTTTCACGTCATGCTTTTGGTCTTTTTCAAAGTCCGCCACATCGTTGAGCGTGTATAAGCCGCCCCAAAGCAGGGGCCCGACTGCAAGGAAACCCCAGAAAAGGAGCCCCCAGTCAAGGGTGCCAGTGAACCCGGTTGCGGCGATGTAGGCAATCAGCATGTTTCCAAGGCTTTTGGTCCACTCGGGGGGCCTTAAAAGCTTCAATAAACCGATTAGGATTTCTACCAAGGGGGACACCGGACAATCAAGAATTTTGACAGAAACCTTTTTAAACAAGGATAAAGAATAGTATATAGGCATTTAATTTGCACAAATAAATTGCCGATTTCAATTATTACTCCCAATTCCTCTAATTGCAAGTTCGTTTTTTTTGACTTGCTTTTCCTGGCGCGTTTTGGCGCTGTTTTTTGTGCTTAAACATGAGCACCCAAGCTCTTTTGGGTGTGATGTTGGCAGGAAGGCAGTTCAAGGAAAACTGTCTTTTTTTTTAGTGCAAGAAGTTTCTTGCAGGGAAACTGAGTGGCCAAGATTCAAAGCGCATTTCGCGTTTTGGGTTTTGGCAATGATAAATAACCAATTCCAATTAAGTGGATTTTTAGCCAGTCGTTCATGCAATTTCAAAGCGGCTAATTTAATTTGTGTATGAACAGATTAGCGGATAAACAATTCCAGCTGATCCTGCTGGCGGATACTACTATCGAAGTCCGATTAAGCCATGCAAGTCTGAGAAGCATAGTTATGGTTGCTTCTGGCATCCGGCTCAGTAACACGTAGCTAACCTACCCTATAGAGGAGTCAAACCCGGGAAACTGGGCATGATACTCCATAGACAAGAGATACTGGAATGTTTTCTTGTCTAAAGGAAGCGCACCATGCAAGCGTGTTCGCTTTAGGATGGGGCTGCGGCGGATTAGGCTGTTGGCGGGGTAACGGCCCACCAAACCAAAGATCCGTACGGGCCTTGAGAGAGGGAGCCCGGAGAAGGGCACTGAGATAAGGGCCCTAGCCTTAAGGGGTGCAGCAGGCGCGAAACCTTTGCAATGCGCGAAAGCGTGACAGGGGGACTTCGAGTGCAAGCTCTGCTTGCTTTTGCCAAGTGTAAATAGCTTGGCGAATAAGTGCTGGGTAAGATGCGTGCCAGCCGCCGCGGTAATACGTACGGCACGAGTGGTATCCCCTAATATTGGGCCTAAAGAGTGCGTAGCCTGTTCAAAAAGTCTTTGGTGAAATCAGCAAGCTCAACTTGTTGAATGGCCAAAGATACTCTTGGACTAGAGGCCGGAAAACGTGAAGGGAATTTCTGGAGTAGCGGTGAAATGCTGTGATCCCAGAAGGACCACCAGTAGCGAAGGCGCTTCACGGTGACGGCCCTGACGGTGAGGCACGAAAGCTGAGGGAGCGACCCGGATTAGATACCCGGTTAGTCTCAGCCGTAAACGATGTGGACTAGGTGTCCTAGCACTCACGTAGTGCAGGGGTGCCGAAGCGAAGGCGATAAGTCCACCGCCTGGGAAGTATACTCGCAAGGGTGAAACTTAATGGAATTGGCGGGGGCGCACTACAAGGGGTGGATGCTGCGGTTTAATTGG
>JACQJF010000022.1 GCA_016198165.1 Candidatus Iainarchaeum sp. | reverse complement strand
CAATCACCCAGACCATTGAGAAACCTTATTCCAAACAGGACATCAGGCGGATTGAAAAAGCTTTTTCAAGTATTAGAGAAGCCAGAAAAAACAAGGACATACAAAAATACCTTAAAAAAACCAGGAAAGAATTGAAGGGTTAAAGGTCTTTAACGCTTTTAAATTCCGGGGTTTCATACATTTTGCTTTGGTTCACTAGTGAATATGCTTTTCGTGCGTGGATTGATTTCATTGTCCGGTCATCTTCAGAAATAACTACGTCAAGCCGATGGGCCGTGGCCGTTGCAACAATTTTAAAGTCATTGAAAAGTTTGTATTTTGAAACCCCTCCGGCATAAGCATCCAAGTATTCCTTTGCCAGTGCTTCTATTTCATTCCCTACAGGATAAGACCTTTTACCCACAAGACTATCATAAGTGAATATCAGAAGGTTTCTCAAACTCTTGCCGTTAAATTTGTAGCTTGGAGAAGTTTCCCGAAGCTCATCACGAACAACTTTGCACCCATAAACTATAAGTTTTGAACTTTTGACCAGCTCTTTAATCCTGACAAGCCTGCCTTCCAAAAGCAATTTATAAACACTGGTGTCAAACATCGCTCTTTGTGGCTCTTCCTGCATGACAGCCACTTGTGAGGTAAATATTTTTTTAATGGATATAGCAAACCGCTTATATTTTTGAACTTTTATTAGCGGTTTGTTATATGCAAAAAGCAATTAAAATGTTCAAATACATATGCTTTTTGCTATAGTTTAAAGCGGGAAAAAATTCTGCAGGCGCATTTTCATCAGGCCATAAAACACCACGCCTGATTGTCACGGGTTTCCTTCTTTCCATTCGCTCACTTCAAAACGTTCACGCAAAACCGTAAAAAATCATGTAAACAATGCCCGCCACGGCGAACGGGAAGACGAAAAAGGCAAAATAGGCCGCCAAGACGGTGGTGGCAAAAACGCCTGCATAAACCCGTGCTACAAAAGGCCAGCCGGTTTTTTTCCCAAGATAGTCAAAGACAAACGAGCCTGCAAGCTCAAGTGGCAGTAGAAGGAGGGAAAGCACGGCGCTCACGGCAAGGAGCCTTATTGCCTGGAGCCCGGTAAAATACGCGTTTTCCTGTAACGAGGGCTCAAGTTCCGGCGGCAAAACGTAGGAGGGTTCCTGGAAAGCCTGTATGATTGGCGAAACATAAAGCGCGGTTGTCAGCGAAAGCATCATGAAAAAAGTGACGAGCGCGGTGGAAGTAATCCAGGAGAGCAAAAAGCGCCTGGCAATCATGCGCCTGGCAATGGCTGCAACCATTGTGAACAAAAAAACCGGTATCGAGTAAATAAACGCGCCCCTCAAAAAATCTAGCATGGACAACGCGAGTTCGAGGAAAAAGTTTTCTGCCACGAAAAAAAAGACAGTGAACCTACTATAAAAGAATAACCATGCGGCAGGAACACATGAATCCTGAAAAGCCAGGGGCAGATGTCGGGTAGCGGTAGTTATTTTAAGCACTAAAAGCTTGTATAATAAAAAAAGCATTGAGTCAAAGGGCGGTTGTCTTGGGCATGGAGTTTGGAATCATTGGCGTTGGAGTGGTGCTTGACGCGTTCCTTGCTTTTTACCTGATACTCGGCTCGATTGGCATTGGGTATTTTTTCCTGCGCACGGGATTCAAGAAAAGCGATTCAATCCACAAGGAATACCGGATTGGGTGGAGCATAGTGTTCGGGTTAAGCTACAGCTTTGCCGTAATCATTTTCTCCCTCGGAGCCGCTTTTTTCGGCATCGGGGGCATGGGTTTTGGGGAATTCCTTTTCATTTTTTCCGGACTGGTTTTTGCCGCAGGAATAGGCTTGCTCAAAGCACGCTCAATGGTTTTGCCCTTGCCAAGTATTGCACAAAGGCACTACGAGGGCACAAAGATGGAAAAACCCGGCAAGAGGGAGCATAAACAGATACTTGAATTCGACAACCCGAAAGAAACCAGGCTGCGCGCACCTGAAGCCGGAAAAACCGTGGAAATGCAAAGCAGGACAATGATTGATTTTCTTGAACTTTCAAAAAAAGAACCGGAAAATGCATACACCAAGCAGCCACCGGCAAAACCAGTGATGGAAAAACCGGTTCCGCCCGTTGAAGAAAAAAAAACATTACAGGCAAAAGAGTCGCAAAGCCTTGGAAAATTTGCAATAGACAAAAAACCGGTGGAAAAAAAAGAGCCATTCCACCCGTTTGGCATCTTCAAAAAAGACCTGCAGAAACAGGCCCGGGAAAATGCCAGTGCACCCGAGGCAAAGATTCCTGAAAAACCCGTTCAACCAGCGCCACTGGTGGCGCAACAGCTTTTGCCCATGCCAAAAAAGACAGATTTAAAGTCAATCATCCCGGAAAAACGAAAAACGCCTATCACAGTGCAGAGTCCCCTGCCAGTGCAAAAACAAGCGCCGCCCGTGGAACGGAAATCACAGGAGCCCCCGAAGGAAACACTGGCGGGAAAAAAAAAGGAATATAGCCCCCTTCCGCAAGACAAGCTTGATTACTTCGGGCTCAGCGAAAAAAGTGAAACACTGGAAGAAAAACCGGTTACGGGAGAACAAATCCCGGAAAACGAGACGCCGCTTCAGAGGCTTTTGCGGGAGAAAAGGGAAAAAATAATGAAGTTAAAGAAAAAAAAAGGGTGAAAAATGAAATGAGTGAAACCCCAAGGAGATTGCGTTACAAAAAAAAGCCCGAAGACACCCACGCGGATAAAACCACGGGGCAAAACAGCCAGGAAAGAGAAGATGAAAAAAGCCTCCCCCAAAACTATGAAAAATTCATGGAAGAGCACGCGACAAGGCAGGGCATGAAAGAGCTCCACAGGTTCCGCGAGGAACACGACAGGTTTCCCGAGAGGCAGGAGCTTGAACAAATGGCGCAAAGCATTTACTCCCAGTGGAAAGCGCGTGAAGAGAAAAACGAGCGCTACCACCACCACGGGAAAGCCGGGGAAAAAAAACAGGGGGAAAAAAGCGGTGAAACCTCGTTGGCTGAAAAAAGAAAATCGCGCCGCGAAGCCCTGGCAGAAAAAAGAAAACAGTTAACCGGGCAGAGGAAAGAACACGGGCATGGAAAACAAAAAAAGGGAAAAGAAGAGGAATTCAAGGAACCACAGGACACGGGAGAAAGCAAGGAAGATTTTGAAGAACCGGGGGAAACTGAGGGGGAAGTCGAAAAGCAAGAGGACTTAAGCGGGCTTTTGGGTGAAGAAGGAAAAGACACGGCCAGCTTTGAGGAAAACGAAGGCCTCAGTGGCGATGAAGACGGCAAGGACATGGACCTGAGTTTTTTTGAAGAGGAAAAAAACCCGGGGAAAAAAAAGAAGCCGGTTTTAGGCAAGAAATGAAAAAATTTCAGCAGGTGATTTGCAGGATGTCCACACAGTTCCATGGTGCCTGGTTAAGTTCATTCGCAGTGACGTCTGACAGGTAGGTCGCGTTCCATATCGTGAGTTCCGCCTGTGCCTGCACTGCCTCAAAGCCCGGGCCGTTAATTTCTGTTTTTGGGAGGTTTATTTTTGAAGACGACTGGCTTGTGTCACCCACGCCTGAAAGCAAAGAATCAATTTCAATTTTAAGGGCGTCGTAGTCTGAGGGATTACAATCAGGCAGTGCTTGCTCATACCCGCACACATAATCAGTGAAGGGGAGCACGCCTTCAGGTATACCCATGATTGTGTCTCTCTTTGGGGCGTCTTCAGGATGATATTCATACCCTCCAAGTCCATCCTCCACAATTTTCACCGGCCGGAGGTTTGACTTGTGGAAAAACACGAACACGAAAGATTCCGGGTTTGTGAATCCTTCCGGGACAGAGATGATGAACAAATAGTCAAAGTTGTTTGCAACAGGGTTCATTATGCCAATGATGTTTTGTGCAAGGACTTTTTTCGTGGCCGGCTCGAGTTTTGAGTTATCGGAAAAATCCTCCTTGACGTACGCAAGGAGATGGTCGATTTCACCTGAATTATCGTAAAGGCTTTGCTCGGGGTCGCGCGGAACACTGCTGTAAAGGATTGTCTTTAGCGCGTCAGTAGTGAAGTCAACGTTGTAGTTTTTCACAAGCTCCGAGTCAACCGTCACGCCATAGCTGTTTGCAAAACCGAACAAAAAAATCGTTATCCCCGTGACAATGAGGAGAAAATAAAGCGCGTCCGTGACAGCCGCCTGCCCACGGGCCCTTGCGTGAGCCCGCGACGCGTTCATGTCCCGTTTGTCAACGGGACGGTAGAACTGCAGGATAAATCCCTTCATTTGGTCCATGCAACCACCACTAAGTGCATTGGCTTTACCACGCGGTCATCTTCAACCACGAGAGGATAAATCTTTACCACAAAAGGGGTTTCTGAAAAAAAACCAGGGTTTAACCCTGAAGCGTCTACCCTGCACTCAAGTGGCTTTTTTTCATCATCGGGCGGGGTTCCAACCGTGACACTGAATGGCTCAAGCATATAACTTTTCAGGCCAAGGCTTGCAGCCTCTATTTGCTCTTTTGGAGCAGCATCTGGAAGGCCAAGATATTGTGTTGTGGCTGTAAAATAATTCGTAATCACTGCCCTATACTTGAGGTTTGTCGGGTTTAAGCTGTTGCAGGAATCCAGGAACGCCTGATAGCCGGAAACGTAGTTTGTGCCTTTGAGCACGCGCGCAATGTTGAGGACATCAAGGTCCCTCTGGAAACCCGTGTTTTTCTGGCTGAATGTCGAGTAGGAAAACGAGAACGTTGCAAAAAAAATGAGCAGCGCAAACAACAGCGGGATGAGGGAAGGCAGGTCATCCCCAATCGGGCCGAGGAATCCTTTATTCAGCAATTGAACCACACCTCATCCGGCCCTAGGTTATCACAATCAACAAGATCTACATCCTCGCACGCCTGGCGTGAAACCTCTTCCTTCAAATCCCCACAGGTATCGGAATTGCACGGAAAAATATATACATAAGGCACGCCTTTTCGAATTTCCTTCAGAAACTCCACGGTGTTATACTGGTCTGTCGCCCTCGGGTCAACGATTATGCCCTCGATATCACCCGACATAGCCCCAAGGTAGTCCGAGGACTTGTCAACAAGCCCCGGTGCACCTACCGAGTATGAATCGCCGAGATATTCGTCAGAGTAAAGCGCCACCTGCGCGGTTGTCCTAAAAGAACTTGCCGCAATCGACGGCGGCTCCTTGTCACGCTCTTTCTTCGCGTACTTCACATACTCGAGCCGTGGGTGAATGGAAAAAATCACGACTGAAACATCTTCACCTTCCTCTTTCTCGATTGTTTCAACGGAAATTTTCAGAACATAGTACAGGTCTTCCCCGGCAACCCGTATGAACCGCGGGAGGTCAAACGAGTCGGAAAAACAATAGGACGGGCTGCTGACAAGCGCAAAGGATTTCTGTGAAACCCTGTCAAGGAGCAGCCGCGCCTCGTTTATTTTCGCGAGGTCCGTCAAACCCAGGGTGAAAAAGGAAACGATTGCAAAAATCGCTATGACGAGTATGAGGAGGTTGATTTTGCTTAAAATGAAGCCAAGCATTTTTCAGTTTCCCCTCCGGTATGCACAGATTCTTGGCTGCTGCGAGAACTCGTTGAACTTTTTCACCAGGATATACTGGCCTTCCAGGATACCGTCTCTTTTCCACTGCTGGGCTTCGTACTCGCCTGGGTCAAAGTCTGAACAGTCACTGCTGCTTGGAAAATCGGTTGCAGAGGAGATATTCAGGCATTTCCAGTTGCTGTGGTCAATACTTGAAAACGCCAAAAGCGTGCACTCGATGCGCGCACCGGAGCAGAACTCGGAGCAAATCCTTGCCTCTGTCCTGTGGATTATTTCAAGCCTGCTTCCCTCGCTTTTATTTTCCGCGTCAGGCTCCGGAAAACAGGATGGCTTGGTGTAAGCCACTGTGCGCTGGCCCTCGCCGTGGGCAACGTTTTCAATCGCGGTCTTGAGTTCCTCAAGGTTGCTGTCAAGCTTTCCCTTGCACTCCTCAAGCTGGAGAATCCCGATTACCCTAAAGCCCGCAAGTAGGACAAAGCCCATTACCACGACTGCGACAAGCAGTTCAAACGGAGCGCCCTCCTGGGCTCGAACCCAGTGCGCGGGTTCATACCCTGTCGGGCACAAGCGGCGCGCATTTGCCCCTTCTTCGAAGGGGCGGTAATCCATGTTTTTCTTTGATTGCACCAAAACACCCTTTGAAACAAGAAAAAGAGGCTCTTTGCCTATTTAATATTTATGTGCCTGTCTGCAGCTTGTACGCGCACACTTCCGGCACGCCGCTTTGGGGGTTGGTTTTTTGCGTGAAAAAATATTCCCCCGCATTCAGGTCATTTTCCGTTTGCCCCCCGGATGTTTTTGCAAAGTCAACCGGAAAGAGTTCAAAATCCAGTGGAATTGACTTGGGCCTCCTCTCCGGGTTGCCGCACTCGGTCACTCCGAGGAACTGCGTGGTCGGCGGGACGCGCAGGCACGTGGCCTGTGAAATTGTCTCGGAGGAAAAAACGAGGAGAACGCAGCGTTCGTTTGCACCGATGCAGTAAAGCGAGCAGACCTCGCGGTTCTGTTCAAGGCGCATTGAAAGCTCTTTTTTCCCCTCACCGCACTGCGGAACATCAATGGTGATTCTCTTGATTTCATCCTGTTTGATGAGTGACTCGAGGTCCTGGCGTGTCCTTTCAAGGACTTTTTTTGCCTGCTCCCCGCACTGCTGTTCGTTTGAATGCGTGAGTACAAACAGGCCCATTACAAGCACAAAGCCAAGCATGACGACTACTACGAGAAGCTGGAACGGCGCTGCTTCCTGGGCTTTTTGCGAGAGCATTAGAGAAAAAACGCCACAGGAATATTTAAACCAGCACAAAAAAGCACCGGTTTAAAATTATAACTATAGTTATAGTTCATAGGGTGCTTTTTTATGGAAACAACTACGATCCAAGTGAAAAAAACCACGGTTGGGATACTTAACAGGATAAAGAAAAGATACTCTGTAAGTTCGTATGACGGGGCTATCCAAAAGCTTGCAGAAAAAGATAAAACAATTCCAAAAAGCATGTTTGGAGCCCACCCGGAAATGAAAAAATTCAAAAGGACTGAAGATGACTTCCACGACATATAGGTTTGTTCTGGACAGCCATGCATGGGTTGAATACTTCCGGGGAACCTTTGCGGGGGAAAAAGTAAAACAGATTATCGAAAACGGAACGTGTTTTACCCCTACAATTGCCATTGCCGAGATTTCCGCGAAGTATGCCAAGGAAAACTATGGTTTCTGGAAAAACGACCTTCAATTTATCCTGGAAAATTCAACGCCAATTCAATTGACAACGGAAATTGCAGAAACTGCAGGGAGGCTTAAAAATGCCGTCAGAAAAAAATACAAAAACAATTTCGGGCTTGCGGATGCGGTAATTCTTGCAACAGCAAGAACAATAAAATCAGTGGTGGTTACAGGAGACCATCATTTCAAACCCTTCAAAAACGTTGAATTTATTGAATAAGCAAAAGTGGCTTTGTAAAAATTGTTTAGTGAAAAAACATGGAATCCGAAAGAAAACAAAAAAAACCGGATTGGGATTCAGTTACAGGGGCGTTAAAAGAAATCAAAATGAGCTCCGTGGAATTGCAGCACAACGCATTTTTCAAAAAAAACTAATTTTTGAGGACCGGCTGGCGCAGCGCCACTTCCTGCGACTGCTTAAACATCGGCTTCACCAAGGCAATCAGGACAAGGGCCGCGATTATGAAGACTATTATAAGGTAAATGCTTCCCCACTCGGACTGCGCGCGGTTTGACAAGAACAAATTAGTTCACCCCATTATGTTCCGGTTGGGATGACTGAGACAACGCAATACCTGTTGGTATTGTCTGCCGGGCTGCAGGGTATACCGCCATCTCTAAAGGCTTCGTCAACTAGTCCAAAACCGGAAAGATCACTAAAAGCAGTTCCGTCATTAAACTTGTTTTCAAGATCGCACAAAATGTAAAGCCTTCTTTGAATGGTTGAATTGCCTGTATAATTTATAGTTTTTCCATCGATTTCTTGAAAAGGGGTGGGTTGTGTATCGTTATCACTTCTGCCAAGCATTACGCAGACTGACTCGGGACTCAGGGCACCGGTTTTGTCGGCAATTGTCCTTCCAACCAGCCCTTTTCCTGGTTCAAAAGTTACAACTGTTGTCCGTTCAGGGGTGCCAAGTTTTGTTATAAGTGTTTTGATTTTTGAGGCTGCCTCGTCTGTAGGGTCCCCCACGTTTGGCGGGTTAATGTTGCTCAGAATCTGCAAAAGAAGAGCGAGGATGAAGACGGCGACTATTGCCGCAATCAATAGCTTGAATACGCTGAAGGCTTGCCCGGACTGGTTCATTTTCGTCATTAATACAAGAAAAAGCCACGGGAGTATTTAAGGATTACGGTGAGGGAAAAAATTGGGGGGGGGGGTACAAGTTTTTTTAATATCCTTGGACAACTAATTTTTTCATGCGCAAGGAAATCGAGCTTTGGTGGGAACAGGCCAAAAGAGACCTCGTGAGCGCAAAAAACTCGTTTGACGCAAAAGACTATTATGCATCATGCTTTTGGTGCCACCAGGCAGTTGAAAAAAGCCTGAAAACCCTGATAATGAAAAAGCAGAAAAAACAGGCCGTTGTTTCACACTCGCTCATTTTTCTTGGAAAAGAAGCAGGCGTGCCGGGAAAATTCCACGATTTTTTGCGTGAACTCACTCCGCAATACACTATTTCAAGATACCCCTCAGCAGGCGAAGAAGCACCCTTTGAACTTTTCAGTGAAAAAAAATCAAGAGAATTCCTAGACAAGTCAAGAGAAGTGGTTGAATGGATAAAGAAACAATTATAATGGCGAAAAAATTCGCTGCAGCGGTAAGGAAAAAATTTGCCGTGAAAAAAATAGTCCTTTTTGGAAGCAGGGCGCGCGGGGATAATTTCCTGGAAAGCGATTTTGATTTTCTGGTAGTGTCGGATGATTTCAAAGGCACCCTGTTCCCGCAAAGAATGGCTGAAATGCTGAAATATTGGAATGAAAAAACCGACGCGGAAACATTTTGCTACACGGTTGAAGAGTTTGAAAGAAAGAAAAAAGATGGCATAGTCAGGAAGGCAATCGAGGAAGGGAAAATATTGTAATCTTCGTTATGCAGCTCTTTTGCAAATATCACAGCTAATTTCACAATCCAGTGTTGTCAAAACATCTGCACCGGCAATGAGGCCTGAAACTGCTTTTAAACAGAACAAAGACAACTTATGCAGGCTGGCCATATACCTGTTCTATAACAAAGGCACGGTGATTTGAAGTGGAAAACCAAAATGCGTTGGTTGTATTTCAGGACAAAAAAATAAGGCGGGCATGGCATGAGAATGAATGGTATTTTTCGGTGATAGATGTTGTAACTGCCTTGGAAGCCAGTACAATTCCAAAGAGGTATTGGTCTGACTTAAAAATCAAGCTTTCAGAAGAAGGTTTTGAACCGTACGATAAAATCGTACAGTTGAAATTGCCTGCAGAGGATGGAAAATTAAGAGAAACAGACTGTTCAAACACCAAATCTATGTTCAGGATAATCCAGTCAATCCCCTCGCCAAAGGCCGAGCCATTCAAACGCTGGCTTGCCCAAGTAGGTTATGAGCGCGTCCAGGAAATCGAAAACCCGGAATTGTCGCAGGAACGCATGAAAGAATTGTACAAGGCAAAAGGGTATTCTGATGAGTGGATTGAGAATGGATTAAATCTACGCTGGTTCTGTGGCAAAATAAATGTCACAGCAGACCTCGCAGTTGTTTGCCGCGCACTCGGAAGACGAATTGTTGGTATTGCACACGGCGTAAACGCTTGTTTCAAACCGGTTGTTCACTGCAAGAGTTTTCTGTTCCACGTGATCCCAGGTTAAAGAGGAATAATTTTCAGGCCCCCAGAACTTCAGGCACTCCGCTTCCAGGCCCACCTGGCGCCCGATTGCACTTGTAGTGTAAACAGTGCCTTCCTCGAATGCAAGGCCGCGTATTTCAAGTGGGTTTCCGTTGGGTTGGTGCACGGCGTTCCGTATGCCCGTGAACAGCCGCTCTGTGGAAACGTTTACGGTCCAGCTCCCGAAAAAATCAATCGCGCCAAGGATAATCGTTAGAACCACGAGTGCCATGATTGCCCCAATCAGCATCTTGAATGGCTCAAATTCCCCGCGTTCACTAGCCCGCGGCAAGGAAACCACCTATGAGGGAATTTGAAACGATTATGCTCAGGATGAAAACGCCAACGGCAATCGGGAAAAACATGCCGATGTTTATTTTCAGCAAAAGGTTGTTGTCTTCCTCGACTTTTGTCGTGAAATAAGTCATGATGATTACAAGCTCAATCACGTACACTGCAATGATTGCAATGAACTCGGTCGGCGACGCCATCTGGGCAACTGCCTCGGGCTTGATGAAAGAAGAAACGTTTAGGTTTGAAAAAGTCGACGGCAGCGAGCCGCCAGGAAGGCTTGAAACGTCGATGTTGCTCAGGTCAAGCTGGCTTGTAAGCTGCGACGAGGATATGTTTGAAATCGTTATCACGACGATTTTCTGGAGTGACGTCGTGACGCCAAGCACCATGGGGGCGATGAAGAGGCTCATGACTTTCATCGTGCTTGTAATGTCGCTTACAAGGACCTTGAGGGTCTGGTTAACTTTCTCCTGGTTTGACAACTGCATGGAAAGGGAAATCATTGTCCGCGCGGCAGTGTTGACCCCAAGCTCCACCGAGTCAACGAGGAGCTTCATCGAACCGCGTATGAGCGCGCTTGGAACGTTTTTGAGCGCGCCATAATCCTTGTCAAACACTGCCTTGTCAAGGGGCATTGCAAGGATGGAAATGTTGTCAAGGATCTTTGAAAACACTTTGGAAATCCGGAAATCGGGCAGAAAACCCACGGTGTGCTTGAATGCCTCTTCAACCGGCTTGTTCTCGCCCATCCTCGAGGCCAGGATGTAAAGCGAGTCCTTGAATTCCTTCTCCATTTCAATCACCTCAAGCTGGGCCTTGCGCAGGTAAATGTTGTCATAGTAGAGGAAAACGAACATTGCCAGAGAAACCGTGAGCAGGAGCCCAAACACCAGGTTGTAGGGCGCAATGTCGTTTTGTGGCTTTGTGAAAAAGGTTTTCTCCTCGCTTAACACAAGTTCTCTTGCCTTGTCATCTGGGGTGCGCCGTGCAAGCAGCTGCGAGTAAAGCGGGCCATCAGGGATGTCAAAATAGTCCTCTGAAAGCCCCCCGCGCGAAAGCACGACGTCCCTCTGCTTGTCCGCTGCAAGGAACTGCGGCGTATCTTCTTCAAGGTTAAGTGACTCGTAAACGAATTTCGGGGGCAAGCCCTGCGTGGAAAGGAAAAAAGAGGACCCCACGCCGACGACGAGCACGGCTAGAACCACGAGGCGCAGGTCAATCATGGCACTGCCAAGCTTCATCTTGTAGCGCGGCAGGACCCCGGGGTGCGTGCGCGGAATCACGGGCGGCAGGACCGTTGGCGGCCTTTTGGAGACAATCTGGCTTTGCGCAAACCACAAGGTGAAACCGGGGATAAAGATAAGGTAAATCAGGGCAAGGAAAACAGGGTTTGCAAGCGGCGCGCCGCTGAAGGAACTCCCAACCGGCAGGATGATTATCAGGATGAGCGGCAAGAGCACCCCGATGTAGAACAGCATGACGCTTGGCTGGCTCAGGTCGCGCGCGTACTGCTCCATTTTGAGCTTGATTGATTCAAGTATTTCATCCATCGTCTTGTCGAGGATGGCGTGGCGCTTTGCCTCGGTCGGCTCGATGACGGACGCGCGCACGCGCATGAGTGCTTTTTTGAACTCGTCTGAAAACTCGCCCCACGCGTACGCCATTTTGTCAAGGCCCTCGCTGACTGTAGCGTGGACGCCAATCTGGGTTTTCCACAAAAGGTCACGGAACTCCTGGGCTATTTTTCCGCGTCCGTGCTCTGCGGAAAACTCGATTGCCTTTTCGAGGTTTGGCGAGAGCTTCATCGCCATTATCATGTATCCGAGAATCTCAGGCACATAAGTCAGGGAGCGCACCTGCTCCGCCTTTGCCTCGCTGACCGGAAAAGTCTGGACAAAATAAGTCAGGTAAACAGCCAAGCCAAGCAAGGGTATGAATGTGTATACTCCTGCAAGGAATGGGTCGCCGGCAAAAGCAGTGACCACGCTTAACAAGGGTGACATGTAAATGACCGCGGTGAGCACTACCGCGATGAAAAACGAGACCACCAGGACAAACTTGTAGGCTGCGCCAAGCTCCCCCGGGTGCAGACTCCAGGACAGAAAATCAACGGCTTTGCGGTTCTCGTCCGAAAACTTTTCACCCGCTCCAAGCGACGGGAACGCGGCGTGCACGCGCTTGCAGAATCTTACAAACCAGTGGTCAACTTTTTTTTCAAGCGGGCGCTCTGTTTTTTCAAAGTCCTCTTTTTCCACCTGGATTTCGCGGTAGAGGCTCCCGGGGGAGATTTTGTCCTCCAAAAAGTTTCTGGATTGTCTGTCGGGCATTTTTTTTCCATCACTGCTTTTTTTTCGCCAAAAGGCGCTTTATGAACTGGTTTTGGAGCCAGTGCTTCCACTCGGTCAGCACCTGGTCATAGTCAATCGAGCCGAACTCGTCAAGCTGGTTCTGCTTGAGCAGGACAAGCTTGTTTGAGCAAATCACCGTATTCTCGGCCTCCAACAGCTCCGGGACCTTGTGCTCGCGCTTCATCTGCACGAGGAACTCTTTTGAAGAAGCGTTCATGCGTATGCCCTTCCAGATTTCCTGGATGCTCATACCGGTTAAGTTGCTGACTTTCGTGAAAATCTCAGATTCTTTCAAGTTGTCTTCGAGGAACTCAAGCTTGTCCTTTTTCGCGTTGAACTCCATGAGGTCAAGCAAACCGCCTTCCAATTCAGGGTCGTTTTGCCAGTGCTTTTTCACTTCAGTCACCTGCACGACACGCCGCTTTGACTGAAGCGAACCCCCAAACCTGATTGGCCGGGCGACGACAACGATGTCCGTTGCCTTGAAGGAAGTGTTCGGCACGTCAAGGTCGTTAACAATCCTGTCCCACACAGAGTAAGCGGAATCGCCGTGGATTGTCCCCATTACAATGTTTCCCGCGGCGCCGATTCGCATTGCCTCGTACAAAACTTTTGCTTCTTTGGATCTCACTTCACCGATTATGAGCGCAGAGTCCCCAAGGCGAAGCGCAGTGCGCAGCGCGTCCTCCGGCGCGACTTCTGATGTATCCTCCTGTGAGCCGATTGGCGAGCGGGTCTTTAGGCGCTGGATGTTGAAGCCTATTTCCTTCATGTAGGGCACTGGAATCTCGGCCGTGTCTTCGCTGATTATGATCCTGTTTTTCTGGAGGATTTCAAGCATGAGGGCCTGTGCAAGCGAGGTTTTCCCCGAGCCCCTTGAGCCGGTGACGAGCATGGTGGTCTGCGAGTCCACGAAAAAAGACAAAAGCCCCGCGCCGAGGGGTGAAATGAAGTTGTTGTCAATGAACTGTGGCAGGGTCCACGGAGTCACCTTGTGCAGCCTGAAAGCAAACGCGATTCCGTCAGGCGACAACGGTGGGCCGATGAGCGCGACCCTGGTTTCAAGGTCGGGCAGGTCAAAGTCGAGCACAGGGTGCGCTTCGTCAAAGGGCCTGCCGCTCATTGCACGGATTTTCGAGACCATCGACGAGGCCTCGCTCTCCGTGTACATGATGTTTGTAACGCACTGCCCAAACTCCGAGTGCACGACATAAATCGGTTTCTGGCCGATGGGCGAGTCAAGGTAAATGTCCGTGAGGCTCCTGTCGGAGAGCAAAAGCTCTAGTATCCCGTAACCGACGGTGTAGCGGGCAACGATTTGCGCAAGCTCGATGATTTCCTGGTTTTCAAGATTGATGCTGTATTCCTTTGAAATGTCGCGGATGGTCGACTGGTAGACGCGCTCAAAGTATTTCCGGCTTTTTGAAAGCGAGGAAAGCGAGGTCTTGCCCGGGCGGTAGGATGCAACGACCTCTTTGGTCTTGCTGAGGATGAAATACTTGTCGGGAGGCAGTGAATACTCGGGCGGGTTGATGATGTAGAGTTTTTCGGCCTTGTTTGGGTGCTTGAAGACCTGCACGCTCGTGTCCTCTACGCTGTACTCGTCCAAAAGCTCGAGGCGTTCCTCGGTTGTCTCGAAAATCAGGCGCGAACCGATGAAGGATGGCTTTACCTGTGCCTCGAAAAAAGGCTTGTACAATTCCTTAGAATCAGGAGTGGACTTGAGGCGCATGAGAATTGAACGCGCACGCTGGATGAGTTCCGTTGCCTCAAGCTCTTTTTTGATTGACAAAAGCGTCTGGTAATAAACATTGCTGTACTGCTTGGGGTCTTCTGCGTCAAGGCGCTCCTTTTCGCTTTTGAGTTCGCGCAACAGCTCAATGTAGGACATGATTGGGTCAAACAGGATGTTGTCGTGCGTGATTTTCACAATCGTGTTGTGCCGGTCCCCAAACCTTTTCTCCCCCTCGATTTTGGGGTCGCCTAGGTGCTTGTAGCTCCAGATTGCAGCGGTCTCGAATTTTTGCGCCACCTGCGCGATTTCGGAGAGCATGTTTGCCTGGTTTTTCTCATACACGCGCTCATAGACTTCGGCAAGGACGATGTCGTCGGCTTCCACTTCCTGGAGCACCTTGATGACGTGGTACATGCACGCGCGGTCATCAGAAATGGACGAGGAATAGACACAATCGCGGCAGTCGAAAATCAGGTGCCTTTTATTCCCTTCTTCCTTCACGGCCCACGGCCCGACCTCAAACCCGCCAATCTTCAAGTGCGACCACTAACCCAAAACGTTCTTGATAAAAGTACACAAAAGGCATTATTATAGATTGCTAACCCCCAAAAAAAACCCTGCAAAAAAAAACCGAAAGCATTCAAGCTGCCAGGATTATAACAAACCCAAAAAGCAATCCTTTACAATGGGTTTGTTATCTGTCAAACCACGCCAAAATGCCGGAAAACTTTCGTGGTTTGACATAATTTTAAATATAGTGTCTGCGTTAATCAATCATGGAGCTTGACATCGTCCAGGCCGTAAAGGGCAGTTTTTCGTGGCTCTCTGACGGCAAGACCTGGAAATATGTTTTGCTCCAGTACGCATTCACTTTTTTGTCGCTCCTTGTTTTCGGGGGTCTTGCAGTCCTCGTGCTTGGACCGGCCATAATCAGCCTTTTCACCGGCCAGGCAGCCGAAGGCCTCGTGGAAACGATTGTCTCGGGCATTATTGCGCTCTTCCTGATTTTCATCGTGTGGATTATCGCGGCAACGGTTTTTTCCCTTGCAATCACCGTGCTTGTCGTCAACAGGGGGCTTGAACTTTTCGGCTTTAGGCCCAGCGGGGGTTTCTCATTCGGCAAAGCGGGAAAAATCCTGGTTCTTGGGATTGTTTCATTCATTTACCAGGTTTTTTCCTGGTACAGCAAAAAACTCATGGCAGTCGTCCTCGTTTTTTACCTGCTTGCATTCCTCGCAATTGCAACTGCCCTTTTTGCGCCGCTGGTTTCATTCATTTTCATTCTTTTGACGCTCGCACTTGCGATTCCCTACATCGCGATAATGATTTACAACGGGCTGCGCCTGGCACTTTCAATCCCAGTCATGCTTGAAGGCGATACGAGCGTGACACAGTCACTGTCGAAAAGCTGGAACATGACAAACGGGCATGCACTCATGCTGTTCTTCACCTGGGTCGTTTTCGTCATTGCAATCATTGCAATCAGCATCATTGCGGGCCTTGCGGCAGACATTTTCAGCACCCTGCTTGGCCTGGCCTCCCCAAGCATTGCCCCTGCAATAAAAATCGGCGCGAACATGCTCGTAAATTTCATTATCAACCCAATCATCATGGTTGCAGGGCTGTTTTTGGTTGTCGGCATTTTTGCACAGCTCTCCGGGAATTCGATGGGTGGCGAAAAAATGGCGCCATTCAGGGAACAACCACAGTTCACCGCGAAGGCTTCCGCACAGCCTTCGCCACAGAGGCCAAGGTGGCTCGCGGAAAAAAAGTAACGATTAACGATTTATGGATTACGGAAAATTCTTCGCGTGGAGTGAACAGGACCTGCGCATTGCAGGGAAATTCATTTTCTTTTTCGCAGTCTCGTTTGCAGCCATCAACTCCGCCATTTCCCTTGCGGACATCGTGTTTTTTGAAACGCTTTTTGCAGCGCCCACAAGTTTTTTCCTCTCACTGATGGGTTTTCAGAACACGCTTGCAACCGGGGCAGAGCCTGTCACGATGAACATCGCGGGGCTTGACAACACGATTGCGTTCACTTACCTTTGCACGGGCCTGCTCGAATGGATTATAATTACAAGCGCGATTCTTGCATCCACCGAAGCCAAGGCGGGAAAAAGAATTGCCGGCGTGGTTTTTGCGACAATCGGTGTTTTTGCGTTCAATCTCTTCAGGATAAACGCAAGCATACTTTCGGTCCTTTTCCTCGGTCTGGAAACCGCCGCGTTTTCGCACGACATTTTCTTCCGCGCCTTCCTCTTTGTCTCAATCGCGGGGTTTTACTGGGCGTGGCTTAGGTACGCGCAAAAACGCACAGCTTAACACGATAGCAATATAATAACATGGCTTAATGTTATTTGTGTGGTGTTAAATGAAAACTGTTACATTAAAGGATGAAGCGTATTACAAGCTTGCAAGCCTGAAAAGCGGCAATGAAAGCTTTAGCGAGGTTATTGAAAAACTTTACGAGGAATCGAATCCACCGCTTGAAAAATACTTCGGGATACTGAAAAAAAAAGGGTACGAAAGCGCAATAAAAACCTGGGAAAAAATAAAGGAAAAAGACAAGGAACTGTTTGCCAAAAAAATGAAGGAACTTGAAAACCGATGATTATACTCGACTCTTCCTTCGCCATTGACTATCTCCGCGGAAAGCCTGAAGCAAAAAAAATTTACGAGAAAATATCAAAAGAAGACTTCATATACACCACTATTTTCACTTATCAGGAAGTAACTTTTCTGCCGATTGAAAGGGACAATGACAACGAACTGGCTGAAGTCAACAGTTTTTTTGAAAAAATAAAGGTGCTTTATCCGACAAAAAGTTCAATGGTAAGAACCAACCGGATAATTTCATACCTGAAAAAGAAAGGCAGCATTGTTGGAAACATCGACTGCCTGATTGCAGGAATCGCAATTGAAAAAAACGCAAAACTCCTGACTTTCAACAAAAAAGACTTTGAAAAAATACCAAATATTGCCTTGTACATGGTTTAAGTAAAGCCAGAGGTATTCAAATTATTTTCTGCCCAGAGAGTATAACGAATTTTGTTGAAACTCCATAATTATTTAAGGTAAAAAAATATTGTT
>JACQJF010000017.1 GCA_016198165.1 Candidatus Iainarchaeum sp. | reverse complement strand
CCTGATTTGTTTAACCAGGGCAATTTTCACCATGAAAATCGACCTAAAACCCCTACTCCACTAATAAATCCGCAAAGCCTATTTAAACCAAATATTTTTATTCTTGAAAAACCAACCGTATTTGACACTTTTCACTTTTCCTTAAAACCAACCGCACGTTGGACAGAACCCCCGGCCGATAGCTTTTTATATATCATGATTGTATCATGATATGTCATGAAGGATCATGATTTGATTCGGGGCTTGGAAGAGCAGAAGCAGCTAATCGAGCAGATTAGTCCTAGTTTCAGCGAGTTGACCCTGGATTTGGATGAGGTTCTCGAGAAAAGCTCGGACCCCAAGTTTGTCGCAGCCCTATTGTTCAGGCTGGCAGAGGAAAGGCGGAAAACCAACCTGGTCCTCGAACAGATAAACGACAAGTTCGACAAAATGATGTTTGAATTAAAGACAAGGCACACAAACGAGCCCGAACACACCCAAAACACGGCAAATACAGGTGTTTTCCTGGTTCTTGCGGAACAGGACCAGGCAATCTTGAAATTCATCGAGCACGAGGGAAAAGCCACTGCAGAGGAAATCAAGCAGGTCATGCACTACAAGGGCCTCAACGCGGCCTCACAGAGGCTCAACAAGCTCTTCCGCGAAGGATACCTCAAAAAACTCCAGTCAGGAAAAAAAGTATTGTACTTAACAAAAAATTAAGGAGGATAAGCAACTGCACGGGAAACAACGTTTTTCTTATTTTTGAAAAACCCCCACCAGTTTTTCCGTGCACCTTGCTTTCTTCTCCTTAACTCCCAAAAAATACATTTAACCCAGGCCCCGAGGGTTTCGCTAATTTCGGGGCAACCCCCACTTTTCAACCAAAAAAACAAGAAATTTAAACATAGACAGCGTTATTGTTGCCATGGCACAAACCTCACCCGAAGAAGAATACTCAGTTCTTGGGCGAAGCGAATCGAAAATAGAAAAATACGGCTCCAAGGGCACGGCCTACCTCGGAAAAACCGTCCTAAGCGCGGGGCAAAAACCCGTCCTTGGAAGAAAAATAATGGTCGACATCGCCGAACCACACGTCGCCCTCATCTGCGGCAAACGTGGAGGAGGAAAGTCATTCACACTTTCAATCCTTCTGGAGGAGTTCGCGCGCCAGCCATTTGAAATCCGCCAAAGAATTTCCGTAATCGCAATCGACACTGTCGGCATTTTCTGGACTTTAAAGATACCGAATTCGAGGGACGTGAAAGAGCTCGAAAAATGGGGCCTGAAACCCGAAACGACAAACGTGCGCGTGCTCGTGCCAAGCGGGCAGAAAAAGTTTTACGAGGATAAAAAAATCCCGGTAGACGACGCTTTCACGCTCAAGATAAGTGAGTTGGAGGAAACAGAGTGGCTCACGCTTTTCAAGTTGTCATGGCGCGACGAAGAAGGAGTCCTGTTGTCTCGCATAATTGAGAAAGTCAAGGAAACCATGGGAACACGCTACGGTTTCACCGAAATAATCAGCGCGATTGAAAACGACACTGACGCTGGAAAACTCGCCAAACAAGCACTCGTGAACAGGTTCCGCGTTGCAAAATCCTGGGGCGTGTTCGAAAAAGAAGGGGACAAAATCGAAGACATTGCAAAACCCGGCCAGATAACAATCATCGACGTTTCAGCCTACCGCCAGACGGTTGGAATGGAGGGCACGCGCGACATAATAGTGGGTTTGCTTGGGAAAAAATTGTTTGAACAGAGGATGCTTTTCAGGAAAGAAGAGGAAGCAAAACTCATCGCGGGACAGAAAAGGGAAAGCGCCATGCCCCTTGTTTGGATGCTTGTGGATGAGGCGCACATGTTCATGCCAAAGGACGAGCAGAGCATTGCCTTAAGCGTCCTTCTTGAATGGGTGCGCGTGGGGCGCCAACCCGGCCTGAGCATCGTCCTTGCGACACAGAGGCCCGAGAAACTCCACCCGGACGCCATCAGCCAGTGCGACCTTTTCATCAGCCACAGGATGACCTCACAACCCGACATAGCCGCAGTCTCACTGCTCCGGCCAAGTTACATGCACCAGGACTTTGACAAGTACTACCAGCAGATGCCGCGCGAAAAAGGCTACGCCCTGATTTTGGATGACAACACAGAGAAAATCTGGATGGTGAAAATCCGGCCACGGTTCTCCTGGGACGGCGGGGTAACTGCCACGGCTTTCAAGGACTAGCCTCCAAAATCCGTGCTTTAAATAGCTTTAAAAAAAAGTGACTAACCACTAAAGATACTGTAATGAGCATGGTTTTTGGCAAAAACACGTTTTTCTTCCTATTGGTGCTTGCGGTGCTTGCGGTTTCATGGCAGGCAAGCAGCAACTGGAACGCTTTCCCATACGAGGACTATGTGCTGTCCACGAGCCTCGAATCCTTTGACAAAAAAATAGTTGAAGGCAATGGCGCGTGCTTTGACCTGCAGATTCACTCGAATGATTCTGCGCGCGAGAACTTCGTCAGGTTCAGGGCAACCGTGAACGACAAAATCGCAGTCGACAAAGAAATCAGCGTTCTTTCAACCCCACTAATAAGCGAGTGCCTGGCAGGCGAATTATTTGACAGGGAGGATAATTTCGTGGAACTGTCCGTGTACAAGCAGAGGGTTTTTTTCCACGCGCAAAAAGTCCCACAGCTTTCACAGAGCACTCCGGAACTGGCCATTGAAGACGCGGGAAGGGGCATGGTGAGAGTCAGTGTAAGCGGCTACAATGGGGCGCGCTTTGAACCGCTCACCCTTTCCGTAAACGGTGGAAAAGACCACTCGCTTTATTTCGAAGGGGAAAATTTCGAGTCTGTTGAAAAAATCGGCCTTGCGGAAGGCACAAACAAGGTATCCGTGGAATTTGCCGGACAGAAAGAAGAAATTACTGTTGGAAAAAAAACTGGTTTTGCGGCAAACCCGTTTTTTGGGCTTGCCCTCATTGCCCTGCTATTGTCAGCCATTTTTCTCCTCGTTTTCACGCAGGAGCCGCTTGCGGAAAGAGCCATGCTTTCAATCATCGGCTTTTTCGCCATGATTTTCCTCCCCGCACTGGCACTCGACTTTGCAGGCCTCCTTTCAGCATTCTCGTTCAATGCAATCATTGCAATTGAAACCCTTGCAGTTATCATACTGTTCCGAAAAAACCTTGGAAAGGGCTTTGACGCGTTGCTTGAAGTGAAGAAATTCCTGGAAAAACCGTCTTTTCTCCTTGCTGGGCTTTTGCTTTTCTTCCTGTTCTCCTCCCTGTTCTACCATTTTTTCACGAATACGTACGTGAGCCCTTTCACGAGCTTTTATGAAAGGCAGTCGGACAGAATCACACAGCTTGAGCATGTCCCGCAAAACGACGACCTGGGTTTTTTCGGGGAAAAACCGGCCGGTTTTTTTTCCGCGTACTTTTTCCTCAACGCAGGCATTTCATGGCTGACGGGTTTTGACACGCGCTCAAGCTTTGCCATCATTCTTTTTCTCGCGCAGCTTGCGTTCATCTGCGCGTCAATCGTTTTTTTCCGCGCTTTCGGCGCCTCGGAAAAAAACAGTTACCTCGGGGCCTTGGCGGTCCTGCTTGGGGTTTTTGTCTTCTCGGATTTCCTGTACAACGTGCGCCACGTCGTGGCAGACTCGATGCTCTTGGCGGCAGCGGTTTTTCTGAGGCGCGGAAAAACCCTGGAAAGCGGGGTGCTTGCGGGCTTTGCATCCTTTGTCCAGGCCCCCATGATACTCATGTTTGCCGCGATTTCCCTTGTAGGCCTTGACTCGAGGAAAAGGTTTTTCGACCTCGCAAAAGCCCTTGCCGTTGCCGGTATCCTTGCAGTGGTTTTTTTCGCCCCGACAGTCATGAGGGCGGGTTTTCCCTCACAGGCAAAAAGCACCGTGTGGGGATACCTATGGAACATCCCATTGTACGGTTTTTTCCTCGACTACTTCTCGATATTTGCACTCATCGCCCTTTTCGTCGCCCCGTTCGTCCTGACTGGAAAAGTCAAGGCAGGCAGCTTCGAGAAACGCCTCACAGCCATAATCCTAGTGTTTTTTGCAGTGCAGTTGTTCGTGTCCTACAGGATAAACGTCGTGAATTCTTTCCTCCTTGCATTATTGGCTGCAAGGCTTTTTCCGGAAAAAATCTTTGACAATCCTTTTGCGGAGTACGCCTTGGGGGCAATCATCGTCGGGGCTTTGCTTTCACTCACGATTGTCTCAATGGCTTTTTACCCCATGCACCCAACCGCAATTGACGCGTTTGCATACGTCAGGGAAAACACTTCCACAAACCAGAGGTTCCTGGTAGAACCATACCTTGGCCACTCATTCACTTTTTTCGCGCAGAGAAAAGCCTCAGCAGACCTCGCAGTGGAATACGCCGACGAGGAACTCATAGATGACAGTTACAGGTTCCTCAAGGAAAGCGATTACACGGTGCTTGAAAAAATGAACGCGGACTACGTGTTCAACCGTTCAATTTACCTGGATGAAAAGCCTGTCGGGGACAATCTTTTCCGGCGCACAATGGAGTTTGAAAAACTAGACAAGGTTTACTCAAACGACATTTTTTTCGTGCATTACAAAGGAAACTGAATTGGCTGAAAAATAGGGGAGGGGAGAATCGAACTCCCGGCCTCGACCATGTGAAGGTCGCATCGTACCATTGGACCACTCCCCTGAAGAAAAAAAACCATTCCGGCTTTATTCTAAAAGCGGCCTTAAGACAAGAATTAGTAGAAAAACAAATAAAAAAGAAGGCGAGTCAGGTTCTATTCAAATTTAGTGCTTTAAGCGAATCTTACTTCGTAAGCCGGGTACGAATAAGGGCGAGTGTATTCGGAATAAACGTAGGGACTGTATGAATACCCTGTGCCCGCGTAACCCGGGTACCCAGCGTAACCATAAGCCTGATAGCCAACGTAAGCGTATGCCGGGTAATAAGTGTATGTGTACGGGTAGCTTGGAAGCGACCTTGTCGGGTACGGGTCAATTTCGTAAGCGTACGGGTCGTACCTGAAGTAAGAAGGGTCTCCCTGGGGGTTATAAACGCCTACCGCGTAGTAGCCGGTGTAATACCCGGTACAGCAGGTTTGGAAGTAATAGTTGTAAATGCCCGCGTTTGCACTCAAACCGAATGCGGCTATGAAAAACAGGAAAGCCATTAAGCCAAGAGCCTTTGAATAACCGAAAGCCATTGTTTTTTTCACCTTAAAATGATTATACCCAAAACCCATATATAATGGTTACTGTTTAACCGTAATCAGTTAATCTAGGGGTTTTTTTGGCTAAAAAGATTTAAATAACCATTGCACAAGAATTAGATTAAATTTTCCCAAGAGGAGGAAAAAAACCATGCAGAGTATCCGGGAATTAAAGTTTGACGACGAAGACTTCGAAGACGACGATGACGATTTTGACGATGACGAAGGCGGCGATGAAGAAGATTCGTACTGATTCAGTGCTTTAAAATATTCCTATTTTTTCCTTTTTCT
>JACQJF010000016.1 GCA_016198165.1 Candidatus Iainarchaeum sp. | reverse complement strand
TTTACACAAAGCCCTGAAAATGCAAGCCTTTTTATAGTATTCCAAAAGTATATGCAATATTGTCGCCCCGCCGAAGATGGGGCACATATGCTCCGTAAAACCCTGGCAAATGAAACAAATACACGATATTTCTTTTGCCAAAGTTTTTAAACGCGGGCAGGGGTTTTTTTATTTGGTTGGAGCAAAAATTAGTAAGTGGTTTTTTGGATGAAAACAAAGGTTTATGATAAAATCCTGAAGAAAATCAGCGAGGACGGAGGCCTGACTTTCCTGGTCGTTGACCCCCCTAACCAGTCCATTGAGGACGCGGGAAAGCTTGGCAGGGCGGCAGAGGAAGCCGGGGTTGATTTTATCTGTGTTGGCGGAAGCGTCGGCGCACAAGGCGAGTTGCTTGACAAAACTGTTCTTGCGCTGAAAGAGAACTCTTCCCTTGACGTCATCCTTTTTCCGGGGAACATTGCAAGCCTTTCAAAGCATGCTGACGCGATTTACTTCATGTCGCTGCTTAACTCAAACGACCCGTATTACATTTCTGGTGCACAGATTGCCTCAGCCATGCCTGTAAAAAGAATGGGCTTAGAAGTCATTCCAACTTCCTATGTTGTTGTCGAGCCTGGGAGGGCAGTTGGCTGGGTCGGGCGCGTGCAGTTAATCCCGCGCGAACTGCCTTACCTTGCGGCAATCACCGCACTTGGGGGGCAGTACATGGGTTCGAAAATGGTTATCCTTGAAAGCGGCGGAGGGGCGCCATCGCCTGCGCCGCGTGAAATGGTTGCCGCGACCAAAAAAATGATTGAAATCCCTTTGGTAGTTGCCGGTGGTGTGAGGGATGAAAAATTCGCTTTTGAAACCATTGCCGCAGGCGCGGACATTGTCCACGTGGGCACCGCGGCGGAGGAAACCTCCAAAAGCCCGGGCAAAACGACGAATGTCCTTTCAAAAATCTGTTCGGCTGTGAAAAAAGCGGGAAAGCAGAAACTCTAATCCAGGAAAACCGTTTTTTTCTCCGCGTTAAGCGCCCAGAATTGTGCAAACGCAGAACCTTGCTCTGAACAACCCAGGACTTTCACGCTTATTTCTTCTCCAGGTTTTATTTGCCTTGTCGTGCAATTCCCGCATTCTTTAACCGCAAAGCCATGGAAAGAGCTCTTCAGCCTCTCGGCAGTGTTCCTGCCAGTGTTTTTGATTGCAATTGTGGCTTCTGCTGTTTGCGGGCATGAGGCGATTTTTCCTTTCGTGATTTTTGCCTCGAGTTCTGTCGGCTTGACTTCTTCAAATGACAATCCCGCTGACACGCTTTGCACGCCTGTAACCGCATTGGCCTGGTTGTTTTTTCCAGTTTGTCGTGAACCCGTTTCTTCTTCCGCTTCAGGTAGCGGGTCTTGTGCCATGGAGGGCAAGGCTACAAAGCCTGTGTTGTTGAACCCGAAAAACCATGCTCCGCCAATCGCCAAAATAATCGGGACTGCCACAATCGCAAGCCTTTTCCTGTCCAATTTCGTTTCACCAGCCGGCAAACAAGTCAACGCCAAGCAGTGCTTCTTCGACACTCACGTTGAGGTCGTTTGATTCAAAATCCCTTGCCGCAGTGTCGGTTGAAACAACCGCGCTGACAGTGTATTCCCCTGGTTCAAGCATGCGCACAAATATTTCCGCTTCAACTGTCTTGCCTGCCTGGATTTCGTCAAAGTGCATTTCGCTTTCTTCGGCAATTATCCATTCCCCCGGCAGGCCGGCAAGTCTGATGTTCACGTTTTGCGCGCTTACGCCTGACTCGTTTTTGACGCGCGCAGTGAACTTGGCTATTGAATGGTAACCGATTTTTCCGCTGCCGGGGCTGTTTTCGTCGCCGTTGCCAATGCTTAATGGGAATATTTTTCCTGAAAGCGCTATTGCCGCTATTGCCGTGTCCATTGCATTTGAGGGGTTTGATTCCCTGCCAAAGCTGCCGTCCCCGTTCTGCATGGGGTCAAAGTCGCTTTCAAGGCATTCAACTGCCTTGTCCGCCGAGTCATTTTCATCCCAGGCGCGGAATGCTATTGCGCCAAGGGCTGTTCGGAAGCCATCCACGATGCATCCGTCAGGACCCTGTTTTCCAGAAAGCCACGAAAGGGTCTTTTGGATTGCCTCGTTTTTCTGCTCTTTGGCAGCGGCCAGGGCAATCAGCGCCTCTTGCGTAAAGTCAATGCTTTCAGTCTCGTCTCCCGTGGTGTATCCAAAGCTGCCGTTGTTATGCTGTGCGGACAAAAGAAAGCCCACTGGGTTGTTCCCGTTGCTTTCCGGCAGGGCCCTGCCTGCCTGCGAGAATGCTATGACTGCCCATGAAGTAGTGTCCACATCCGATTCATTGGCCCCGCTCCGAAACCCGCCATCCGGCTGCTGGTGCGAGCTGATTGTTTCAAGCGTATCATGCCCGTTGACTTTGAATTCTTCCAGCTCAATCCCGTTTGACAAAAGGCCCATGGCTGCAACTGAGCTTCGCAGGTCGTCGCCGAATCCGGCATCATCCTGCTGCAGTGAAAGAAGGTAATCTGCTGCAAGATTTTTTTCTTCCTGCATCCCTGAAATGTTCTGGTCCTGTGAAAGGCTCAAGGCCATCAATGCAAACGTGTGCTGGAAGGAATTTGCACCGATTTTCCCGTCCTGTTCCTGGCTGTCGAAAAGCCATTCTATCGCGTCAAGGCTTCTCCATTCAAAGTAATTGAGCAAAAGAACGTCGCCTTCTTGGGGGTAATAATCGCTCACCCCGAATTGTGATGGCTTGTTGTTCACGGAGAAGAGCCAAAACATCCAGTCTTCCCCGTTTTGCCGTGTGCAGATTTCCGCGGCGCATTCGATGAAGGCGCTGTTTCCGAAAAACTTTATTTCCAGTTCAATCCCTGCCTGTTGGCCGGCTTTGGTGATGGCAGTAAAGGCATTGGAGTCAATCGGGACGCTTACCTGCTGATGGTTGTCCGTGTGAGCGCTTTCCAATGGAAAATTGAACACCACCTCAATGTTCATTTCCTGTGCAATTGCAGTGTTCAGGAGCAAAAACAGTGATATCAAAACCAAACCGGTTTTCCTCATTTCAGCAACGCCCCCCCCCCACTTTTTTTTATAGTAATCCAAGATTATATGCCACATTACCGGCCTTTCGCTTGCCCTGCCTGCCTTGGAAAGGTAAGGGAAGAAAAGCCATATCTGCGGCGCATGTGCCCCGCAGGGTATAAACTCCCGCAAGGGTTTTTTTAGAAAAACTTTTAAGCACAAACCCCCTTAAATACCTAACAAGAGTATTATCAATCATTATCCATTCGGATAAAGCTGTTTTGGGTTTTACCCGCATGGTTTACATGTTTTAACCCAAAGGTGTTTGTCATGGACTTGTTTCGCGCGCTTGGCAACCAGAACAGGAGAAACATCCTGAAGTTTTTGCTGCAGAAGGAATTCCACGTTTCGGGGCTTGCAAGGGAGCTCAACATTTCGGTTCCGGTCACGCTTAAGCACGTGAATGTCCTTGAGAGCGTGGGGCTCGTTGAGCGCGAGAGAATCGGGAACACGCATGTCCTGAAAATCCGAAAGGATGCGCTTGAAAAGCTGAAGGGCGTGTGGGATTTGTTTGAAAAGCCGCTTGTGCTGAAAGTCAAGAAAGGCTCTACCATTCTTGAAGCTTTGAAAAAAATCGAGGGTGTCACTTTCAGCAAAACCGGCAACGGGATTGTTTACATTGACGTGGTTGACGGAAAGAAAGGAATGTACGTTTATGATGTCAATGGGGTGATTCCGCTTGAATATGCCGACCAGTTCAGGTTGAAGGAAAACTGCACTGTGGAAATCAAGCGCCTTGTCCCTGTTGTGGGGAAGAAGGTTTCAATTCGGGTTGAATGATTGCCCTATTTTTTGAGTGTTTGCGCTTTTTTTTCTTAGATTTGTCCGCCACTGGAAAGGTATGCCATGACTATTCTTTTTAATCTGCGGTCGTTTCCCCGAAGCCCGATTTCTCTGTGATACCCGCCCAAGTTTATGTTTCCAAGGCTTGGGTGTGCAAATTCCTGCCCGTGTGCTGAATCCACTCTTCTAAAACCCATTTTTCCGAGGATCATGATTACTGTTTTAGTGGGTAAAACTTTTGGCATGGGCTTGTGTGGTGCTCTTGAGTTTTGTAAAATAGCACCCGGTTTCCTTTCGGTTCTTGGTGGTTTTCTTGGAGTGTGTTTTCCCAAAATGCGTCACCCTCACGGAATTTTCGGTTTTTCTTTGCCGAGTTCTTCAAGTGTTTTTTCAAGGGCCGTGAACGTGTCCGTTTTCGCGGCCCAGCCAATGGAGTTTATTTTTTTGGTCGAGTAAAGACGTTCGCGTACCGTGCGGTCTATGATTTCCGGCGTGAAAAAGACTTTTTTCCCAAGAAGCCCGAAAACAAGTGTTCTCATGGCTGAGATTATTTTTGCAAGCCATACAGGCATGGTCTTTGGCGGCCCGCTGAGGCCTTTTTTTTTGCGCACGAACCCGACTATTTCCAATAGTTTTTTTGGTTTCTGCTCCGCGGCAATGAAGATTTCAGAGTACGCGTCCTCGTTGAGTGCAAGGAAAGCCAGTGCGTCTACAAGGTCATCCACGTAGATTACCTGCCAGTGGTTCTCTCCCCCGCCTGGCAGGGGATTGTCCTGTGCAATCATTTCGGTTATTTTTCTCCAGTACTTGTTCGGCCCAAGGACAAGTGCGCTCTGCACGATTGTCACGGGGAGGGCTTCCTGGTATGAGAGCACGAGTTCTTCCGCCGCGGCCTTGCTTTTCTCGTAAGCAGTGGAAGGGTTGATGGGTGTTTGTTCGTCCACGACTCCTTTCGCGTTTCCGTGCACTCCGACTGTTCCGAGGAAAACAAAGTGCTTTACATGTTCCTTGGCGCTTGCCTCAAGCATGTTTTTCGTGCCATCCACGTTGACCCCGAAAATGCCTGGGTCATCCTCGTCGAGCACTCCTGCCAGGTGGAAAACGACGTCGCAGTCCCTGGCCGCGTTTTGGACTGATTTTTTGTCCAGCACGTTTCCTTTCGGGCGGTCAAACGCCCTTACCTGAAAGCCTTTTTCGCGGAGTTTTTCGCAAAGCCGCTGTCCAATGAACCCGTTTCCGCCTGTTACCAATGCAAGCATAGCTTTAATTGGGTGGTTTTCCAAATAAAAGTCTTGTGGCCAACAATTTATCTGTCTTTGGAGCGTGTTTTTTGTTTTGATTGAGGTTGACGGCAGGGCAGGCGGGCAGGTACTTAGGAACGCCCTCGGGTTTTCCGCTTTACTGGGCAAGGGTGTGAGGGTTTCAAATATCCGCGTTGAAAGGAAAAACCCCGGGCTTGCGAAACAGCATTTGGCAGGCCTGAACTTTTTATCAACCGCTACTAAAGCAAAGGTGAAAGGCGCAAGGGTGGGTTCGCGTGACGTGACCTTTGAGCCCCTGGAGTTTGGCGGGGGGAGTTTTGTGCTGAAAATCGGCTCTGCAGGAAGCATTTGCCTTGTCATCCAGAGTGCTTTGCTGCCATCCATGCTTAAAAAAACGCGGCTTAGGGTGTTTGGCGGGACCGATGTCCCGTTTGCGCCTCCCGCGAACTATTTTTCACACGTCCTGTTCCCGCTGTTGCGCAAAATGAATGCGGGCTTTGGCCTGGAGGTTCCATCAAGGGGTTATTTTCCAAAGGGTGGCGGGAGCCTGATTTTTTCATCGCGTGAAACAAGGCGCCTAAAACCAGTCGATTTGTCTAAGCGGGGGGCGTTGCGTGAATTGCTGGTTTTTTCCCACTCGCGCGGCTTGCCAAGTGAGGTTTCAAAGAACATGGCTGGTTCCGCGAGAAAAAAGCTTGAGTACCTCGGGCCGGAGGCGGAAATTGTTTTTGACTCGCACGACTCGACCCAGACCACTGGCTGTGGTGTAGAAATCGTGGGTGTTTACGAGAACTCCGTGCTTGGCGCGTCCGAGCTTGGAAAAAAGGGTGTGCCGGCGGAAAAAATCGGTGCAATGGCCGCGGAAAAATTCCTGGCAGAGCACAACGCAAATGCAGGCGTTGACATCCACGCCTCCGACCAGTTAATTTCATTCATGTCACTGGCAAAAGGCAAAAGCGTTTTTTCCTGCAGGCTTTTGACCCCGCACCTGCTTTACAGTATCGAAGTCGCAAAAGCATTTACCGGCGTGGATTTTAAAATCCAGGAAAAAGGCGGCCTGTTCTTCGTGTCATGCACGGGAAACGGCTTTTTCGGGTGACTGATTAATATCTATTTATATGGTCGTAAAAAATTCCCACAATTATTTTTCCTTTTGTCCTGCTTGCAATCTTTTGGGCTGCAACGTATGACATAGCACTGGTGTGTCCTACCTGGAACTTTTTTCCACTTAATTCTTTTAGCGCTTCTTCCATTTCCCGCCTGCTTACAAGAACTATTTTGCTGCAGATTCTTGCTGCGTCAAAAAGATGCGGGAAGTCCACTCCAAGCGCCCCGGTTCCAGGAGCAAAAAACTCCTGCCCGGCCATTTCTCCAATTGTCGGCGGATTTTTCCCATATTCTATTTCATATTGTCCTGGGTGTTTTGCCTGGTGCAAAACCGGCCTTTCGACTGTTTCAACGCCAATTATTTTTATCCTTGGAAAACGTCTTTTCAATTCTTTTCCGACTCCATAAAGGATTGTGCCATTTCCTACTATCCCGACAAAATAATCCGGTTGCCTTCCGTGCAATTGCCTTATTATTTCCCGTGCAAGGCCCCTGATTGCATGGATGGATTCCGTTACCTGTGAATGGTTTACAGACCAAAGGGCTTTTGTGTTCGGGTCAGTTTGCCTTTCGGCCTTGTTTTTTTCCAGTGCTTCGCGCATCGCGTTTGCAGCTCCAAATACGCCCCACCCGTGTTTTTTTGAATCAGCTACAACCACTTGGTCACATTGTTGTCTTGTGAGGTTTTTTCTAGTCTCACTGAGTTCTGCCGGCAAAAAAGCAATTGTCCGGTAACCAAGTCTTCTTGAAAAATAGCCAAACGCAGGAGTGGCATTCCCGGAGGATGTTTCACACAAGACAAACCTGTTGGGGTTAATTCCCGTTCTTTCAAGGGCCCAAAGTAAATGCGGGTAAACCCTGTCATAATGGCTTCCTGTGGGCTTGTTTTGATGTTCCATTTTTACCAAAAGCCTGTTCCCGTTTGGAAGCAGGTTCAGTTCCCGAAGGGCTGTGTTTCCGGGCAGTTTCATTAACCTGTCAAACAATTTTTGCCTGGAATGGCTTAACCGCACAAGGCCTCTTCTTGGTTTCCATGCAGTGGGCTTTCTTCCGCTTTCAATTATGCTTCGCGGTAAAACCCTTCCTTGTTTTGGTTTCTTTCCCATGCAAGACAGGAATATTTTTCGTTTAAAACAATTATTAATAAAATAGCCAAAAACTTGGTTTTTTTTAGTTTTTTTGCTAAAGGCTTTTGTGCTTTTTTGTTGTCTCAATTCATTGTTATACTTGTATAGTTATACGATTGCATATAACAAAATATAATTATACGAATTGTTATAAATATATTGTTTCATATAACTATAGTGGTATAACTATGACTGAGACTTCGGGAGAATTTGCCAATATTTGGGAATTGTATGGGTTAAAATCAAGCCCATTCTCAACTTCGCCCATTCTTGTAAGAGGGGGCTTTGTCCCCATTGAGAGTTTCAGTGGCCGAAAAGGTGAATTAGAGCGTTTGAAAAAATCTTTTCGTTCTGTGGGGGGCAGCAGGATTTTTGTTGTCGGGGATGTTGGGGTTGGAAAGACAAGTTTGGCAAATGTGGCGCGATTTTATGCAAACCAAAACAGTTTTTTCACACCTTTCAAAGAAATCGGGATGCAGGAAAACTGGGGCGCTAATGATTTCATACTAAACACGATTTATGCCATTTACGCGACATTAAAGCTTCTCACAGAACGACCAGTATCAGATGAAACTTACCAAAAAATGAAAAATTTGGTCGAATTGAGCAATTCAGCCATTGTAATTAGCGCTGGGTTGAATGTTGGAGTAGTAGGAGCTAATATTGGCAAGGAAGACAAAACCCCGCAAAATTTATCAAATTTAGCCCTACAGGATTTTTTCCAAGAAGTAATAAATGAAATTAAAGAAAATACAAAACGCGATGTTATAATCCAATATAATAATCTAGAGAATCTCCGGGAAAAATCAATCAGGGGGATTTTTGAAGATTTGCGGGATTTTTTCCAAGTGCCAAATGTTCACTTTGTTTTTGTCGGTAACCTCACAGTTCTGTCAATTTTCCAAAGCATGCCGCGGTTTGCGTCAATAATTCCAGACACTCCTGTGATAATCCCCGAATTGACTCTCGAGGAAATAAAACAAGTTC
>JACQJF010000014.1 GCA_016198165.1 Candidatus Iainarchaeum sp. | reverse complement strand
TCAAACCCCCTCATTCTATGTCCTAAATTTTGTGTATTATTTTTTTGTTTCTGCCCACATTTTTTTCAGTTCTTCCAGGGTTTTAGAGGTTTCTTTGGCGGTTTTTTTTATTTCCTCTAGGCTTTCTGTGTTGTCTGACTGGGCCATTACCTGGCCACATTGGGGGCATCGAAACTGGTATTCTGCCGCTATTTCAAAGACTAACGGGGCGCATTTTTTTTTGCATTTGAAAAAAGTGTATCCGCTTTCAAAGCTTATCTGGTTTTCAAGTTTTTTAGCCTGTTCTTCAAGTTCTGTTGTGAGAAGCTGGGCTATCCTGGCAATTTTTATCTCCCAACTGTAAATGTACCACCCGGTTTTTTCATTCCGTTTTTTCTGGTATTCCGCGATTCCCCTGTAATGAAGCCGGTTCAGGATTGTCCGGATTTCCGTGATTTTTAGCTTTGTTTTTTTTTCTATGTCTTCATCTGTAATTGCCTTGTTTTTCTTTTCATAAATTTTAACGATTTCCGGGGCGTACGGGCCGCCAATTGTTTCAAGGAAATTTTGTGTGGCTTTCAGTGCGCTTATGGTTTTTTTTGCCATGTATGTTCTAACCTGTGCTGGGCTTTGTTTTTTTAACCCGTTGCCCTTGTTTTCTTTTTCACGTTTTTCCCGCGCAAAGACGGAGTTATCTTAAGCTCTGGGTTTGCAAATTTTGTTTTTTTTCCTTTGAGTGCTTCGTGCAAAAAAATCGCCAGTGCGGCTATCTCCGAGTGCGGCTGGTTCGTTACCGCGATGTTGTAATCGGCAAGCTCATATACTTTTCTTTCGACTTTTTGCGAGCCGATTATGACGATTATTTTTTTGTGTTTTCTGATTTGTTTTATTTTTTTTTCAATTGGCTGGCCGTACATCGTCAGGTGCACTGCCTTGAAATTATTTTTTTTGTGCTCGGTTAGTTCTTTTTCCCAAGAGCCTGACATTTCAGCCTGGAATCCGGCGCCCCACCTTTTTGACACTTCTTCAACAGCTTTTATCGGTGTTTGATCCTGTTCTCCGCAGAGTATGATTTTTTTTGCCCCTAATGCGCGCGAAACGAGGCAGCAGTGGGTTGTGACTCTTTCGTCACGGACCATTCTGTGGCCATACCGTAGGACTACAGCTTCCATACTTATTGTTGTTTGACTGGACGTTTTTTAACAATTAATGTGCATTTGTAGTGTTGGCTATGATTGACTTGAATCGTCTTAGGGCGGAGCCTGAAACGTTCCGACGGGATTTTGAAAAGCGCGGTGCCGTGGAAAAAAAATCCCTTGTGGGCATGGCCCTGGAGCTTGATAAGCAGCACCGTGAATGCATTTCTGCACTGCAAGATTTGAGGCGGCAAAAAAACGAGTTATCCTCACAGGTTGAATCGCTGAAAAAGCAAAAAACGCCTGTTGATTCCGTGTTGTCCAAGGCAAGGAAGCTGCCCCAAATGATAAAGGAGCTTGAGGATAAGCAGAAAAAATTGTCCGGGGAACTGCATGCTTCCTTGTTGAAATTCCCGAATCTGTTGGATGACTCCGTTCCCCCCGGAAAGAGCGATGCCGACAATGTCGTGGTGCGGTCTTTTCTTTCGCCCCGCGAACCTGGTTTTGAGTTAATGCACCATGGAGAGTTTGCGGTGAAGCTTAATGGCGCGGATTTTGAGCGCGCGGTGAAAATTTCGGGGAGTGGTTTTTATTTTCTGAAAAATGATTTGGCGCGGATGGAAATGGCGGTTCAGCAGTTTGGGTTTTCAATGCTGCTTGAGCGGGGTTTTTCGCTTATTTCGGTTCCGCTTGTTCTCAAGCGCAAGTCTTACGAGGGCGTTACTGATCTTGCGGATTTTGAGAATGTCATGTACAAGGTTGAGGGTGAGGATTTGTACCTTGTTGCCACTTCAGAGCATCCAATGGCGGCAATGTATGCTGGGGAAATTGTCCTGGAGGAAGATTTGCCGATAAAGCTTTGCGGGGTGTCTGCCTGCTTTAGGCGTGAGGTTGGAAAGCATGGCCTTGACGAGCGGGGGTTGTTTCGTGTCCACCAGTTCAACAAGGTTGAGCAGTTTGTTTTCTGCAGGCCCGAGGAAAGCTACAAACTGCTGGAAGAGCTCGTGTCAAACGCGGAAAACTTTTTGAAAAAACTGGAGATTCCTTTCCAGACCACAAATGTGTGCACGGGAGACATCGGCACTGTTGCAGCCAAAAAGTATGACGTTAATGGGTGGAGCCCGCGTGAGAAAAAATTCATTGAACTCATGTCGGTTTCAAATTGCACTTCTTACCAGTCAAGGCGCCTTGGGGTAAAGTATCGGCAGAAAGGGCTTGACAAGGACTATGTGCATACCCTGAATGGGACGCTGGTTGCAACTGCCCGCATGCTCCGCGTTATACTTGAAAATTACCAGAAAAAGGACGGCTCTCTGGAAATCCCAAAGGCCCTCAGGCCGTTCATGGGTGGGCAAAAGGAAATCAAGGTGCCAGTAACAAAACATTGATTCAGGCTGGGATTAGAAAGCCTTTAAAATTCTCTTGAGTGGTTATTTAGTTAACTGGGCCCGTAGCTCAGTCTGGTAGAGCAGCGGACAAGGGTAAGGCTTTTTTTCTATCTGTCTTTTCCTTGGTTGTACCTTTTAACACCTACTCAGGCTGAAACGGCAATAGCATGTGTCTGCAGTAAAGTGGCTGCAAGCCGCGTGCCGAGGGTTCAAATCCCTCCGGGCTCGCTCTTTTCTTTTTTAGGGGTTTCTATGGGCCAAAAGGAATTCGAGAAAATGGTTTCATTCCTGCGTGAAAAAAATGCGCGCTTTGAGCTGCTTGAGCACGAACCGGTTTTTACCTCGGCTGACGCGGCTCGTGTGCGTGGCGTGCATGCGTCTATGGGTGTGAAGGCAATCGTTCTGAAAACCGCAAGCGGGGGTTTTGTGCTCGCGTGCGTGCCGGGGGATAAAAAGGTCGATACAAAAAAACTGTCCGACATTTTGGGTGAAAAAAGGGTTTTCCTTGCCTCGCCACCCGAAGTCCTTGAATTGACCGGTTGTGAGATTGGCAGCGTCTCCCCGCTGTGCGCAATTTTTGGAATCAGGGTTTTGTTTGACAAAACAGTGTTTGACAATGAGCTTGTCGAGTTTAACGTCGGGCTTCACACGCACAGTGTAAGAATGCCTTCAGCGGAACTTAAGCGGGTTCTTGCTCCGCAGGTTAATGATTTTGCGCTCTGATTTTTTGGCACCGGAAACGAGGTGTCCAGAAAACCTTTTGTTGTTTCATACTATAATTTGTTTGATGGTTGGTGCTGATGAGTTAGAATTAATTGGCGTGATAATTGGTGATGGCCACATTCATAAGAAGAAAAAATACTATTTTGGGATAACCGGCAATCTTTTAACCGACCGGGAATATTTCGACAAATTGTCTTTTCTCATTGAAAAAGTTTGGTGTAAAAAAGCCCGTGTTTTTGAAGCTAGTGGCGGTCTGAGGCTTCGCATATGTTCTAAATCTATTGTTGAGCGGCTTGTTAATGAGTTTTCTTTGCCATTTAATTCTGGTAAATGTGGAAAGGTTGGCATTCCTTCTCAGTTTGTAACTGATTTTGAATCTGCAAAACATATTATTCGGGGTATTGTTGACACTGATGGCAGTGTTTTTGTCTCATACAAAAAAGGCTCTCCTAATTATCCTTCGTTGGAAATTACGACTGTAAGTTGGACCCTTGCAACGCAACTTCGTGAAATTTTATTGTCCAATGGCTTTAGGGTGGCAAATCTTAGGAGTTACAAGTCAAAACTGGCAAAACAGCTGGCTTATAAAGTTTGCCTTTATGGCAGGAAAAATTTGGCTATGTGGGTTGAAAAGATAGGCTTTTCAAACCCTTTAAAACTGGAAAAGGCTCTTGCTTCCTTGACACTTTTTTAAACATTGCTGAAGAGTATTCTTTAGAGAAATGGGCTGGGATCGTAGCTCAGCCTGGTAGAGCGCACGATAAAGATGAGTCGTTTTTTCGGTTTTCTTTATGCGAGGCTGAAGTTCCAGGCAGGGAGCAGGTACCGTGGTGTCGCGAGTTCAAATCTCGCCGGTCCCATTTTTTCTTTTTTTGCCCACTTAAGCATTTATAACTCTTTTTTTGCAGAGGATTGTGTATTCTGGGCCCGTAGCTCAGTCTGGTAGAGCACTTGATTTTTCAACTTTTAATGGGTTGAGAGAGGTGTGGCTCTTAAGGTGTTGTTTCCAGACCCGGAATGACCAAGGTGTCGAGGGTTCGAATCCCTCCGGGCTCGCTCTTTTTTTATTTTTTTAGGGGTTTTTTTGAAGGTTTTTGATAGTTTTTGTTTAAATTTCTTTTTATGCTATTGTTTCTAAATGCGGCCTGGCTTTTTTTTTGCATTGTTTTTTTTGGCTTTTTTTTTGAGCGTGCAGGCAATTCCAGGGCCGATTGTTTCGTCTTCAACCCATCCGGACCCTGAAAAATGGTACAGGGACAATTCTCCTAAGTTTAGTTTTGAGTTGGATGGGGCAACGGCTTATTCTCATGAATTTGACTTGGCTCCTGATACGAGTCCTGATGACGTGTCTGAGGGCTCTGAATCCACGATAACTTTTTCAAATAAAACCAATGATGTGTGGTATTTCCATGTAAGGGCGCGTGTTGGAGGTGAGTGGACTGAAACAAGCCATTACCCTGCAAAGATTGACAGGGCATCTCCGCTTCCACCTACCAATCTTAAACTGGAGGCTGTTGATAGTTCTTCAATAAAACTTTCCTGGGTCCCTGCTGTTGACTCTTCTTCTGGCATTAAGGGCTACAGGGTTTATCGTGCTTTGTTAACAGGGTTCAATATCACGGATGCTACTACCACGGTTGTCGTGGAGCTGGTTGAAGGGGAAAGCTACGTTGACTCTGGTTTGAATGAGGGGGTTTATTATCATTATAAAGTCCAGTCGATAGATAATGCAGACAATCTTGGGGGGACAAGCAATGAGGCAATATCCCGGACTGCCACTCAGTGTGATTTGGTCCTGGTTGTCGAAGGCACTTTTGCAGAAAACAATTTTTTGCTTAAGGCACAGACTGATGATTCTTTGTTTGGGGCTTACCTGAAGGTTACTTTGCCTGGCGCTGATGTAAATACTGTTTTTTCGGGTATTTCCGGGAAAAACGAGTTTTCCTATTCTTTTGATTTGTCTGATGCACCTGAAGGGCGCATTGAAGTTGATTTTGGCGGGCTTGACCGTGAGGGGGATGAATGTGTTTCCGAAAAGGCTTTTTATTTTGATACTGTTTTGCCGCAAGTTGAGTGGGTTTTTCCCAAGCAGCGCGCAGCCCTGAAGGATTTGGTTTCGCTCAAGGCCAGTGCGTCCGACGGCGGGCAGAATCCTTCAGGCATTGAAAGAGTGGAGTTTTTTCTTGAAGGAGACTCAATGGGGGCAGGCACTCTTTTGGATGGTTTTTTTGTCCTTGACTGGAATTCTTTAGGGGTTGAAAACAAGGGCTATGATTTGGCTGTCAGGGCTTTTGATTTTGCCGGGAACTCTGCCTTTGCGGAGGTTTTTGTCACGGTTGAAAATACTGCGCTTCTTGAAGCAGAGGCGAATTCCTTGATTGTGGAGGCTATTGCTTCAAAGCAAGTTGCTTTGGAGTTGAAAAACAAGCTTGATTCAATGGGGGTTTCTTCAGAGTCTTTTAAGTCTCTTTTTGACGAGGGGGAGTCAAAGCTTTTGAGTGCAACTGATGCTTTGGGAAAAGGGGTTAACATTAACCGTGCTGTGCTTGATGCAGAGGCTTCCCTTGGGGCATTTGCTGGTGCAGTGTCTTCCGTGGATATTTCAAAGGAGGATTCGGTTGTTTTTGTGTTCAAGAAAAGTGACCTTGGGAAAATGTTTTTGCAGGCTGGCCTGAAGAAAGATTTTTCACAGGAAGCGTTGGATAATTTTTCGGCTTTTTCGCCCCAGAGGAGGATTGATATTTTCAAGGCGTCTGATGGGAATGCCTCTTTTTACCGCGCCGTGGTTTTTGTTTCTTTGTCTCCTTCCGACTCGAATTTTTCCGGGACTGTGAAAGTCGTCGAGGCTGTTGAAAAAGCTTTTGCAGCCACTGCTCTGGATGTAGGTTCCGTATCCGGGTTTTCAGTGCTTGTCCAGGACCCGGTTTTATTGTTTGAGGTTGACCTTAACGGGCCGGGTGAATTTTCCTACTTTTTGAAGAAGAATCTTTCCCTTGAAGAGGTACGTCAACTTTCGTCGGCTAAGCCGAGTGAATTTTTTGCAGTTCCACCGGTAGTGCTGTCATCTGCGTCAACTGTTCCTTCTGACATTCTGGTCAAGCCTGTTGACTTGTTTGCTTTTTTCGACTCGGCGTTTGGCGGTGACCTTGTTTTTTTCGGGGCGGTTTCGATTGGGGTGGTCCTGGTTGTTCTTTTCATTCTTGCCGTGGTTTCTGTCGTGGTTATCGCGTTTGTGGTCATTCGCACTAAGAGAAAGGGCCTTTGACTTTCAGGAAGCTTTAGAGGGGTGGTTTTTTTTTGGAAGAATTTTTCTGGGCAGAGAAAGCCGTTGACGAGATTACTGCGAAAAAAAAGAGCCTGTATGTTTGCGAGGGGATGTGGACTCCAAGCGGTTTTTTCCACATTGGTAATGCAAGGCCTGAGATTTTCACGCCTTATTCTGTGTTCGTGGTTTTAAAGGACCGGGGTTTTAAGGCAAGGCAGAACTTTATCATTGATGACTTTGATGCTGTTCGCAAAATCCCGTCAGGCCTTGGCGTTCCAAAAGAGCGCGAGCCGGAGTTTTTGGGTTTTCCCTGTGCTGTTGCGCAAAGCCCGGTTAAGGGTTTTCCCACGTGGGCCGAGTTTTTCGTGTCTGATGTGCGCAGGCACGTTGAGGAGTTCGGGGTTCCGTTGAACATTGTTTCTGCCTATGACACGTATAAGAAGGGCCTGTTTAATGGCCTGATTTCTTTTTCACTTGACCATGCAGCGGATATTGCCGGGGTGTGGAACCGCATTGCGGGGGCTGACAAGGAAGGCGGTTTTTTGCCTGTTCAGGTCGTATGCCCTGATTGTGGGAGGCTTTATTTCACAAAGGCTTTGTCCTGGGACGGGAAAAAGGTCGGTTTTGAGTGCTCTGCCTGCAACGCAAAGGGGGAAGTGTCGCCTTTCAACGGCGCTGTAAAACTTCATTGGCGTGTCCACTGGGTTTGCCACTGGATTGTCCATGACGTCGCTTTTGAGTCAGGGGGAAAGGACCATTTTTCCAGGGGCGGGAGCGTGGAAGTCGGGCATGCTTTAATCAGGGAGGTTTTCAGGCGCGAGCCTCCCGTGCAGTTCCCGACAGAATTCATACAGTTTAAGGGCGCAAAAATGTCCGGCTCAGTTGGGAATGTCATAAGTTTGGGGCAGTGGCTTGAGGCCGCGTCGCCAGAACTGTTCCGTTTCATGAATCTTTCAACAAGGCCCCAGAGGGTGCTTGAATTCAGTTTTGACCCGGACAGTTTTTTCATTCTTGACGAGCGCTTTTTGCGCGCCGAAAGGGTTTTTTTCGGAGAGGAAAAGGCCGAGAATGAAAAAATCGGTCGCCAGCTCAAGCGCGCTTACAGCCTGTCACTGCTTTCAAAGCCCCCGGTAAAAATGCCTGTGCAGGTTTCGTTTTCGTTTGCGGTTTTTCTTTCACAGCTTGTCGACCCTGCAGAGGATTTCGAAAAAATTCTCGGCATTCTTTCAAGCACTGGTCATGTGAAGGGCTCTTTGCCTGTTTCAGGGAAAAAAGCCCTCAAGGCTCGTTTTTTGCGCGCAAAAAAATGGGTTGAAAAGTATGCGCCGGTTGGGCAGAGGGTTGGTTTTGTTGAAAAACTCGACAGTGCTGTTTTGCTGAAAATCAGGCCTGAAGTAAGGGCATTGTTTTCTGTTCTGGCAGAAAAAATCGGGAAAATTGAAAGCGCTGACGAGGTGCAGAAAGCTGTTTTTGAACTCTCGAAATCAAGCGGTGTTGAGCCTAAAGAATTGTTTGAGGCGATGTATCTTGTCCTGATTGGGGCAAACCGCGGGCCAAAAATCGGTTCGCTTGTTTTTGCGCTTGGGAAGGACAAAACCGTTAAAAGGCTCTCAGAGGTAAAATAGTTTGTTGGTTGTTTATGGGGCTTGAAGAATTTTTAAAAAAAAATTCCGTTGAAACTGACAAGAGCATTGAGGATTTTTTTCCAAGGCGCATTTCGCAGAAATGGCTTGTGGAGTATTTCGGGGAGCCTGATTTTGGTTTTGACCTTGAGACTCTCCAAAAATCGCTTGTTGACCCGATGTGGGATTTTCTTGACCGCGGGGGTAAACGCTGGCGTCCTGCCCTCATGGTTTTGTGCTGTGAGGCGGTTGGCGGTGAACGCAAACAGGCGTTGGAATTGACGCCGATTCCTGAGTTGCTTCATAGTGGCACCATTGTAGTGGATGACATTGAGGATGGAACGGAACTCCGCCGCGGAAAGCCCGCAATGCATAAGCTGTTTGGCTCGGACATTGCAATCAACAACGGCATGATGCTGTATTATCTCCCAATGGTGCTTGTTGCAAAGTCCGGTTATCTTTCGCTTGGGGGAAAAAACAGGCTTTACGGGATTTATGTTGACGAGATGCTTAAGCTTTCTTTCGGCCAGGGGATGGATATTTTCTGGCACGGGGGCGGGAAAAAAACCGTGTCTGAGGAAAATTATCTCCAGATGTGTTCTTTTAAGACAGGGACCTTGGCGCGGCTTTCAGCCAAGTTTGGCGCGGTTATCGGTGGTGCCGATGGCAAAACAGTGAAGCTTTTAGGGGATTTTGCCAACACTATCGGGGTGGCGTTTCAGATCCGCGATGATATCCTGAACCTGTCCGAGGACAGGGCTATTGGAAAAGAATTTGCGGAAGATATCCATGAGGGGAAAAGGACCCTGATGGTGATTCACGCGCTCAACAATTCTTCCACGCAGGACGCCAATCGTCTTTTGGGGATTGTTTCAAGCCGCACAAATGATGATTCCTTAAAGCGCGAGGCGATTTCCATAATGAAAAATGCCGGTTCAATGGATTATGCGTCAGAAATGGCTGAAACGCTGGTGAAGGTTGCCTGGAAAAAAGTTGACAAGGCAATTAGCGGCTCAAAGGCAAAGTCCCTGCTTTGCGAGTTTGCGGATTACCTGGTTGAAAGGAAAATCTGAGTCAAACGTGCTCGTATTCTTCATTTGTTTCGTGGACTTTTATCCCTTTTGGCGTGATTTCTATCTGGTGGACTTTTTCTGAGTGTTTTGTCGCGCGCATTTTCCTGACGTGGAGTGTGCGGTTGCTTTGCATTCCAAGGCCCTGGTATGAAAGTATTATAACGCTGTCTGCAACGTATTCCTCTACCCCATACTTGCTGTAGGTTCCTTCGTTTTCTTTTATCTCGCTTGTGAGTATCGAAGTGGCGCCCATCCTCATGAGTATATATCCGAGTTTTAGTATGGCATCGCGCACTTCTCCCTCTGTTTTAAAGTTGAATCCAAGGGATGGCACTGAGTCAATGGCTATTCTTTTTGCGCCTGTTCTTTTTGAAACCCTCATTATTTCAAGGAGGAGCTTGTCAAGGTCAAATCCTGTTGCCGGCAATGAGAATTCTTCTTCGCTTGGAATGCCTATTTTTGCAATGCTTCCATCTATAAGGTGTATCATGTTTTCTTCCTCGAGTTTGCGGAAATCCCACCCGAATGACTGCATGTCCTGGCGTATTAGGGTGGGGCGCTCGTCAAGCGTCACGTATATGCCTGGCTCGGAGTATTTCACGGCTCCGTTGTAAATGTATTGGGCGCAGAAGATTGTTTTTCCCGTTCCGCATGCCCCGCTTAGAAGTATGCTTCGGCCTTCGGGGAACCCGCCTTCGGTGAGTTCGTCAAGGCCGATGATGCCTGTCTTTATTCTTTTGACCAAAAAAATTACCCATTAATTTAAATGTTTAACACATATTTAAGCTTTTTATAAAGGAAAAAAATTTGCAATGATTCAGTTTTTTTTGGGGGTGGGTGGGCAGTGAAAAGTCCCGTTTTTTTTGTTTGTTTTCTGGCCGTGTTCTTGTTTTTCGCGGTTTCTGTTTCAGCTGCACAGGCTTTTTACCTGCTTGAGATACAGGATGATTTTTCCACCTTGCCAGGCAAGCCTTTTCCGGGTGACAATGTAAGCCTCGTGGTTACAATTAAAAACCTGACAAGCAATGTGACTGCTTTTGATGTAAATGCCGGCATTTCCCTTAATGAAGAGGTTTTTGAAAGCATAAAGTCATTTGAGCCTGTCGGGAATATCCAGTCTGACCAGGTAAAGCAGGTCGGCTTTAAGTTCAGGATAAAAGAATCAGCCATTCCGGGCACTTACCGTATTCCTGTCACTCTTTCGTATCTCAGCAGTTCTTCTCTTGTAACAGATTCATTTGACCTTAACATTCTTGTGAATGAGTGCTTTGCCTTGGATGTCAAGGATATTTTTTACTCCCCTGCAAAAGTTTATGGCGGAAACAAGGTGTCTATAAAAGGGTTTGTTGAGAACGCGTGTTCGGGTTTTACCAGGCAGGTGTCAGTGGAGCTTTTGCCTGTGACAAACGATTCTTTTGACCCGTTTATCGTGCTTTCAAGCAACAGGCTTGAAATTGGAACCGTTCCCCCTTTTGAGTCAAGGTCTTTTTCGTTTGTGCTTGAACCATCGGCAAATGCAGACCCCGCCGTTTACGTGTTTGAGATAAACGCTTCCTGCCTTGACTGTGGGTCTGCGGCGTCAGACAAGGTTTCTTTTGAGGTTCTTGGAAAGCCCTGGGTGATTATTTCCGGGACTGATTTGTCGGTAGATGCCCGTGCTGATTCAAAAAACCTGTTGCAGGGGGATGCTTTTTCTTTTTCTGTACAGGTTGACAACATTGGCAGGGAAAAGGCAAAGGCCGTCAAGGTTTTGCTCGAAACGACCAGTGACATAACTGGTGCAGTGGAATCGTTTATTGGGAACATTGACCCGGATGATTCAAGCGCGGCGGTTTTTGACCTGGGCGTGAAGCAGGACGCTTCGCTTGGAGCGCAGCCTGTAAAAATACTCGTGGAGTATTTTGATGAAACCGATTCAAACCAGGTTACCGTGCATGACTTTGTTTTTTTCATCAATGCGCGGCCGCCTGAGAGCCCCGTGCTTCTCATAGTCCTGCTCATAGTGTTGTTTGGGGTAATGTACTTTGTCCTGCGCTTGGTGTTTCGGCAACTTTCTTTGAGGAAGGCTAAATTGCAATGATTAAGCTTGCTTTTCTTAACCTGTTCCGCAGAAAGACAAGGACTGCCCTTGCGCTCCTTGCGATAATCATCGGGGTGGCGGCCATTACTGTGATGGTTTCAATCGTTGACGGCTTGTATGCCGAATTCAATGATGTCGTGAGCCAGTATCAGGGCATACAGGTTTTTGAGAAGGGCGCTGTTGACCAGACGCTTTCCGTTCTTGACGCGTCTTTTGCACGTGACCTTGAAAAAATCCCGAACGTGAAGTCGGCGATTCCTGAAATATGGTATGTCCCGAAAGAAATTGACGGGAAGAAAAATGACCTGTTTGACGCGTTCAATGCAAAAAGCGTCTATGGTCTTGACGTTGCAAAGTTTTATGCTGCAAGCAACACGGGCTGGATTTTTTCCATTGAGCGTGGGACTCTCTTGTCGCCCAATGATGATTCGTCTGTCCTGATAGGGAACAAGGTTGCAGATGAGTATGGCAAGTTTGTGGGTTCGACGATGGAGATTGACGGGAAGAAGTTCCGCGTGAAAGGGATTTTCAGCGGCTCTTCCGACCTTATTGAGAATGTGATTGCAATGGATTTGTCCGGTGCAGAGCCGTTGGCTGAGCTTGGAGAGGGAAAAGTAAGCACTTTTACCCTGGCTTTGAAGGACTCTTCCCTTGTCGAACAGACTGTTGACCTGGTGGAGTTCCGGTACCCAAATGACCTGCAGGCATTCAGTTCTTCCACTTATGCCGAACAGTTTAATTCGGTGCTTGGCAATTTCCGCCTCCTTGTTTTTTTCATCGCGGCAATCTCTTCCATAGTGGCCGGCGTTGTAATCCTTAACACGGTTCTCATGAATATCCTTGAGCGGCAGCAGGAAATCGGAACCCTCAAGGCCGTTGGCTGGACGAGGTCAAACATTGTTACCCTGGTGCTAGTTGAATCGGCTTTTATAGGTTTTTTTGGCGGGATTCTTGGGTTGTTGTTTGGCTTGTTTGTGGATATTCTCCTCTCGTCTTTTTTTGGCTTGAATTATGCGATAACATTGCCGCTTGTCCTGCAGGCTTTTTTCTTTGCCCTGTTTGTGGGAATAGCTGCGGGGGTTTACCCTGCGTTTCGGGCGGCTTCGCTTGACCCCGTGGAAGCATTGCGTGGGTGAAAAAAAAATGATTAGCGCGGTTAGAGTTGAAAAAGAGTATCACCTTGGTGAAACCATTGTGCGTGCCTTGGCAGGCGTCAGCGCGGAAATAGAGGAGGGTGAGTTTGTCGTGATAATCGGTCCGAGTGGCTCGGGTAAAAGCACGCTTATGCATCTTCTTGGTGCCCTCGACCGCCCGACCCGGGGTTCTGTACTTATTGACGGCAAGGGCATTTCCATGTTTGACGACTACGAGCTTGCAGCCGTGCGGCGCAACCTCATTGGCTTTGTTTTCCAGACTTTTAACCTGATTCCAACGCTTGACTCTCTTGAAAACGTTTTGATTCCCGCACAGAACTCGCAGGGTGCCCTTGGGGCTGCGGAGCACCGGGCCATAAAGCTCCTCAAGGAAGTGGGGCTTTCCGACAGGATGCATCACAAGCCTGGGGAATTGAGCGGTGGGCAGAGGCAGAGGGTTGCCATTGCGCGTGCGCTCATAAACAACCCGAAAATTATTTTTGCCGACGAGCCCACGGGTAATCTTGACTCGGCGACCGGTAAGCAGATAATTGACCTGATGAAAAAACTCAATAAAACCGACGGGAAAACTTTTGTCATAGTCACGCATGACCTGGGCCTGCTTGAGCATGCAACGCGCGAAATTCACTTGTTTGACGGGAAAATAGTCAAGGATGTAAAAAGAAGGGCGCGTGAGAAATGAATGTTCAATGTTTCCCTCAAGAATGTTTTCCGGAACAAGGTCCGGACCGTGCTTTCGGTTTTTGGCATAGTGATTGGGGTTGCGGCGATAATCGTCCTTGTTTCAATCGTTGACGGCTTGTCCGCGGATGTTGAAAAGGCAATCGGGGCCGTCCAGGGCATAAGGGTTGTCGGGTCGAGTGGCGACCCGGTTTTTTCAAGAGTTGACGCTTCCCTTGTCAATGAACTGGATTCTTTTCCGGGGGTGCAGGTCGCGGTTCCGATGATAATAGGGGCACCCGGCCTGATTGACGGCGAGGTTTTTTCTTATGGAAGCATACGGGTTGTGGGGCTTGATTTTGCCAGGCAAAAGCGCGCCCGTTCAAGTGCCTTTTCAGGCGAGTTGGTTGAAGGCAGTGAAATCAAGCCGGGGGATACCGCTGTTGCCGTGATAGGCAAGGGGCTCAAGGACAGCCTTGGCAAGTTCAATGGCCAGTCAATAACCATAAACAACCACAAACTGAGGATAATAGGCGTGTATTCTTCGGGTTCGGATTTCCTTGATTCAAGCATAGTGGTCCCGCTTGTGGATGCGCGCGAAATTTTTTCATTCCCTGCGGGAAAAGTGAGTGCTTTTCTTTTGGAGGCACGTGACGTGGCTGAAACGGAGAACATTGTAAAGCGCCTGAACTTCAAATACGAGGGGGAAATCGTGGCTCTCAGCACGTCCGACTTGTCAGACCAGTTCGGGTCAATAATAGGCAGTTTCCGCCTCCTGGTTTTTTTTGTCGCGGGGATTTCATCCATAGTCGCCGGGGTGGGGATAATAAACACGATGCTCATGAGCGTGGTTGAGAGGTTCAAGGAGATAGGCGTGCTCAAGGCAGTTGGGTGGACAAACTCGAAAATAATGCAGATGATAATGCTTGAATCGATACTGATAAGTTTTTTTGGCGGCCTGAGCGGGGTAATAGTGGGTTTTTCAGTCAGTTCCGCCATACAGGCTTTTTTCGGGCTTAAAACGCTTGTCTCGCCTTTGCTCTTGTTTGAGGTTTTTGCTTTTGCCTTTCTTCTTGGGATAATCGGCGGGATTTACCCTGCGCTTGTGGCATCCAAAATGGATCCCGTTGAGGCACTCCGCTTCGAATGAGCAATCGCGTGTAATTGTGGCAATTGTTTCTTTTGCCGGTTTGTTGCCTGGGCAGAGGTTCAGTTCCTCGAGACTTTTTTCACCCCCGGGATTTTTTCAACGGTTTCAAGCAAGGAGTTTATTTCATGGACTGTTTTTGCAGTGAATTCGAATACGCAGAGCGTCGTGGCGTTGTTGAGTTGTCTCACTGATGCGTTGAGGTTCTGGGCTTTGTTTGTAACCACTTCAAGCAGGTCTTTTACAAGTCCAGGGCGGTCAGCGGCTATTACCCTGATTTCTGTCCGAAACGCGCGAGCTTTTGGCGCATCCCAGTCTATTTCCACTCTTGGCTGTGTAGTGAATTTCGCGATTTCCGGGCAGTTTTTCCTGTGCACGCTTATTTTTCTTTTCGTGGTCTTGAATCCAACCACTTCGTCCCCGGGCACTGGCTTGCAGCATTGGCCGAGTTTTATTCTTTTATCGGTTGATTTTATCCCGCCTTTTCCTCTTGCCATTTTTTGTTTCTTGGTTGTCTGTGTGAGGTTTAATGCCCTTTTTATTTTTATTTTCGCGTTTTCGCTTTTCACTATGTTCAGCCAGTTTACCTTTGGCTTTTGGCTTGGCGAGGTTATTATTTCAACCACGTCAAAGTTTTCCACCCTGTGGTCGATTGGCACGATGAACCCGTTTATTTTTCCTTTCACGCAGTGTTCCCCGAGGTCTGAGTGTATAATGTATGCAAAGTCAAGCACTGTTGCCTTGTCCGGCAGCTCCACTATTTTGCCTTTCGGGGTAATGGCATAGGTCTTGTCCCCGAGGAAGTTTATTTTTACGTCCGTTTCGGTTGGTTTTGTTTCCTGCCATGCAAGGAATTCGTTGAGCCAGCTGATTTTTTTGTCAAAGTTTTTCTGTTCGTTTTCCCCCTTGTATTTCCAGTGGGCGGCTATTCCGAGTTCCGCCTCGTCATGCATTTCTTTCGTCCTTATCTGTATTTCAATTGGGGTCTGTTCCTTTGAGATAATAGTGGTGTGGAGCGACCTGTAGTTGTTTCCTTTCGGTTTTGCAATGTAGTCGTCAAATTCTTCCGTGAAAGGAACCCAGGTAGAGTGGATGATTCCAAGCAGTTCGTAACATTCCTTTACCGAATCGGTGATTATTCTCAGGGCTATTATGTCGTGTATGTCGTCCAGTTTTTTCTTGCTGCGCGCCATTTTCATGTAGGTGCTGTAAACTCCCTTGGCCCTGTATGATGCCTGGACTTTTATCTTCTGCTCCCGTGCCTTCTGCACGATGGTTTTCTTCATTTTCGTGAGTTCTTCGTCGTGTTTTTTCCTTATTTCCTGGATTTTTTCGTTTATTTCACTGAACTTTTTTTCATCAGTGAAACGGAAAACCGCGTCCTCTGTTTTTGACATTATTTTCTTAATGCCAAGCTTGTGTATGAGTGGGATAATTATGTCCCTTGCGTCAGCGGCAAGTTTTTCTGCTTCTTCTTTTGGTTTTTCCCTAAGTTTCCGCAATTCCATGAACTCTTTTGCAAGCACAAGCAAAAGGAGCTTGGTGTTTTTGGTGAGTGAGAAAAATAGGACTTTTTTTATTTCAGGGTTCTGGCTTGAGGCTTCCTCGTACCTTTCTATTGTCTGCTTGAATTTTTTTTCGCTTTCAAGAAGAAGCGCGGTTTCTTTTCCGAATTTTTCCTGTACAAGTGCTTCTGGGGGGTTTGCAAGCGAGAGCACTCCGCAGGCTATTGCCTCTTTTCCGGCTTTGAGGGAGGAGAGGACGTGGAGCAGTTCCATTTTTTCAAAAATTTCTTTGGGTGTGATGCCTGTCCGGAGCGCTTTGACGGTTTTTATGGCTTCAAGGGCTGTGGTTTTTTCCTCGTCTGTCTGGTTTTTAAGGAACTTGCTGCTTATTCTGTCAAGCATTTCAGATAATTAGTCTTTCAAAAGATATTTTAGGGGTTGGTTTTACTTCCTTGGGTAAAAACTTAAATATTCGTTGAATTCATAATTTAGTGGTTTTTTTGCATGCTTTCTTT
>JACQJF010000027.1 GCA_016198165.1 Candidatus Iainarchaeum sp. | reverse complement strand
CTTCCACCTGGCTCGTGTTATACGCCGACCAGTCACGATGATAGGTTTTCTGGTTTTTACCCATATAACGGTAAAAATGGTACGAACTCATACTTGAGATTTTTGGTTAAGGTTTCCAAACCCATTTATCCGCAAAGCCTTGTCAAAGCCAGCAAACCCCGGCATTACCGGGGTTTATAATGCTTTTTTGCAGGTTTGTTGCGGACGCATACGATTCGCGGGTTGATGCAAATAGTCACTATATTACCGGGCCACTTCAAGTGGGCCTCAGAGCCTTTTAACAAAAGGCTCGCGAAAACCTTGTATTAGAACCTTTTCATAAAAGGTTCATCAAAATCTTGTATTACAGGCCCATCTTCGATGGGCTATATACTGCGGTGCGGGCTGACGCTTGCAGCCCATGTACTGCGGTGTGAACGGACGCATACCGTTCATGGACCGGCCGGGAGTCGAACCCGGAGCCTCCTCGTTGCGAACGAGGCGTGATAACCATTTCACCACCGGCCCTGAAAAGCGCAAAGATTTGGTGCCTGAAAAACAATTAAAACCCATTTGTAAATGGCATATAGAAAGCCATTAGCACTACTGCGCCGCTTGTGCCCAACAGGGTACGAGCCCGGCAAAGGGCTGCCGATAGGCGCCCGCTTCGTGAACCCAAGCAGGGGTTCAAAGGAAGCTTAATATACTTTCAGCCAGTTATTTTTTTTGACTCTGGGAATGGGAAGGAAAAAGCAGGCAAAGGCGAAAGAGCCCAAGGAAGAGGAATTTGGGGAGCCGGTAGAAGAGGCAGGAAAAGCCCCCGAAGAACCTGAAAAGGCTGCAGGCAAGGTTTCAGTGGAAGCCCCGCGCGTCAAGACCGGGGTGCTTGAAGAGGAAACGGACATTTTTGACGAGATGCTTGACGACCTGCATGACACGCAAGACGAAGTTTTGGATGATGCTGAAGAGAAACTGATTAAAGAGCAGGACACGAGGGAAGAAGGGGTGCGCGAGGAGGAAAAAGCCCTGGCGCGCGAAAACATAAAAGAAACTATTCTTGAAAAGGCAAAACTGTTAAGCGCAAAAGACAGCCAGCCAAAACCCACGATTGCACTGAAGTTTTTGGAGGATGACGCGGGAAAGAATGTTTTCATCGGGAGAAAGCGCGGGGTCTTCAAGAAGTTCGGGACCGAAGCAGCTTTTTTCGTCGGAAGGGTCGAGGAAGAGGAATTCAGCGGGAAAAACATTCTGCTTGACGGGCTGAACCCGCACGTCGTGTTTGTATGCGGGGCCCGCGGCAGTGGAAAATGCCTCACTGGAGACACTTTAATAACCCTCGAAAATGGACGGCTTGTTCCAATCAGCGAACTTGAAAATGAAAGTGGAAAAATCCTTGGATTGCAGCACGACCTCAAAATAAGTGGCCTCCATCGTGAAGGTTTTTTCAAAAGGACTGTAGAAAAAATCCTCAAAATCAGGCTCAGGAGCGGAAAAGAAATTAAGCTGACTCCTGAGCACCCGCTTTTGACATTGGAAGGATGGAAAGAGGCACAAGCACTTGAGCCTGGAAGCAGGATTGCCACTCCGCGTGTTTTGCCTTCATTTGGAACTGAAGTTGCAAGAGACTACAAAATAAAGCTGCTGGCGTATCTCATTGCAGAGGGGCACCTGTCAAACCACTTTGTCTTGTTCAGCAACACTGATGAAAAAATCAAAAGCGAATTTTTTGAAAGCGTATACGCTTTTGACGCCAATCTTCGGATAGACGAGCACGGCAAACCAAACTGTTTCCGTGTAAGTGCTGTGAAAAAAGAAATTGACATTTCAAACATTGTGAGAAATGAAAAAGGACAATTTACACCAGATGGATTTATTGTTGCCCAGAAAAATGCCCTCATAAAATGGCTCATTGAGTTAGGAATTTATGGAAAACTGTCTAAGGAAAAATTTATTCCAGAAACATACTTGCAGCTGAGAAAAGAGCAGTTGGCGCTCTTTTTGAACCGTCTTTTCAGTTGTGACGGAAGCATTTACCGCGTAAACAACAGGAGAAACAATTGGTGCGTGGATTACGCTTCGTCTTCAGAAAAACTCATAAGGCAGGTGCAAAACCTGTTGCTCCGCTTTGGGATACTTTCAACTCTCAGGCAAAAAACAGTCAAAACCAACAACAAAAACTTCCACGTATTCGAACTCATAATTTACGGGGAAAATGTTCTGCGGTTCATTGCGGAAATAGGTTTTTTTGGCATAAAACAGGGAAAACAGGAAATTGCCTTTAACGAAATGGTTGAACTTGCAAGAAACCCGAACACTGACACAATTCCAAAAGAAGTCTGGAACCAGTTTAAGGTCTCAAATTGGGCAAAAGCTGGCAGAGAAATCGGTTATTCAAGCCCAAAATCACTGCACAATACAGTTAACTATGCCCCGTCAAGGGAAAAACTCCTAAAGCTTGCCATGATTGAAGAAAACAAGGGCATTCAAATGCTTGCACAATCGGATATTTTCTGGGACGAAGTTGTTGAAAAAATTGAAATAAATGAACCCACAGAAGTTTTTGACATAAGCGTCCCAGTCCACCACAATTTTGTCGCAAATGACATAATCGTCCACAACAGCTATTACCTCGGGGTTATCGCGGAGGAAATCGCGCTTAAGAACAAGAACGTGGGGACGATTGTCGTTGACCCGGTCGGGGTTTTTTGGAGCATGCGTTTTCCAAACAGGGAGGAAAAGGAAGTCGAGCGCCTCAAAGAGTGGGGCCTTGAGCCTAATGGCCTGAAGAACCTCAAGGTTTTCATTCCAAAGGGAATGACTTCCGAAGTCCCGGACTCGACTTATGATGCCGGTTTTTCCATGCAGCCGTCGCTTTTGACAAGCGAGGACTGGGGCTTGACGTTTGGGATTGACCGCTTCAGCGTAACGGGGTTGCTGCTTGAAAAAGTTTTGAAAAAAGTCGAGGGCGGTTTCACTGAAATCGAGACCGGTAAAAAAATCAATGGAAAAGGAAGAGAGTATTCAATTGATGACATTTCCCATTGCCTTGAAAAAGATGATGAAATCAATTCAAGGGAAAAGGGTTTCAAGTCAGATTCCATTAGAGCGCTCATAAGCCGGTTCGAGGCTTCAAAGGCATGGGGGATTTTCGACGAGCGCGGAACGCCGCTTTCCGAGTTGTCGCGGGCAAACCAGTTGACGGTCCTTGACACGAGTTTTCTTGACGACACCGTCACCGCCCTGATTGTGGGGATAATTTCGCGCAGGCTCCTGGCTGCAAGGAAGCTTTCAACGAGGAAAGAGGCTGCGCAGAAATTCAAGGCGCTTTCCGTTGAACAGTTGCTTGAGCTTGAGGTCCCGCCGACGTGGCTGATTGTCGACGAGGCGCACACTTTAATCCCAAGCGGGAACGAAAAGACCCCTGCAAGCAAGGCACTCACAGAGTATGTAAAACAGGGCCGAAGGCCGGGGTGCAGTTTGGTGTTTGCAACGCAGCAGCCGTCCGCAATTGACACGAAAATCTTGAGCCAGCTTGACGTTATTCTCGTGCACAAGCTCGTGTTTGACGATGACATCAAGGCAGTCTACAAGCGCACGCCGACGATTATTCCATCGCGGTACAGGAAGGCAAGTTTCGTGAAAACCCTGCAAGTCGGGGTTGCGCTTACGGGGGATCGGCAGGAGGAGACAAGCAGGGCGTTCATCATGAGGATACGCCCCAGGATGTCGCAGCACGAGGGGCGTGACATGGAGTCAACGGGCTTCAACAAGACCGTGTCAAAAAAACAGGTTTTCAACATGGTTGTCGACCTCGTGCAAAAAGACATTTCGACTTCCGGTTCACTTGAAATTGACAGGATTGGAAAAGCCCTTGCGGCAATGAATGCAAAGTATGCCCAGGAAATACCGCTTGAGGAAGTCCTCACGGAGCTTGAGAGGAACGGTTTTGTGCTAGGGCCAAAAGAGGTGCGGGCAAAAAAGAGCCTTGCACAGGCAAAAGTGCCTAAAGTCGATGAAGAGCAGGATTCCGGAGAAAACCAGGAAACAGGAGAAGAGCCCATGGACGGGGAAGATGAACCGCCTGTGGAAAAAGAAGAGCACCTTGGGCAAAAAGGGCTCTCCGTGCAGGGTAGAAAAACTCCGCGTGTTGTTGACGCTGTTTCCGATGAAGCATTCTTGTTGAGCCTGCCTGCGCGTGTAAAAGAGCAGAGCGCACAGAGGCTCGTTGACTCGCAGAGGAGGAAAAAAATGCTCGGGATTTTTGGCGAAGAGGAAAAAATGGTTTCACTTAACCTGCGCAACCACGCGCTTTGGAGGATAGAGTTTGACGTGATTACGCGCTCGGGAAAGGAATTCATGGCAAGGAACTGCTTTGTGGACTCCATGACAGGGGAGTTCATCCATTTCTCAAATGGGGGTTTTGTCGAGTCGACTGGCCTGCGGCACTTTTTCGAGTTGAGCGAGGAGGCACTTGACGTAATGAAAGCGATTTCTGAAAGAAAGCTTTCAATGCAGGAGATAGCAAAAGAGACGGGCTTTGACGAGGGAATGGTGCACCGCTGCCTCAAAAAGCTCGAAGAAAAAAACATGGTTGCAAGAATCGTTGAAAAAGGAGGGAATTTTTACTCGCTTTCGCAAAAACTCGACCTGCCGCCGCAGATTGAAAAAGCCCCGTCTGACACCCAGGCAATACTCGGGTCAGTCGGGACACTGCCGTTCTCAAAACCCGACCTGCTTGAAAGGGAGAAGGAAGTTTTTACAAAGAATGATGCCGTCAACGCAGTCAAGCGGCTGTGGAAAAACATCGTCGTGAAAAAAGCAACCGAGATTTACAAGCCCGTGTGGGTCGCGGAACTCGATTCAAACGGCAGGAAAAGAATGGTTTTGCTTGACGCGGTGACCGGAAAAATCATTTCGTGAAAAAATTCATTTGTAAAACCCATTAGGCAAGATTCTCGTGTTTGGGGGCACGATTGTGCCGCAGTTGATTGAGGAGTTTACGCCGGTCTTGGCGCCCGAGCCGACCAGGGCGCCTAGTTTCCTCTGCCCCGAGTCAACCTGTTTTCCATTGATTGTGACTTTGATGTTTTGGTTGTCGTGGCGCAGGTTAGCTATCTTGGTGCCTGCCCCGAGGTTCACGTTCTCGCCAATAAGAGAATCGCCGATATAGCTGTAGTGCGGGGCATTGGAGTGGCCAAGGAAAACCGAGTTTTTCACTTCGCTTTGGCCGACGTGGCAGTTTTCCCCGATGGCCACAAAGCCGCGTAGAAAGGCATTCGGGCCGATTACACTCCCCTCGCCTATGTATGCAGTGCCTTCTATCCTCGTCCCGGCCTTGACGACGGCGGCCTTTGAGACAAACAATTTTCCCTCTACGAAGACGTTTTTTTCCACTTTGCCAAGCTTTTTTTGGGGCATTTTTTCAAGCAATTCCCCGGCCTCTTTGAGTTTTTTCCAGAACTCAAAACCGTTTTTTCCACTGCAGAGCACCGACAATTCCTCCAATAAAGCGCGTATTTTTTTTTCAAACTCTCCCAAGTTTCACTCGCCTGCCTCTTTTTTTACTGCCTCTGCTATTTTTTCCGCGAGGGCAAGGGCGGTTTTTTCCGAGTCGCACTCCACCATTACGCGCGCCTTTTTTTCCGTGCCAGAGTACCTGACAAGCACCCTCCCGCTTGCACCCAGGGACTGGCGGGCCTGGGAAATTTCCCGCTGGGCCAGTGGCATGGATTCGAAAGGCTTTTTTTCGCGCACCGCGACATTCACCGTGATTTGCGGGACAAGCTTTACCGAGCAGGTCAGTTCGGAGAGTTTTTTGCCTGAAGCACGGAGTATCCTGAACAACTCCAGTGCGGTGACCAGGCCGTCGCCGGTGGTCGAGTGGTCTGAAAAAATTACGTGGCCGGATTGTTCGCCGCCAAAGGAAATGTTTTTTGCAAGCATTGCCTCGATGACGTTTTTGTCGCCGACATCGCACTGGACCACGTTCACCTGGTTTTGGTGCATTGCTTCAAAAAAGCCCTGGTTGCTTGCGCGCGTGGCTACAATGGAGTCATTCCTGAGTTTACCGGTTTTTTTCAGGCTGAGTGCAAAGAGCGCGAGCACCTGGTCGCCGTGGATGACCTCGCCCTTTTCGTCGCAGAACACGGCCCGGTCCGCGTCCCCGTCAAAGGCAACGCCCGCATCCGCGCGGCGGGCCTTCACGAGGCCCGAGACGACTTTTGGGTGGATTGCCCCGCAGTCAAGGTTGATATTCTCCCCGTCCGGGCGGTCATTGATGCAGACGACCACGGCGCCGAGTTCCTCGAATATCCTTTGTGCAAGGCTGTATGCCGCGCCATTTGCACAGTCAACGCATATTTTGAGGCCGCGCAGGGACTGGTTGCCTATCGCGGCTTTCACGAACTCTATGTACCTGCCGCGCGCGTCATCAACCCGGTAAGCCTTTCCGATTGCCCCAGACTTTGGAAAGGAATTGTTTTCCACGAGTGCCTCTATTTCCTTCTCGTCCTTTTCACAGAGCTTTATGCCGCGTGAGTCGAAAATCTTTACGCCATTGTCCCGTGCATGGTTGTGCGACGCACTCAGGACAATCCCGGCGTCAGCGTTGAGTGACTTTGTGAGGTGCGCGATTGCAGGCGTGGGCATGGGGCCGACAAGCATCACGTCAACGCCCATTGAAACGATTCCGGAAGTGAGCGCGGTTTCAAGCATGTACCCGGATAGGCGCGTGTCTTTGCCGATGACGATTTTTTTCGGCGAGCCGCCGTTTTTTTCCATGAAAAACGCGGCAATCGCTTTCCCGATTTTCACCAGCGTCTCGGGGGTGAGTGGCTCCTCGTTTGCGACTCCGCGGATACCGTCCGTTCCGAAAAGGTTTTCAGGCATTTTTTTTTCACTTCACCGTTACCGATTTTGCCAAATTGCGGGGCTTTTCCGGGTCAAGGCCGCGTTCAATTGCAAGGTTGTATGCCAGTAACTGTAGGGGCATTATCATTAAAACAGGGTTTGAGTCTGCGTCGGGTGGCAGTTCGAACCACTCGTCAAACACGCTGTTTTTCTTGGAGTCTACGCCGATGACGAATGCGCCACGTGCCCTGACTTCCTGGGCATTGCTCAGTATCATTGGCCTGGTGTCTGCCGTGGCAATGGCTATGACCGGCGTGCCCTTTTCAATCAATGCAATCGTGCCGTGCTTGAGCTCCCCGCCTGCAAAGCCCTCGGCGTGGATGTAGGAGACTTCCTTTATCTTCAGCGCGCCTTCGAGTGCGGCCGGAAAAGCGCTGTTGCGCCCGATGACGAAAATGCTTTTCTGGCTGGAAAGCCTTTTTGCAAGCTCGATTGCCTTTTTGCTCGAGTCTTCAAGGACTTTTTTTGAAAGCCCTGCTGTTTTTTCAAGCATGGAAAGCCCTTCGTTTTTTTCCCCGGCGGCAAAAAATGACAGGAGCAAAAGCAGGGAGACTTGTGAAGTGTAGGTCTTGGTTGAAAGGACGCAGATTTCGGGCCCCGCGTTCATTAGGAGTGACATGTCGCTTAGGCGCCAGAGGGTTGAACCCATCGTGTTCACTATTGACAACACTTTTGCCCCTTTTTTTTTCGCGGTCTTGACTGCGTCAATGACGTCTGCGGTTTCCCCGCTCTGACTAACTGCAACCACGAGCGTTTCAGGGACAATGAAGTTTTCAAAGTTGGAAAACTCCGAGGCAAGCACAGCGTTCACGTGCATGTGCGCGTTCTTGCTGAAAAAATACTGTGCATTGACGCAGGCGTGGAAGGAACTCCCGCACCCGACGAAAAAAACACCGTGGGCTTTTTTAATCATTTCAGATGCTTTTTCTATTTCTGAAACTGGGCGTGAAAACGCGTTTCGAATGGTTTGGGGTTGCTCGAAAATTTCTTTGAGCATGAAGTCGGGGTAGTTGCCTTTTTTTGCCTGTTCGAACGACCAGTCAAGTTCAACCGCGTCCCTTTTCACCTTTTCCCGGCTGGCAATGCTGAAGAGCTCCACTTCCCTGCCAAGGACTGCAAGCTCACTGTCTTCAAGGAAAACCACTTTTTTCGTGCTTGAAAAAAAAGCCGTGACGTCTGAGGCTGCAAAGAACGCGTCTTTTCCCACGCCGATTACAAGCGGGAGCATGTTTTTCGCGCATACAAGCTCGAAAAAATCCGAGTGCATGGCGACAACCGCGTAACAACCGGTTATTTGTGACAATGCGCTTCGAACGGCATTGGGAAAGCTTTTTTCACCCTGGTTGAGTTCAAATTCAATCATATTTGCCAGGACCTCGGTGTCCGTTTCGGTGCGGAAAACAAAGCCCCTTTTTTCAAGGAGTGCCTTGAGTTCCTCGAAGTTTTCAATTATCCCGTTGTGGACGATGCAGAGCTTTCTGCTCTGCGAGAATATGGGGTGCGCGTTTTCTTCGCATACGTGGCCGTGGGTTGCCCAGCGCGTGTGGCAAACGCTTGCGTACGAGTTATGGTTGAGGAAACCTTTTGGCGCCTGCGTAATGGGGCCGACCTGTTTGAAGGACTCTATGCCATTGCAGGACTTAAAGGCAATCCCCCACGAGTCATAACCCCTGTACTCGAGGTTTTTGAGGCACGAAAAGGCCTTCTGGGGGGCGGCGCTTTTGCCTATCACGCCTACTATTCCGCACATTTAAAACAATTTGTCCGGCTAATATATTATAAAGAAACATAGGACAATAATCGAAAAAAAAGGGTGTTCAAATGGTTTTCACGGCCGCCATGACCTGGATTAGGGAATTGGAAGGCTTCATAGTGAAGCCCTGTGCGAGCAGGACGGGCTATGACTTTTTGCCGCGCAGGCAAGCCGAAATTGATTTGGGAAAAGCAAGCCATAAACTGCGCGAAAGGGGGTTCACCATAGATTTCGAGACACCGGTTTTTTTCTCCGCAAAAATCAATGGGAAAAGCGTGAGCGTCTTTAAAAGCGGGAAAATCTCGGTCAAGGACGAGAAAAACGAGGAAGAAGCGGCAATGGCGGCGCAAACAGTCATTAAAGAAATTTTTGCCTGACACGCAAAGACTTTTATACTTTTAAAAACCCAAAGTGTTTGTTGTAAAAAAAAATTTGGTGAAAAAAAAATGGTTGATTATCTTGGCTGCATCAGAAAGCCCTTTTCAGGCCTGAAAAATACGCTTTTGGCTTTTGTAATAGGCCTTGTCGGGACCCTTACATTTGGTTTAGTGAACATCCTGCTTTCGGGCTTTGTTTTTGAATCGGTAAAAAACCATTTGCACAACGACAGGCACATGCCGCACTTTGAGGCAGGAAACGCGGTGCAGTATTTTTTGGACGGGCTGAAAGTGCTTGTAGTAATGGTCGTCTACTCCATTCCCGGCGGAATCCTTCTGGTTCTTGCATTCGGCGGCATCATCCTTGGCTTTCTTGCAGGCGGGGACACCATAACGGTTTCAGGTGCAATACTTTCAAGCGGAATGCTCGGGTTATTCGGCTTTATTTTATGGTCAATCGGCCAGTGGTTTGCATGGCTTGGGGTGGTGAACATGGCTGAACGCGACCACTTGGGCGCGGCATTCAACCTCCCGGTAATTTTGCGCACAATGCTGAGCGGAAAATTCTTAGTCTCACTCATCGTTTCAATTGCATACCTTTTCATTCTCCTGTTCGTCTTTGCATTTTTGGGCGTCATAAGCCTGGGGCTGTTGCTTGTCGCGCTTTCCGGCGGGCTGTTTGTCTACGCTTACCAGGCAACCGTCCTCACAATAATGGCCGAGACTTTTGCAGAAACACAGTGAAATATACCTTCGCCCATTTAAAGGGTTTTTTTATGTCTTCCCTGAAACTTGGAAAAATCTTCGGCATTTCAATTGAGCTTCACAGCACTTTCATAATCATGGCCCTTTTGTTCCTCGTTTTTATTGCGGCAGTAGAGCAGGCAAATTTCTTCCAGATTCTGCTTCTTTGGTTTTTCCTTTTCTTCTCCGTTTTTGTGCACGAACTCTTCCACTCGATAGTCGCCATTTCAAAGGGCATAAAGGTCAGCAAAATCACGCTCCTCCCCATAGGCGGCTTGTCTGTAACCGAGGAATTGCCGGAAAAACCCATTGACGAGTTCTTAATCGCAATCGCGGGACCGTTCTTCAATTTTCTAGCGATAATAGCGGCCCTTGCCATTGCCGCCGCCATGCCGCTCCTCTGGCCCGGGCAGTTATTTACAGGCACTGGAATCCAGGCCGAAGAATTCTACAACGCCATATTGCAGTACCCTCTTTTTGCGTTTTTCTGGGTGAACTTCATGCTTGGCGCATTCAACCTTTTCGTGCCTGCGCTCCCGCTTGACGGGGGAAGGGTTTTGCGCGCGCTTCTTTCAACACGGCTTGGGTACTACAGGGCGACAATGGTTGCAACAGGCATAAGCAGGATAATTTCAGGGGCGCTTTTCATCATTGGCTTTGCAATAGGCGACCTCATCCTTGCAGTCATAGGCGTCTTCATTTTCCTTGGCGCGGGCCAGGAAACCGAAATGGTTTCAATCCGGCACGCACTTGAAGGCATTGACCTGAGGAAAATCGTGTCCAAAAAAAACCCGAAAATAAAGCCGGAAACAACTGTGGGGGAGGCGGTTAAAAAAATGCTTGAAAAAAAACAAACCACGTTCCTCGTTGACACGGCAAAGCCGGGCTTTGTGACGGTTGAAATACTTGAACACGTGAAAAAATCGGAACAGGACTTTTTGACTGTCGCAGAAATCTCGCGCCCCGTACCACAGGTTAATGTGTCCATGAAGCCGGAAAAAGCGCTCCTGCTCATGCTTTCACGAGGCTCGCCGTTTGTCCAGGTCCTGGACAAAAACCGCGTGGTGGGCATATTGTCCGAAGAGGACCTCCAAAAAGTCATCAGGATACAAAAAGCAGTCAGGCAATTGGGTTAAAAAAAAACCAAAAACAAGCTTTTTCTATTTGTCTGAACCCAGATTCAAATGCAGAGATGGCGGAGCGGTTTAACGCGCCAGCCTCGAGAGCTGGTATCCGAAAGGATGCGGGGGTTCGAATCCCTCTCTCTGCGTCCTATTTTGGGCCAACAAAGTTATCACCACCTTTTTTAATTAGCTTGGTGGCGCCATAATAGATTTTTAATTATTTCTATATAATTAGACATATGTCTATCTTATTGTACGATTGTTATGCGAATGCTGCAGGAAATTTTGGATTCAAAGGGCAAAATCAGGCTGCTGGAATTGCTGCTTGAAAGGCCGTACTCTTTCTCAGTGTCAGAGCTGGGCCGGCTTGCCGGCATACCAAAAGCCACGGCATCTCTAATAGTAAAGGATTGGGAGAAAGCAGGACTGGTGGAAACCGAACATCAGGGCCGAAACAAGCTCGTGAAAATAAACAAAAAGTTTCAGCTGCTTTCTAGCCTCAAAAACATTTTTAGAAAAAGCAAAAACTACCACAAGCCATTCTTTAAAAAACTGGGAAAATTGCCCTCACTAAACAGCGATTCGGTTCTTGCGGCAGCAGTGTTTGGTTCAAGGGCCCGCGGGGATTTTGAGCATTCCTCGGACCTTGATGTAATGATAGCCGTGGAAAACAAAAACGACAGTATAACGGAAAAAATATCTTCCGAGCTTGTTGAATTATCAAAAGAAACAGGAATCCGGTTTTCGCCAACATTTCTGGACAAAAAAGAAATTATTGAAAGAATCAGAGAAAAAGACCAATTCTTACAAAATATTTTAAAGGAAGGAAAAATATTAAGGGGGGAAAAGTTGATTGAGCACTTACAGGCATCATCTTGACCTTGCAAGCGAGCGGTTTGAGCTTGCCAAAATCCAGTTTGAAGAAGAAAAATTCCACACCGCCTCACACTTGTACATCAATGCAGTAATCAACTACCATAACGCCCTTTGCCAGAAATTCCTGCATAAAATTCCAAGCCACAAAGCACATTCCGATACCACATATTTCAGCGAACTGAGAAAAGCAATAGGCCCAAATTTCCAAAAATACAAGGATGCGTACGATTTTTTGATTGGTTACAAAAATCAATCAGACTATGGAACAGAAATGTCGGAAAACATTGCAAAACAAATCCGAAGAAAAGCAGACACAATAAAGGAAATAGCTGAAATATTATTGTAAAGTTTTTTCCCCGCGCTTCACGAAACGTACGTGACGCTTCCCCTGTCAAAGCCTTCAACAAGCCTGATTCGTGGCTCCGTCGGGGGAAAATAACCGTAGTTCGAATATGCAAAGTGGGGCATGAATTGAGTGACGTCCTTTGCAAGCCTTGTTGCCAGGTGGTTTTGCCCAAGGAGCCGCTCACAGATTTCAAAAGTGATTTTTCGCGTCAGTTCCTCGTCATGGTAGCCAAGTGTATGGATGTACTCGTGCATAAGCACCGTGAAGATGTATGGCTTCAGGAGTTCGCGGCGTGACTCGCGTATTGACCTGAGTGGAAAAGTGTTCATCACAATGATGTTTGAGGCAACCACGTGATACGCGCCAAGGAAAAACTGCGGGCTTCCGCCAAGGTCGGCAAGGCCCAGCATGAGCCCGGCCCTGCTTTTCCCGGTCACTTCCTCGACACCTTCCTTGACTACTTCAAAAATATCAGGAAAACCGTCCGAGCCTTCAAGCTTTTGCGCAAAATCATTTTGCATAAAAAAACCCTTGCGGGAGTTTACGCCGCATATGTGCCCCATTTTCAATGGGGCGGTAATAGGGGATATAATTTTGAATTACTATAAAAAGTTTCACCGTTTTTCACTTGGTTTTACAGTATCCCAATGAAGGTTTTGCAGAACTGCTGTTTTGCTTCCCTAAAACCCCTGCGGCCTTCATCGGTCAGGCTGTAGGTGATTGTCTTGCCCTTTTTCCCCTCTTGTATAAGGCCTGCTTCCTTGAGGCTTTTGAGCGCGGGGTAAATTGTGCCGGGACTTGGCCTGGTTCCCTTGCGCTTCTCGATTTCTTCGGCTATTTCCTGGCCATGCATGGGTTTTTTCGACAACAGGAAAAGAATGAGGAAGGAAAGAAAGCCGCGCATGTCACAGCAGTAATCGTCCGCGCCAGGGTGCTTATGCATAACAAGTATTGGTTGCACGATAGATTTAAATATTTCTATGGACACTAAAGTCGTATGACCGATATTTAAGGTCGGAGGTTCTTTCATGTGCGAGAAAACCCATTTTGGGCCCCTTGATTTTTTCACCAAGGAAGAAAAAATTGAAATGCTCAAAGAATACGCAGAGGAACTTGAGATTGAGAAAAGGCAGCTTAAAGAAATAATCAAGAAAATAGATAGAAGAAACTAAAAGGAATTAAAAGGAGTGAAAAACGTGGAGCAAAAAGAAGATTTGAGCGCAAAAGGCTTAATGGCAGAAGCAAAGGCTGACCCAAAAAAATGGAGCAACCTCCCTACAGACAAAGAAATTGCAGAAACAGCAAAGGCCGTTGAGGCAAGAGGGATAAAAGCAATTGTCGTCAAAGATAAATTGGAAGCCTTGGAAAAACTCAAGGAAATCATTCTGCCCGGCGCGGCAGTAATGAACGGCTCGTCCACTACGCTTATCGAAATCGGGTTCATGGATTTCCTTAACTCTGGAAACCATGAGTGGAGGAACCTGCACAAGGAAGTTTTTTCCGAACCCGACCAGCAAAAGCGCGGTGACCTGAGGAGAAAGGCGGTTACTGACGCGGACTATTTTGTTTCAAGCGTGAACGCGATTGCAGGAACCGGGGAGCTTGTGGCTACGGATGCAAGCGGGAGCAGGGTTACTGCTTTTCCTTTCGCGGCAAAGCACTTGATACTCGTGAGTGGTGCAAACAAAATAACAAAAGACCTTGGAAGCGCGCTTGAGAGAATCGGACAGTACGCGTTTCCGCTTGAGAATGTGCGGTCTCAAAAAGTTTATGGCTCTCCAAGCAGGCTTGGAAAAACAGTGATAATCCAAAGTGAAATGTTCAGCGGAAGAACCACCCTGATTCTGGTTAAAGAACCGCTTGGATTGGGAGCGTAACAAATTTTGCTGATTCTCCTTCTCGTTTAATTTAGGTAAGCCTCCATTCTGGGCCCGAAATAAATGCTGAGTTGCTGTACGATTTGGCCCCAGTTGTCGATTGGCATTGTCCATTTTTCTGACACGTCCAT
>JACQJF010000018.1 GCA_016198165.1 Candidatus Iainarchaeum sp. | reverse complement strand
GGACAATACCAATCGACAACTGGGGCCAAATCGTACAGCAACTCAGCATTTATTTCGGGCCCAGAATGGAGGCTTACCTAAATTAAGCGAACAGGAGAATCAGCAAAATTTGTTACGCTCCCGCAAAAGCTGTTAAATTCCGACTATAGCGCCCTATCCTCCCCCCCCCCAGCTTTGTTATTTATTGGATTTGTGAACTCCAGGAGCTTTCCGTGACCCAGGGCCTGTAATAATGCATGCAGAACATGCTTGAGTCAACGTTTACACTAAACTCATTTGCTAAAGCATCCGTGCAGAACCACCAGTCATCAAAAGCCCTGGCCAGAGGCTCAAATCGGAATGAAATTGTTTCAAGAACTTCCCTGCTTATCAGCATGCACCCAACGCCAGTGAACCGGACGTCTTCAATTAACCTGCTTGGCAGAAGCTCTTCAAGAGTCAGCGATTGTGTCTTCTCGTTTCCTTTTTCATCCACCCCGATTTTTTTATAGGCAAGTGCCACAAGAGATTTTGTGGCAGGAATGAAGTTAAAGTACACGCCGGATACAATGTTTTTATTTCGCGCAATGAGCCGCTCAATAACATCGGCAGGCGGGACAACATCCGCTTCAAGAGAAAAAAAATAGTCATACCCTTCGTCCAAAACTCTTTGGCGTAGAACGTTTCTTGCACGCACTATTCTTTCAAGCGGAAACGGAGAGTCAAATGGAATCCTTTCCACAAAAAACGTCCCGTTTTTTTCCTTGCCCCAGTCACTTGCAGCCTGCCTGAGTTTTTTGAAAAACCCGGCAGACTTGGAGTTGTCCACGAGGCAAACGTCAAAGTTCGCATAAGTCATGGAAGCCATGCCTGCCAAGAACTCTTTGAAGCAGTATTCTTTGCCGTCAAAAATCGGGCAACCCACAAGCACCCTTGGCTCCATTGAAAAAAAACCTGGTCAGCCAATCATTCTTCCGGCGGGGTTATCCCGAAACAGTTGCTTGTTTGCCAGAGCCTTCCGCTGGCTAAAGTAATCTGAAAAAATTTCCCACAATTCTTTCCCCTCCTTTGCCTTGAAAACCCTTACAACGACTGGTTCAGGCTGGGTATAGTGTACAAGCACGACATCCTTCTCCTTGATGGTAGAATTAAGTGCCGGGTGTAGAAGGACTATCACCTGGTTTTCATCCCACATTTCAAGGTGAACCTGAATGGAATTGTCCGCATTACCCGCCCGGTCATCGCTGTTTCCTATTATTCTCAAAACACGGCCAACATGATACAAGAAAAAACCCCAACAAAAAAAACCCACGCATACGTTTAAAAACCATTTTAAGGCTAATTAGGTTACAATAAACCTCTTTTTTTTATAAAAAGAAGACTTTCTGAGGGTTTTTTTCCATGGGTTTGAGGCCAGCTCATTGTTACCGGTCCACAAAGGACAGGCCGTACACCAGGTTAGCCGTCAGGGTGCACGACAAAAACTATATAGGCGCCACTCCAGGCCTTAAAATAAGGCAGTTTAACATGGGAAACCCGTTCAAAAATTTTTCAAGAATCCTTGACCTGATTGTGCTTCAGGAAGTCCAGATAAGGGACAACGCCATGGAAAGCACGAGGGTAATGATAAACAAAGGGCTTACAAAAAATGTCGGGAAAGAAAATTATTTCATGAAAATCAGGGCATACCCCTACCATATTCTCAGGGAGAACAAGATTGCACAGGGGGCAGGCGCTGACCGTATCAGCACTGGGATGAGCCACTCTTTTGGCACGCCAATCGGGCGCGCGCTCCGCGTAAAACCGGGGCAGAGGATACTAAGCGTGCTTGTAGATGAAGCCTATACGCAAGCCGCAAAAGAATGCATGCTTGGCGCAAACTCAAAACTGCCCACAAAAGTCAAGGTAAAAATCCATGAAGACGTGAAATCCATAGGCACAAAGCCCGCAAAAATAAGGGAAGAAAAAAAGGAAGAGGAACCCAAGAAAGAGGAAGCAAAGAAAGAGGAAACCACTGCAGCGGAAGGCAAGCAGGAAGAAACCAAAGAGAAAGGCAAGGCCGCTTCAAAGGAAGCACCTACCACAACCAAACCCGCCAAAGAGAAAAAATAAGTTTTTTTTCCCCCCCCCTAACCGACTGCTTAACTAAAAAAACCCTTGCGGGAGTTTATACCCTGCGGGGCACACGCGCCGCATATATGCCCCATTTTCAATGGGGCGGTAATATGATATATAATTTTGGATTACTATAAAAAAAAAGATTTTTTCCCACATGCTTGACCTAAGGCTCGGCGAAGTCAAAAAAGAAATCAGGAAAAGAAATGCACATACAATAATCGTGCAGGTCCCGGAGGGCTTAAAGCCGCGGCTCACAAGGATAATTTCAGAACTCTCAAAAACCGGGGCGGAGGTTTTTGCCGCGATGGACCCCTGCTTCGGAGCCTGCGACTTGCCCCTTGACAAAATGAACGCCCTTAGCGCAGATCTCCTGGTCCACTTTGGCCACGCGCCAATCCACAGGCCAAAAAATGTAATCTATGTACCAGTGTACGACAAGATCCCGAAAAAAAACCTAAACACGCTTATAACAAAAGCCACTGCAGTGCTGAGGGAAAAAAAAATCGATAGAATAGCCTTGTGCACGCACTCGCAATTCATTTACCTGCTTGAAAGCGTGCAAAAAAAATTTGAAGAAAAAGGATTCAAAGTACTTATAGGGGAAGCAAGCCCGCGAATCGCCTTCAAAGGCCAAGTGCTTGGATGCAATTATACAGCGGTTACAAGTGTTGCATACAAAATCGATGCAGCGATATACATTGGCGAAGGTCATTTCCACCCGCTTGGCCTTGCATTGTCAGTGAACAAACCGGTTTTTTTCCTCGACACGAGCACACAGACTGTCAAAGATTTTTCAAACGAGCTTGACAGGTACAAAAGAAAAAGGTTTGCGGCAATCGCCCTTGCAAAAAACTGCAAAAACTTTGGCATACTCGTTTCAACAAAAACCGGGCAGCGGTATAAACAGGTTGCACTGCACTGCAAAAAAATGCTTGAAGAAGCCGGGAAAAACGCGTTCCTGTTGTCAATGGACCTGGTAAAAGAAGACTACATGGCAGGAGTAAACGTGGACTGTTTTGTCAACACCGCCTGCACAAGAATCGTCGGGGATGACGCACAACACTGGAAAAAACCCATAATCAACCCGCTTGAAGTGGAAATCGTCATCGGGAAAAGAGAATGGGAAGACTTCGCGTTTGATGTCCTGTACTAAAAAAATTAGAATTATTGTTCTTCTTCAAGGTTTTCTTCCTGCAAAGGCGCCTGAACCAGCGTGCCCCGAAACTCATTGCCACGCACCATTGCCTCGAAGTTAGGCAAATCGTTTCCATTGAGGACGATTCCTTTTATGCTGCTTCTGCGCAGGATGTTCACGCACGGCATGTCCAAAACCATGTTCTGGCCTGGCTTTGAAGCGGAAAGCTTCACCATCGACAGGAGTTTTTCGTAGGAAATCTCAGGGTAAAACTTTGCATTTGAACTTCTCTTTGGGTCGGAAGAATAAACACCGTCCACGTCAGTCAGGTTCACAAAAACCCCGTCAACTGCCTCTGCAACCAGTGCCGCGACAGCGTCAGTCGTGAAAGACGGCCAAAGGCCGCCAAACACCGGAATATCCCCTGCGCCAAGAACGTTCAGCGCTTCAGTGGGGGAAGCCAGGACATGCACGTGGGCTTTTTCAAGAGCCTGGATGAACACAAACGCATTTGCGCGCGTAACCATTATGCCAAGTTCATCCTGTGAATAATTGGTCGCGCCAAAAGACTTGGCTGCAGAAACATAACCCCGTGCAATCTTGCCCCCGCCCACGACGAGGACGAATTTGTAGCCTTCCGAATGAAGGCGAGAAATGGATTCGCAGAATTTTGCAATCTGCGGGGCAAGGGGCTTTTCGTCAAAAAAAAGCGAGCCCCCGACAGACAAAACCAGGACACCACTGCCTTCATTTTGGACAGCCGGAGGGCTGGAAGCCTGTTCAGCCTGTGCCTGTTTTTCAAGTTCCTGGAAAAGCTCGAACATAAAAAAAAAACCACTAAAGATATTCAAGGAAAGCCAAATAATAAATTATCTCAAACCACGAAAATTTTTAGGCATATTATAGTGGTTTGAGAGATTAGCACCTCGCAAAGCGAAGCTTTGCGGGGCATCGCAAATGCAAAAGCATTTGCAATGAACCATGAATAATTAACAGGATTACTTTCTTGGTTTGCCATAATCCCACCACATAAACCAAAAACTGAAAGCGTTTAAAAGGCTTTTATGCCCCATTCTTGTTATAGATAACAAAATAAACCATTTTTCCAGGTAATCCGCATGCACATGGTTTTAGCCGATGTAAGCGACTCGGAAGCACTGCTTTTCAAAAAAAAGCTTGCAAAACTCGAAAAATTCCGCGGGCGCGGGACAGAAATGATTAGTGTCTACATACCCTCAGACACCGACCGCGGAGCAGTAATGGGCCAGTTGAACGAGGAAATTTCGCAAAGCTCGAACATCAAAAGCCCGCAGACAAGAAAAAACGTGCAGGGAGCACTGCGAAAAATCAGCGGCTTTCTCAAGCAAATCAACTTCAAAATCCCCCAGACAGGCCTCGTTGTTTTCGCGGGAAACGTCTCCGAATCAGAGGGAAAAACCGACATCCGCCTGTTCACGATAAAGCCAATCAAGGAACTGCGCACACGGCTCTATTGGTGCGACTCGCAATTCCACCTCGAGCCATTGCGCGAAATGGCGAGCCCACAGGAAGTATACGGACTCATCACAATTGACAAGAATGAGTCAACCATTGCCGCATTAATCGGGAAACGCTATGACATAATCGGGAAATTCACAAGCAATGTTGCGGGAAAGACACGTGCAGGCGGGCAATGCCTAAGTTCAGACACCCTTATTCCACTTGCAAACGGAGAGATCATAGAAATCAAGGATACACACAACCCTCTTCCAGTTTTGTCGGGGAATTTTGAAAAAAATAAAGTAACGGAAACCACAATTACGGACAAATGGGAAACAGAAAAAATTCCCCTAAAAATCGTTACAAAATACCCCCGCTTTGAAATCCAGAGCTCTAAAGACCACACTTTTTTTGTTCTTGAAAATGGAAAAATCATGGAAAAAAAAGCTGGGCAGCTTTCCAAAGGCGACGAATTGTTATTCCCAGAAAAATTGAGAGTTAAAGGGGAAACCCAGAAACTTCAAACTCATTTCTTTAATTCATATAAAATCAGTGCTGAAGGGAGAAAAATTTTATTGAAAAAAAGGTTAGAACAAAAATTGCACCAAAAAGACTTGGCAAAAAAGATTGGAGCCACACAAACTGCAATATCCGTTATAGAACGCGGAACACGAAATATTCGACATGACTTTTTATATCATTATCTTACTGCAGTAGGGGAAAACTTTAACGAGTTTATTGAAAAACACTGCAAAGAACTGCAAACTCACACACTTCCAAAAACCCTGGACAAGTCTTTAGCCCAAATTATTGGATACTGGCTTGGCGATGGAAATATTGAAAAAGAACGCGTATGCTTTTCAGAGCAGGACAAGCAATTAGCAGAGCATTATGCCTTCATGCTGAAAAACGTGTTTAATGCCAATGTGCGTGTAAGATATAGGCAAAGCAAGGCTTATTACGAAATAAGGGCTTATGGAAAACCAATTGTCAAGTTTTTGCAGAGCGAATTTCCGGAAAAACACTCGGCACTAGACCTTGAAATACCAAAAAAAATCCTCAAGTCCCCAAACTACGTCGTTGCGGGTTTTCTCAAAGGCCTTTTTGATGCAGAAGGCTATGCTTCCAAAGGCCATCTTGGATTTGGAGTGAACAACAAAAAACTTGCCTGGCAGCTGCAAATTGTTTTACCGCGTTTTGGAATAATTTCATCAGTCCATGAGTATGACAACCGCAGAAATCCGTATACCAAAAACCACAGGTTTACGATACAGATGTCTGAAAAAGAGTCATTGGAGTTATTTAGAGAGCATATTGGTTTTTCCTCCCAAAAAAAGACAAAAAAACTTGAAAAAATAATTGAAAAATCAGCCGGAAAAAGCAGCGTAAGACAAGTCCCCATACTTGGAAGTGAGGTAAGAAAAATCATTGAAGCACATAACTGGAAAAAACAACGTTTCATTGAAGCCAACATGTTTTTGCAAAACAGGCGCAAAATAAGCAAACGTGCTTTCCAACGGTCAATAGTTGAAAAAGCAAAAACAAACCCCAAACTGATGGAAGCGCTTCAAAAAGTATTGGAATCAGAATTATTGCCGGCTAAAATAACAAGCATAACTGAAGGAAAGGCTCCAATTTCAATGACAGACATAAGTGTCCAGAACCAGAATTTTTTGGCACAAGGACTTGTCGTGCATAATTCATCAAAACGCTTTGAGCACCTGCGCGAGGAAGCCGCACAGGAGTTCTACAAAAGAATAAGCGAAAAGGCGAATGCCGCGTTTTTGCCATACGAGGACAAGTTAAAAGGAATCATTGTGGGTGGGCCTGGAATCACAAAAAATTATTTTCTTGAAAAAGACCTCATTGACTACCGGCTGAAGAAAAAAATCATCGGCACTGTAGACACTTCATACACCGACGAATCCGGCATACGCGAAGTCCTGCAGCGTTCTGAGGAACTCCTCAAAGCAACGGCAGTCATAAAGGAGAAAAAACTTTTGGACAGGTTTTTCACGGAGCTTGCACGGGAATCGCTTGCAAGTTACGGCGAGAAACAGGTAATTGGCGACATTGAAATCGGGAAAGTCGACACGCTTCTCTTAAGCGAGGGTATAAACTGGGTGGTCCTAAAGTTTGAATGCCAGTCATGCAAAAAACAGTTCGAAGTGGTCGTAAAAACACTCAAGTATAACCCCTCGAAAGAAAAATGCTCCGAGTGCTCGTCAACACAGCTTGAAGTCCTGGAGGAAGCCGAATACCTCGAGTACATGGTTGAAAAGGCCGCCACAACGGGGGCGAAAGTGGAAATAATCTCGACAGACACCCCGGAGGGCCAGCAGTTCCTCAAGTCATTCGAAGGAATAGGCGCCATTTTGCGGTTCAGATGATTAAAAAACATTTTCCCGGTGACCCAGATTATATGTCAAATTACCGTCCCTTCGAAGAAGGGACAGATATGCGTCGTGAACCCACGCAAGGGTTCTTTTACACAAAAGCCCAGGGAGTTGGCGGGCGCATAAAAAAAAGGGCCTTTGACTTCATTGTGAAAGAAATAACGCCTGAAGGAAAAAAGTGTGAAATACTTGCCTTTGACAAAGAAGACGGCACAAAAAACATTGTGGAAAAAAACTGGCCGGAGCCGACAGGGCAGGAACAGCTCCTCCTCACGCTTGAAAAATTCAACACTGACCTGAACTTCGCGATAAGGTACATGGCGCGCGGAATGCACTTAAGCGGCAAAAGGTTCGGCTATGCGGGGATGAAAGACAAGCGGGCAGTGACAAGCCAGAGAATCTCAATCTGGAAACCTGATTATGAAAAAGTGAAAAACTTCACGAACCGATTCCTCTCACTCCGGGAAGCAGAGTGGAGCGACAAAAGAATAGAGCTTGGCGACCTCTGGGGAAACGAGTTTGAAATCACGGTCAGGGAAATAGAACTGGATGAAAATGAAACCAGGAAAAGGATAAATGAATGCATTGCAGAGATTGAAAAAGGAATCCCGAATTTTTTCGGGCTGCAGAGGTTTGGCGGGGTGCGGGAGATAACGCACCTGGTCGGGCGCGAGATACTCAGGGGAAACATCGAAGGCGCGGTAATGCTCTACCTAACTTCCACCGCGCCGGAAGAGGACGAGGAAACGAAAAACGCGCGCCAACAGCTTGCAGCAACAATGGATTTTGCGCAAGCCTCAAAGTCTTTCCCGACAAGACTCAGGTACGAGAGGGCAATCATCCACCACTTGTGCAGGTACCCGCGCGATTTTGCAGGAGCACTTGGGATGCTGCCCAAGTATTTGCGCATAATGTTCACGCATGCCTACCAGAGCCACTTGTTCAACAAGGTTGTCAGGTGGAGGGTGGAACAGGGGCTTGGGCTTGAACCTCTCGAAGGGGATATACTGCTTGAAGGAATCGCAACTGCCCCGTTGTTTGGATTTGAATCTGAACTTGCACAGGGAAAACCAGGCGAAATAGAAAAACAGGTTCTTGAAGAGGAAGGAATCGGGTTAAAAGACTTCAAGCTCAAGGTTTTAAGCGAACTGAGCTCCAAAGGAAAGCGCAAACAACTGGCACTTTCCCCAAAAAACCTCTCCATAAAAGAAGTCGGCAAGGATGAATTCACAGAAGGTTGCACAAAAGCCGTGATCGGGTTTTACCTGTCGAAAGGAAACTATGCAACAACCGTGATTAGGGAAATAATGAAAAAAGAACCAAGGTAAAAAAAACAAATGACCTGGGCAATTGTTTTCTTTTCATTTGCTGCAACGCTTGCAGCACTGCTTGTTTACAGGAAACTCAACCTGGAAAACAATTTCTGCACAGGCATTGACATCAACAAAAAACACAGGCCGGTCATTCCGGAAGGAAGCGGAATCGTGCTCTTAACCGGCCTGTGGATAGGGGTTGTTTATGGTTTCGCAAATGGAATTGCCACAGATGCCGCTTTGCTTCTTGCAGCCTGCCCCGCCATTTTTGGGTTGATGGGTTTTTTTGATGACACGAAAAACAAGTTCACGAAAAAACCGCTCAGCTGGACAATCCGCGCTGTCCCGATTTCGGTTTTCGCAGTTGCCTTTGGGTATCTATTCACCGGCAGCGCAATCCTTGCACTCCCTGCCGCGGCCTTCATAGCCGGGCTTGCTTCCTTGCAGAACACTTTTGCAGGGCTGAACGGGTGGGAAGTCGGAAGCGGTTTCATAATCAGCGTCTTCACCGCAGGGCTCGTATATAACACGCCGCTTTTCATACCCGCAGCAGGCTTGAGTGCAGGAATACTTGCACTGCTTTTGCTCAACTTTTACCCCGCGAAAGTCTTTCCGGGGGATGCCGGAACGCTGTTGATTGGTTCAGGCATTGCATCCATCGCGCTTTTAAGCAATGACCTGCGCGTGCAGGCAACTGTCGCGCTTTTTTTCATACCGCACGCAATCGACTTTTTTTTGCTCAAACTCCTGACAAATGCAGGCGACATGACACAGCAAAAACAACCACCTTACAAATTGCTCGGCAACGGATTGCTTGCACTGCCGGACCCGGAAAAACCGCGGCTCGACTTTGCAAAATTCATCATGACCATCTTTGGGCCAATGCATGAAAAAAAAATCGTGCTTGCAACATGGATTGTTGTTTTTTCCAACTGCATTTTCTGGGCTATTCTAATCAGGTGAAACCCGCATGGGAAAATTTCCGGGACATGAATGCCCAGGCGCAAAAACCCGCAAGAGTCGGGACACCCAGCCTCACGACCCCGTACACGAGGAGCATTGCAGCCACGCTTTCCCCTGACAAGGCACCCTGGGGGAAAAAAGGAAAAGACAGAAAATAGTAACCGGTAACCTCTGCTATCCCTATGCCACGCGGAAGCACTGGAGTCCTTTCAAGCACTGAAAACAAAACGAAAAAAACGAAAAGCCCGGGAAGGGAAACCAGCAAGCCGACGGAGAGGAAAGAGAAAACCATTGCAGCAAACTCGCATGCAAGGGAAAAAAAAACCAGGCCGGAAACAAACAGGCCATCGGAAAAATTCGTGCCCGCCAGAAAAGAAGGATACTTTTCAAAAAAAACCCGGGGCTTTGAAAACAAGGAATGCCTTTTTTCAAGGCGGGAAAAAAAACCGGCAACCTTTGAACTGAACCCTTTTTGCAGGGGCAAAAGGAACAAAACAGCCCCGCTGAAAACCACGAAAAGGCCAGTTGAGAAAAAAAACAACAGCAACAGGTTTTGCTCACCGGAAAGATAGCGCGCAAAATACACCATGGACGCAAGGTAATCCCTGGCTGAAAACCATTGGCGGGACAAAACAAAACCGGTTAAAAACAGGGCGACAAGCAGGGCTGAAAACAAAAAAATCAGGGAAAACTTCAGGCCCTTGACTATAAAAGAGGACTGAAGAGATGATGAAACCGACAAGCCGAAATACTTTTTCAGAAAAATCGACCTTAAAGCATCAGAACCCGACTGGAGCGGGGTAATGGCCCCAGGCAAAGCCGCAAAACCAACCAAAAAAAGCGAAGAAAAAGGCACTTCCAACTGCTTTTTAACAAACAAAGCCCATGAAAAAACCCATGCAGACACCCCTGCCATGAAAAAAACGGCTGCAAGGACAAAAAATTCCAGCTTTAAGCGTTTTAATGGTTCAATTGCATTGGTAACCACTGCCCACGCGGCAAAAAAGAGGAGGATTAACCCAAAAAACACGAGATTTTTTTTCCAAGCAGATGACACGTCAAAAAAAACCCTCTCTTTTCATTAATCACTGAACCCGGTCCAAAACACGGTTCATGGAATCTATCACAGCCCCGGCATCAGGATATATAATTGATAAAACAAGGAAGGAAACCCTTGCAACTTCCTCAAAACTCCTTGGCCTCAAATATACCCTGCCTTCTGAAACCTCGACTGACGACTTTGAAAGGGCAGCATCAGGCAATTCAATGAAAAAAACCAGCCCGGGAAAACTCTCAAGCTTTTCACTGCAGTCAGGCGCCTCAATGCGCTGGTTTTCCAAAACATTCCCGTCATTAACCTGACAATAAAGAAGCTGCTGCTCAAAATCAACCACACGAGCAATCGTCTCCACTTTTTTGCCTTTAGCCACGAGCACTGAATTGAAAAGCGTAAGCCCCTGGGACATAAAAGACGTGGAACCAACTTCTGAAAATTCAGGCGAGACAGCAAAATCATTAAAGCCGCCTGGAACCGCTTTCAAAAAACCAATTGGCTCGGCATAATCAGAGACAAACAGGACGTTTTCAAACTCAGACTCAAACTCGCGGGCCTGAAAAACACCCGAAAAAATAAACGAGCCGAGAAAAAAAATCAGCAAAAGCAGGACAACCGCCAAAACAACGTTACGCAAATTCATACAGCATCCACAAGATATAGTCAAAGTCTTTAATTTTTGACATCAATATGGACTTTGACATAATAGCAAGTGTCCAATTATTGTCAAATTCAAAGACCCTTGCTATAGTTGAAGCTGAAAACAATTAAAAGAACCCCGCTTTAAATGGCCGTGTTTTTGACCGCCCGACGGCGTGGAAGGCCGAAAAAATAAAAAAAAAATAGAAAAAAAAGGAAAGAATGGTGGGTTAAAAAATTAACCCATCATGTCTATTGCTTCGATCGAGCTGATGAAGTCCCTTGCGGCTGAAACGGTGTCCGCTGGAGTGTAACCCGCGACGACAAATTCGCCTGATTCTGCTCTCCATGCACTCGTACCGTCACCTGGGGCCGTCAACTGATCTTCGATTCCAGTTATCTGTGCCGTCAGCCTGTTGACCAAGTGACCGCCAACGAGGACGAGTGTCCCTGTCGGAGCCTCTGTGTCGAGGTAGACGAGCTGTGATGGAATGCTTGCTGGCTCGAAGTAGTTCTCCGGTGTAGCCTGGCATGTGCCGGCATCGCCGCCACCACCACATGAAGCCGAATAGAGGACCTCTTCAAGCGTTATTGATGTACCAGTGCTTGTAGTTCCTGCTTCGCCTTCCACGAGGGTGAGCTCTTCTCCGCCTGTGACCTCAGTGGTTGAGCCTTCCATTTTGATTACTAGGACTGGCCTTCTCCTGTTGTCTGGGACTACAATTTTTACTTCCCTAGTGTCTGAGATCTCGTAGAGAACACCATAGTCGTTGTATGCTTTTGGATGCGCTGTAGTTGTGGCTGGGTCCGTGTCCATTACAAACTTTGCCGAGCCATCCTGCCCATTGGCATTGTAGTTTAGGTCACTTGTTGGCTGTGACAACTGGGTGTTTGGGAGTGCTGGAGCGTAACCTGCACTCTCCGCCGTGTCAATGTAGACGTTTGTGTCAAAGTCCGCAGTTGCTTCTGCCGCAGTGGTTCCATCCCCTGCTGTTTCAATTCCAAAGGCAGCTGTATAATAGGCGTTTGCTGTTGGGCCTCCGGTGGTATCTGCAATGTTTGGCCAGTAGTATGGCCTGCTTCCAAGGTCAGCTGAAAACCGGTGGGCATTCTGGTCTATTCCATCTCCGGTGTAGTTTCCATCCTCGTTTATGTCTGTTCCCCAGAGCTTTATGTCAGCATCATATCTTCCGTTCAAAGTCTGGTGGGAGTCAAACAGCAGGTAAAATTCTCCACTATCGGTTGAATTGTCCGAAAAGAGTGCGTACTGGTATACCACATCGTCCTGCCCTTTCAGTGACACTGTATTTCCGTTGTATGCAACATAGTCTGAGGTGTTGGCATCAGACATATAAAGATAGTTTCTTGTTGCGTTAAAGTCTGTCCAACTCTCTAGATAGTCAGCTGTACCTGAAGAGTTGATTTGCGCCATTGAGAAAATGACGTTTCCATCTGCTTGTAAAGTCACTTTATTGATGTCGCCGCTACCATTCGTGTCTGTCACTGTAAAGTAGAACCCATTAATGTCTACTTCACCGTTTATTGGAACATTTAGGTCTGCCCCGTTACCAAACACTATGTGAACGGTGTTTGGAGCAACATTCATGTTGTTGAGGCCGTTTTGAGTTGGGCCACCATTTCCGTCAATTGTCCTGAACACTCTTGCGCCATTGAATGCAATATCTGTGTTCATGTCAAAGGTCCGGTTTGTTTTGTCTGCCATGTAATAGATTGTCCTTCCGTCGAAAGTAAACGAACTACCACCAGTGCTGTCTTTTGAAAATCCACCGGTTACAGGCAGTCTTAATGGAATCGTGTGTTTCCTGTCGCTTGCGTCAACGTATTCGAGTGTGTGGTTGTAGAATCTTATCGTGTGCAGTGGCTCATTTGTTTCAAGTCCCTGGAACTCCACGCTGAAAAAACCTTTTCCAAGCTGACCTTCATTAAGCTCACCCAAAAACACTGCTTCCTTTGCACCAATTTGCCCGGCGCTTGTCAGTGCCTGTGCTTCTGGCGGGTACAATGGAGGTTTAACATAGGTTCCTGAACCATTTGTCCACTTTGTATTTTCGTTTTTGATTCCAATCACGGTAATGTAGTTACCGTCACTTGAGTAATTGAGGCTTACGATATATGGGTGATTGGAGGTTTGTGTTGAATCATACGGGTACCTGTTGCTGGAATACAAATCAACCAAGTTTGTGCCTACCAGGACTTTAACTGTTCCGGCACCGGTTTGTGCGTCTACTCCAATGGAGTCAACGTAAAGCACAGTGTCAATTGCTTCGAGGCCGTCAACTGTCAGTATTTCGTTGATGTTTTCTCCAGTTGCAACAGTCTTTGTTATTCTTTCGTTTCCTTCTTCGTCAATCAAGGTCACGTCTGCGCTGTAACTTGATGCTGCAGGACCGGTTGCAATTATTGAGTCAATTCTGACTGAGGCAGTTTGCCCGGCAAGGCTGTTCTTTCCCTTAAGGTCTGGAACAAGGTCTCCCTGAAGGAAAGCTTTTGTTTCTTCTGATTTTATGAGCCTTACAAAGTTGCTTGTCTTGTTGACTTCTCTGACAAGGTAAGTTTCACCAAAAAACGGTATTAGGACATTATCGTTTGTTCCGTCAGTGAAAAATGTTCCGGAAGTTGTTGATTCGTAGACTGGAACACCTTGCCCAAGGTCGACAACATAGTTTAGGTCGCCTGTGTTAATGACTACTTCCAAATCTGCTACGTTACCATTGTTCGCGGAGTCAAAAGCCACATCTGCTTTCAGGCCTATTTTTTCTTTAAAAGTTCTGTTATAGGTTGACCCGGCCCATTTTATTGTGGTAGTCTTATTTTGCAGCCCCTCTGAAAAACTGGAGTCTGTCAATTCCAACCCGGCAACTTCTTTATTGCCAGATGTTGTTTCTGAGTTCATGTCAGTTGTGTTGGCACTTTCTCCAAGTGTCAGTTTTGTAGAGTTGCTGAAAGTCACGCTCCCGCCAACAATGAGTTTGGCGCTTAGGTCTGTGACAGTTGCTTCGCCGGCTCCTTCGCCTGGAGCTCCGCCCACGTCAACTGTCTTATAGGTCCTTGCCTTGTTTGCAATCGCTGCTGCAATGTTCCCTGCCCAGACCCCGTCGCTTGGAGCTGAACTGGAACCCACAACGACTTTCACGATTGGGCTTCCAGCGTCGTTAAAAACATCTGTCTTTGTCAAATCTAGTGCTGAAACAATAGGCGCTACTGCTGTTGCAAGTAGTGCTCCACCAGCTGCAATAGCTGCGAGTTTTTTAATGTTCAATCCCTTCATGTTTTGCTTCACCTCACAAATCACACGAAAAGTAAACAAACTTGCCCTTTGAGCCAGTGGTATCTACACGCACCGGCATAGGTCAAAGTTCGTTAATACCAATAATTTCACGACTTTATTTAAATACCTTTCGGTCAAACGGGAAAGGCCTTATGTATAAAAAAGTGGCTTTAGGAAAATGTTCTTTTTTTGCTGAAAGCCCAATCGTCGTTGAGCGAAAAGCTTGTTTGGGTTTCATTTGAACAGTTTCTTCTGGAATGACTCAAGTTCGGATTTCTTCATCGCCTTAAGGACGTGGTAGTTGTATGCCTGTATCATTTCCGCCATGTCCATGAGGCCTTCCTGGAGGTCATCAATGCTTATTTCAAGCTTTTTTGGTTTAACCACTTCGACGCTCGTAGGGCCAAAAAAATACATTAGGCGCACAAGGGCCTTGAAATCCTTTACGGAAACATCGGCTTCAACATAAGAGGTCACTGTTTCCCCATGGCTGATAGGCTTTGCCTTGAAAACGCCATAAACAGTGAAATCCTTCTCTTCCCGCAGGGCTTTTTCCACCTCAGCAAGGGATTTTTCGGCAACCTCCTCCACGAGCGCCTGGACGTCAATCAGGACTTTTAACCGGACAGGGTTTTCGTCATCCATTGAAATTTCCTTCCTGCGTTTAAGCTCTTCCATTATTTCTTTTTTGAGGGAATACTTTAATGGGTATCCATCCACAATAAGCAATTTTAGCTTCACAAGCCCTTTTAGCTCTTTTGACAATACGTCAAAAGGAATGCCAACCGAGCCGTTAAGCTCTTCTATGGTTTGGGGGCCCCCATGTAGAAGGGTAAGGGCAATCCTTTTCTGCTCGCTTGAAAACTCCATGCCAAAAAGCACTTCCAAATTTTTTAAAGAAAATTTCGCCCGCCAAAAGGCCTATACTTAAACAACTTTTGGAAAACAAGCTTTTTATGACTTGGGTTTTGCTCCAGGCACAGGCAGGCGAAAACGCCCAGGACCTGCTTGTTGGAAACTGGCAGTTTCTCATTGTTGGCTTGGTGCTGCTTGCCGCAGGAATCCTGGTTTTCATGTTCCTCAAAAAAGCAATCGTAAACTCGATTCTCGGGATAATCGTATGGGGAATCGCAGTCTACGGATTCAACACGCAGCTTGCGTTCTGGCCAAGCCTCCTGATTTCCGCCCTGTTCGGACCGGCAGGAATAGGCGCGATACTCATACTCAGGTTCTTCAACATACAAATCTGAGCCCCAAAAAAAAGCCACCCAGCAGAAGAGGCTTTTATTTCTTTTAATAGTTTTATACTTATAGAGAGGTTGGGAGGTTTTTTCGGTTGAAGGAATATAACTGTGACCTGCAGCTCCACGGCCTTTATGCGGGTGGCGTGAGCAAGCAGATGCTCATACCAGTCATGGCTGAACAGTCGCGCCTCAAGGGCATAGAAGTCCTCGTGTGCGCTGACGCATTGCACAAGAACTGGTTTGAGCACCTCAAACAAAACATTGTCGAGACGGAAAACAATGTCCTGATGGACAAAAACCAGCAGGCCTATTTCATTGCAGGCACGGAGGTAGAGGACAGAAACAGGATACATCATCTCATATACCTGCCTTCCCTTGAAAGCGCACAGGAATTGCGTGAAAAATTTTTGCATTCCGGCAGCCTGGACTGCTCGATGTGCGGCAGGCCAAAGCTGTCACTTTCAGCAGAACAAATCGCCGAAAAAGTACTTGAAACAGGCGGAATCACCGGCCCCGCGCACTCGTTTACCCCATACACCGGCATCTATGCGTACTTTGACTCCGTGAAAAAAGCATACGGGCAGATGGCAGAAAACATCCACTTCATCGAACTTGGCCTGAGCGCTGACACTGACCTTGCAGACACGATTGCGGAAAACCACGGATACGCTTTTCTCTCAAGCTCTGATGCCCATAGCCCCTGGCCAAACAAGCTTGGGCGCGAATTCAACAGGATAAAAATGAACAAACCAACATTTTCTGAACTAAAAAAAGCCCTTGCTGGAAGAGAAGAAAAACTCATTACTCTCAACGCTGGCCTTGACCCGCGCGAGGGAAAATACCACGCAACGGCATGCAACGCGTGCTATGCGCAGTACTCGTTTGAACAGGCACAAAGCCTGAACTGGAAATGCATCAAATGTGCAAACCAGATAAAGCGCGGCGTGCGCGACAGGATAAAAATGCTTGCAACAAAACCACCCGGCTCCCACCCGAAATTCCGGCCACCGTACATGCACGTGATTCCACTCGCAGAAATAATCCAGATAGCCCTTGGCGCAAAAAACGCGAACTCACAGGCCGTGCAGTCGCTGTGGAAAGACTTCGTGGAAGCATTCGGCACGGAAATCCACGCACTCGTTGATGCCGGTGAAGCGGAATTAACTGAAGTCCACGCACAGGCCGCGAAAAAAATCGTTGCCTTCCGCAGCGGGTGGGTTTCCTACATTCCCGGCGGCGGGGGAAAATACGGCGTGCCATTCATCTTCGACTCTGAAAAAGAATTCCTCGAAAAAAAAGACAAGCTTACGGAAAAAACAGGAAAACAGGAACTGCATGGGCAGAAAACGCTTGGGGAGTTCTGAAAAAAAAAGAAAACAGGAATTTACCTCACGTATGATAACCCGTTTTCGGGCTTGTCTTCCGGCACTTCCAATTGTTTGGACAATTGGGTGAAGGCTTTCTCGATTTCCTTGGCTTCCTTTTCTATCTCGTTCATTTTCACCTGAAAGCCGAACTTTTTTGACAGAATCTCAATGATTTTTTTTGCCGCGCCGTGGTCACCGTAAACAAGGCGCGCATTCGTCTCGCCCATTAGGCACGCGCCTTCAAGGCCCTCTTCCTTTGCAATCCCCAAAATGAGCCCTGCCGCGCCGCTTATCAGGCCTTCCGGCCTGTCGCTTATGACGCCGAACTTTTCCCATGCCTTAAGCGTCTTTTTGCTGGTCGCGGCAATGATTACGCGCGGCTCGGTCATCATCCGGCGCTCCCCCACGTTTATCCCTGCAAGCGTATAAATCTCCGAAACCCCGAGTTCTTTCACCCTTTCAATGATTTTTTCCGCAAACTCATAATGCTCGGACATTGAAGGGCCATGCAGGTCGAGGGACGGCTGCACCGGCCCCGCGAGAAAAACAAAATCCCTGTTTTTTATTTTCACGTGGAAAAACTCGTCCTTTATGAGGTTTACTATCCCTTCCTTTGAATGCACGCTTGGGGGAAAAGAATCAGAAGTTACTTCCCCGATTTTTTCAGACTTCAGCTGGCGCAAAAGGTAATCCAGGGAAATTTTTCCAACCAGGCCTATTCCCGGCAGACCGGTCAACAGAATCGCATCCCTGAATTTTTTCTTAGCGGAAAACTTTATTTTCGTAGCCATGAAAACACAAGGTATAGTTAGGATTTTTTAAAAGATACCACTGCCTTGAACGGCTTGAGGTACTCTTCAGCGGCTTCAGCCGATGCCTTGACCGCTTTTTCAGCAGACTTATAGTCAAATGAAACCGCGCGCAACATATAATTCCCCGAGCCAAGGTACGAAACTTCCACGTGGCCCTCGCTTTTTTTCACTGCCTTTTCCGCCTTTTCAAGAGCCTGCCTGAGCACCGCGACACCATCAGGGACAGTGAGGGAAACACTCAAAACCCCCTTTATCTCTTTTGATGGAAGCTCGATGTTTTTCTCGACAACCTCTTTCACGGCCGAAAGCCATTTTTTCGGCACAAGCTCAAGTGCGTCCTTGCGCTCAAGCCTTATTTCCTGGAAAGCATCAAAGAGCGTCTCGTATTTTTCCAAAAGCACCTGGGCGACTTCCTTTTCGCACGCCGCAAGAGTGGAATTGTTTTTCTTTGCAATCATTTCAAGGAGCCGCACTGAGCGCTTTCCCTGCTTCCACTCCTCGATCCTTGCCCTCTGCGTGCCCGCGGAAACCTTGTTGAGGGACAGGTCAACCTGGCGCTTCTGCCTGTCAACAGCGATGACCTGGGCTGCACGCACCTGGTTTTCCTTCACAAAGTTGCGGATGTTCTTTATCCAACTGGTTGAAACCTGCGAAATGTGGACAAAACCTGCGAGGTTCTCAAATTCGAGCAGTTCGACAAAAACCCCGTAATCAAGGATTTTTGTCACGCGGCAGACAACCGTTTCACCGGATTGCGGAAACTCGTTCATGGAAAAAAAAGCCACCTTTTTTTATCGGTTAAAAATATTTCCCCCACCGCCACAATTAAAAAATGCGCCCTATATCAAACCAACTTGCCTTGTTTTTTTTTATATTACCGTCCCTTCGCTTGCCCTGCAGGGGCAGGCCAGACACATACGCGCCGCCTGTGCCCGCAAGGGTACTTGTGCCCCACATGGTACGAGCCCGCGCAAGGTTTAAGTTGCCGAAGACAAGTGCTGCCGAAGGCACACGCACCGCGAGCCCGCGCTTGTACTACCGAAGGTGTACGCGTCGCGAGCCCGCGCTTGTACTACCGAAGGTGTACGCGTCGCGAGCCCGCGCTTGTACTACCGAAGGTGTACGCGTCGCGAGCCCACGCAAGGGCTCAGGTGTAGACGCTGATTATCTTTGTCCTTATTTGTATTTTCGACGCCCCGGATTTTGCCATTTCCTGGTTGCATGCAAGGCATTTCACGTTTGTTGATGCCGCGCTGAAAATGGTCTGCTCGCTTCCGCAGCCGCTGCATTTGACGCGTATGAATTTCGTCCTTGGTTTTGGCACAAGCTCTACTATATCCTGTTTTGACACAAAAAATGCCTCCCGTTTTTTTTTACTCTATGACTGCGAGTTTTCTTTCAGTGAGTAGCCTTGCAACCCTGACGGGAAGCTCGACTTCGTCATTTTTCCGAAACGGCCCCCATTCCTTCATGTCGCCGCCGACAAAAGACGGGACATCAGAAACTATTTTAACATGAAGCAGCGAAGCCTCCCTGGACGGCCGGGAATTCTCGTTTCCTGAAAAAAACATCCCAGGCATGGAACTGTGCTCTTCAAGGAGTCCGACTATTTTCGTGAAGAGTTCTTTTTCCTGCGTCGTCATATGCGAGAAGGAAGTTTCTTTCGTCCTTGACGCGATGAGTGCATACGCCAGGAGTTTTTTTTCGCGCATTGAAAAAATTTCTTCAATCATTTTTTTCATGTTCGTGAAGTCGCGGGTTTCCGCCACGGAAAAATTCTTCAGCGAGTCAAGGTAAACTTTTTTCTCCCCCGAAATAAACGAGGAGAGTTCGCTGTAAAAATCCGGTGAAAGTTCCACGAGCTGGGAAGTATTTTTTTCAAGGCGGTGAATCCTGCGTATCTCGTCGTATGAAACAACCATTGCGTGTCACTTCACTGGCCCCGGAGTTTTGCATGCCCTTTTGCAACAAGGTAAGCCGCCGCGAATTCCGGCAGTTCTGCTTCCTGCTCTTCAAAAGGCCCAAAGCTTGTTTTACCCAGATAGAACCTTGGCGCGTTAACTGATTTTAACTTTATGGGTTCACCCCCGAAAACGACTGCACTGTCAAGTGCGGAAAATGACTTCAGTTCTTCAAGCGAAAGTTTTTTCGCACAGAGGCCTGTTGAGCCATGCAGTGAATCCGGGACGCGCAGTATTTTCTTTATGTCAACTGAAGTCTGGCGGTCAAGCAGCAGTTTTTCCTCTTCAACCGCCAGGGAAACGAGCCCGGACCAGAATTTTTCAGTCTTGTTCTGCCCGACAGGGCAAAGCACTCCCGCGCCAAGGGATTCGAGGAATTTTTTGCGCCCGGAAAGGACCTGCTGCGCGGTTTTCATACTTATTCCCCCTGCAGCCGCAAGCATGTCGGCTTCAAGGGAGAAAAAGCCTTCAAGCCTTTCATGGATGCGCAAAGCCCACCCAAGGGCGTTTTTCCTCTTCGGGGCAGAAAAACGCTTTGTTTCCTTTGAATAATAAAAACCGTGCATTTTCGCGTCAAGGGAATTTGCAGTCAGGTAGTCTACTATCTCCACACGCGCACCGGGTGAAAGCCCCAAAAGGAGCTCGTTTCTTAGGTGGATGTGAAAGCCCTTTGACCCGCTGTAGTTGAAAAAAAGCCCGTCTGCTATCCCAAAGTCCTTCTCAAAAAAATCCACGAGGCGGATTGCCTGCCTTTTGGTCTCAGAAATGCACTCGGGGCAGACCCATTCATCAACTTCCACCCCTTTCCCGCAGACAGGGCAGTTTTTGAGCCGCCCTTTACCGCTTTCGCCGCACGGGCATTTCCACGAGTCATGCAAAAGCTTGCAGTCGGTGGGAATGTCGTCAGCGTCAAACTCGTAGGCAAGGTCGGACTTCAAAAAGCCCTTTGCCTCCATCGGGCGCGCAGAAGGAAAAGAGTAATACGCCGGTGAAAAGGAGACGAAAAACGGGGCGGTCCTTGCCAAAAAGGAATTGAACTCCTGGGCACTCCGGAACGAGAGGTGGCGTGAACTGATTTTTTTCCCGAACTCGCCGACCCCAAACTCCCTTTTTTCGACTTCCGGAAAGCTGTCAATGAAAGCTTTTTGATAGTATTTCCTGAAAAGGCCGGACAAGAAATTTTCCTCAAGCATACAAAAGAAAGTAGTGG
>JACQJF010000020.1 GCA_016198165.1 Candidatus Iainarchaeum sp. | reverse complement strand
TTCAGTTAAGAAAAAAATAGAGTTACTTTTCCAACTTCCCATTTCCAATAATATATATAGGTGTCCTGGTGTTTTTAAACCTATCCTGCCAAAAAAACAACCCCCCAAAAACCGGTTCCAGGGCCATCGGCTGTGCCACAATGCCCCTGCGGCCCTGAAACCCTCCAAAAACGGTTCAAGGAAAGTTCAATTCTGTGCCGCGGCTCTTTTCCGCGCCACAGCATCCAAAAGTCGGTGAAGCTTTTCGATACTTGAAATCAGGTCCTGCACGCGTTTAACATCACTGGGTGGAATCTGGTATCCCAGCCTTAGCACATTTTTGATGTAGAGACAACTTAAATCCAAAGCCCTTTTTTGGGCTTCCAACAGGTCACTTGCATAATCGATTGAATTTGATAATCTTCTCCAGTCCACGTTCCGTTTTGTATCACGCACATCGTAAAGCGCACGAAGGCGAGATTCCGTTTCAGGTTCTTCAAAACTTCTGGACATCAGGTCGATTTGCTCCAGCCATCTATTCCTCCTTTCATTTGCAGCTTCAGTCCTTAAAGCCCTCCTGCCTTCGCGGCTTGTGCGCATTTGCCCCTCAGCAAGTAGCTTTTTGAGCCGGTTCACTGAAGCCTCTGCACTCAGTCGTTTCATTTTAGTGGTTTTCCCCTCATAACCTTAAATGTGCTTTTTGTGATTATTAAGTTTTTTGTTTCAGCCTGCCACCCAAAGGGGGGCCTCCAAAGGCCCTGAGCCGGCTTTCAAAGCTGGTACCCGCCCGCAACCTCGAGGTTCTGGCCTGTGACATAATCAGCGTCGTCTGAAAGGAAGAAATCAAACGCCCTTAAAACGTCTTTGAATGTGGCCAGGCGGCCCATGGGCACGAGTTTTTCAAGGCCCTGTCTGGTCTTGCGGGACTTGGTGTTGAACATTATTCCCGGCGAGACACAGTTTACCGTGACACGGCTTTTTGCATATTCCAGGGCAAAACTCTTGGTGAGCGTAATCACGCCGTTTTTTGCCACCTGGTAGGCAGTGGGCCTCGTCTTGGCATGAATGCGGTCCGCGCCCGTGTAACCGATGTTGACGATGCGCCCAAAGCCCTGTTTCTCCATGAACGGCAATGCGGCCTTGCAGCAGAAAAAAGCATGGTTGAGGTTTGTCTGCAGGTCATCCATCCAGTCTTTTGCCGTCAACTGGCGTATGTTTTTGTTTGCAAAACTCCCAACGTTGCATACAAGGTAATCAATGCCCCCAAATTCCAGGGCCACTCTTTCAACCAATTCTTTGGCCTGGGCAGGGTCAGTGACGTCAGCCTGCACCGCAAAGCTCTTCACGCCAAATTTGCGTGCTTCTTTGGCGGTTTGCTCTGCCTCTTTTTTGCTCATCAAATAATTTATTGCAACGCTTGCGCCATTCTCTGCCAAGAAAAGCGCGATGGCTTTTCCCATTCTCTTTGCGCTGCCTGTGACAAGTGCGCGTTTTCCTTCAAACTTTCTTTTCATGGTTCTGTGCCCAAAGGTCATTTTCTTTTCGCAAGCTCCGAGTCAAGGAACAAGAGCCCGGCTTTTGATTCCTGTGCAATCATCGCCTTATGCAGGAGTTCGCGCGCAGTTGCCTCCTCTTCGACCTGCTCGGTCACAAACCACTGCAAAAAAACCGCTGCGGCGTGGCTTTCCTTGAGTGCAAGTTCGTAAATCCCGTTGATGAATTCCGTGACTTTTTGCTCGTGCGCAAGCGCGTCCTCGAAAACATGCACCGTGTCTTTCCATTTTGCAGGCACTGGTTTCACGCCATTGAGCCTGACTTCCGCGTCCAGGTCAAGCAAAAACTCGAAAACCTTCATTGCATGGCCCGCTTCCTCCGCGGCCTGGATTCTCATCCAGTGCCCAAAACCCTTGAGTTCCATTAAGTCAAAGTATGCAGCCATTGCAAGGTACAAGTGCTGTGAATAAAACTCATGCCCAATCTGTTCGTTCAAAGCATCAGCGATTTTTTGGTCAACCATTTTTCCAGCCAAAGATAAATCCCTCCCTAAAGATTTCTGCAGGTTGTTTTTTTTAATTCTTCCCACTTTCAAGGGCTTTTTTCATGTTTTCCAGTATTTTTTCAAACTCTTTGCGAACAGAGGGATTCTTTGTCACTGCGGGAATTCCATCTTCTGCAAGTTCAGAGTTTTTTTTGTCAAGCTTCACGCTTCCAAGAAACGCAAGCCCCTCTTTTTCTGCAACCGCCTGCACGCTTCCGCTTCCAAAAACCTCGCCGCTCATGTTTTCCACAAGGCCCAGGACAGGCACGTGGAGCTGCTGGCACATTCTGGTGGTTTTTAGTGCGTCAGCCAATGCAACTTTTTGCGGGGTTGAGACAACAATTGCCCCGCTAAGCCCCGCATTTTGCACAAGGCTCAGGCAGGAATCTGACGTTCCTGGGGGCGTGTCAAAAAAAAGATAATCAAGTTCCCCAAAGCGCGTGTTTTCAAGGAACTGTGCAAGCATGTTTGCAATCAGCGGCCCGCGCCACATTATAGCCGTGTCAGGGGTTTCCTGCAGCCCCGCCATTGACACCGCCTTGACCCCGTGTTTTTCAACCGGGAGAATAGTTTTCTCACCCTCAACCATCAGGCGATCGTTTATTCCAAGAAAAGGGTTCACGTTCGGGCAATCAATGTCACAATCAACCACGCCAACCTTGCTGCCTTCGCCTGCCAAAACCGCCAAGTTAATGCACACCGTGGTTTTTCCAACACCCCCCTTGCCACTCATAACCGCAATTCTGTGCCTTACAGTGGCAAGATTTTGAAGTATTCTCTGCCTTTGCTGCCAGAGCCTCACCTGCCCAGAATTCAAAGTGCCCATTTCTTCTGCCATGAAAAAACTCCACTTAAAAACAGTTAAAAATGCCTTTCCTTATAGGCATACCCTTGGTGATGGGGTCTCTATTATCACCAATACTGTCCATAGGACAATCCCGCCTCCTGATAGTGGAGAGAAAGTGCAGTCCCTGCCTTTCGGCGGAATGATTTATCCTCGCTCCGCAAAGGTATGCTGTTTGCAGTCCAAAAAATGACTGAGTCGATTTTTATTTTTGAGTCTGTTATTTGTTCAGTTTTGCCACGAGATTGACTGCCATTTCTGTGTCTGAAACTCTTAAAGTTTTTAGATTGCTGATTTCAAAACCTGCTTTTTGCAATCCGCGCTTGAGTTCTTGCAAGCTTACTTTTGTTTCAATGGATTGTATAATAAGTTTTGAGTTTGGATCTTTAATCAAAACTCGACTTGCTTCATGCAGCGATCCATAAAATTCTTGTATTGAAGGCGCTGACATTATGACAATGTTGGCTGAACCTGATTTTATGGGGAGTCTTTTTGCTTCGCCTGTGACAAAATGCGCGTTTTTTGACCTGGCCCTTTCCTTGAGCCTTTTTGCTTCAATATTCATGTTGTGTGCAAAGTCAACCCCTATAACTGTTCCACGAGGGACTTTAAATCCAAGAAAATTTTCGAAAATTCCAGTACTTGAACCAATGCTGACTATTGTTTCTTTGCCATTAAGCCTTGCTTGGCTCAAAATATAATCTATGAAATATTTTCGGACATTTAATCGGTCAAACTTGTTGTAATATACTGCAATTTCGTTCCACGCTTGTCTTGCTTTTATTGGCTCGACATCGTCACTTGGCATGGATTTTTTGTATCTATCTTGGTATTTGTTAAGTTCACTTTCTGGTGGTTCATTTGCCCTGACGTTTTTTTTGTACCAAGCCGTGAAAGAATGATTGGCTCTTTGAGGTTTTATTCTCCGCTTTCCAATACCCATCAAAATACCTGCTGCTGTTAAAAAAATTTTTCGTACCACTTTTCGTATTCTTTATGGTCGCCTACAAAGTAAAATTTGACTGTTTTGTCTTGCTCAAATATCCTATAAATTATCCTGTTCTGGCCTATTTCCCCTACAAAAAATTTTGCTCCTTTTTGCAAATGCCTTTTGTGCGGGTATTCCAATATTTTTTTTATTTTCTTTGCTGTTCTTTCTTTCATTTCATTTGAAAGTCTGTCAAAATATTCTGCCCATTCTTCATCATATATTGCAGAGTACATGAATAATTACTTCAGGTATTTGGTATACTTGCCAAGAGCTTGTTCAGAATTAAGAATTCGTCTTTTTCCAAGCCTTGCCTGCCTGTCTAAAAAGTCAAGTTTTCTGTTTACAAGTTCAACTTCATTCATTGCTGCCTGTTCTAAAAACTGGTCAGCAATCTTGGCCTTCATTTTCAGAAAATCGTACTCTTCCTTTGAAATAGTAACTGTATTTTGTTTGTGCATTTGTTTCACTAATCTATTGTTGCTTATTAAATCATTAAATACCTTTTGTTATGTATCATGTCCTGTTGGAGTTTTCCGATTCTTATTTATTTTTGACTCCATAACCATTTTTCTTGGAAAAAACCATGCAGCACATACCGCGCACGATGAGCACGCAGCACCCCGACAATGCGTCAATGCCTTTTTTTGCCTCAAACAGCCTGCTTGAAGGCGACGACGAAATCCAGGAAGCATATTACGCTTTTTCGCACCTGGGCTGCACGGAGCAGATGTGGGACTGCGAGGGAAAAGAAGTCGACGCCTATGTCGTGAAAAAACTGCTCTCAAAGTACGGGAATTTTTTTGAAAAAAAACGCCTTGGGCGCGACCTGCGCCTGACGCTGCGCGTGCCAAACCCCGCAATAGAAAAAACCGAAGCCAAGATTCTGCTTGAAACACTTGAAGCAATTCCGCGCTCCTTTGACACTGCACAGGTTTTCTACAACGATGACCTCGCGCCGATTTTTGAAGTCATATTGCCGATGACTGAAAGCGCCCGCGACGTGAACATGGTGTACCACTATTACAGGGACTTTGTCGCCGGAAAACAATCGCGCGAACTTTTTCCCGGAAGCCAGAAGGTCTCCGAGTGGATTGGCCGCTTCATGCCAGTGGAAATAAGCGTGATTCCATTGATTGAAACGCAAAAACACCTCGTTTTCGCGGACCAAATCGTTTCACAGTACCTGGATGGAAAGAAAGTTGAATCGCAGCGCGTGTTCCTTGCGCGAAGCGACCCCGCGCAAAACTACGGCCTCGTCAGCGCAGTCCTATTGGACAAAATCGCGCTCCAAAAACTTGACGAGCTTTCTGAAAAATCCTCGGTTGAAATCTACCCGATTGTCGGCGTAGGCTCGGCTCCTTTCAGGGGAAACCTCAAGCCCACAAACCCCCAAAACTGCCTGTCGGGTTACCCAAGCGCGCAGACATTCACGATACAATCCGCCTTCAAGTATGATTTCGACCAGGGCGTGGTGACAGGCGCGGTCGAGGAAATAAATTCCGCGAAAAGGAAAAAACCTGTTTTGGTGGACGAGGAAAAATGCCTTGAAATAATCGGGCGCTACAGTAATGAATACGCTGCCCAGGTGAGCCTCCTTGAACCACTCATCAACAAAGTTGCAGCATTTGTCCCGCGTCGCAGAAAAAGAAAACTCCACATAGGCCTATTTGGTTACTCGCGCCAACTCAAAGGAAAATCGCTTCCACGCACGATTACTTTTTGCGCCTCGCTTTACTCCATCGGCCTGCCGCCGGAAATGCTCGGATTAAACGCGCTCACTCAAAAAGACCTCGACTACCTTGAAAGCGTTTACAAAAATTTCCGGGCCGACCTTGCGGATGCAATGAAGTTCTACAATCCGGAGTGCAAAAAAATCATTCCGGAAAAAGTTTCAAAGTCACTTAAAACAGACTTTGTCGATTTTGAAGCGGACGAAGTTCACGCAAAGGCAACCTCTGAAATAATTTCGCGCCTTTCAGGCGGCTCGACAGAAGGCCTTGAAGCGCTTGTAGCGCGCGCTGCATACGCGAGGAAATTCCTGGGGTGAAAAAAAATTGTCCTTTCTTGCAGAACGGGTAAAAAACATCAGGCCATCCCCGACACTTGCAATGCTTGGCCGCGCAAAGGAGCTCAAGAAAAAAGGCGAGCCGGTGCTGGATTTCTCCATTGGGGAACCGGACTTTGACACTCCGCAGAACATCAAGGATGCTGCTGCAAAAGCGATGAAAGAAGGTTTCACCAAGTACACTGACCCGCGCGGCATTCTGGAATTGCGGGAGGCGATAGCTGGAAAACTCTGCAAAGAAAACCACGTTGACACTGAGGCTGAAAACATTGTTGTCTCGCATGGGGCAAAGCATGCACTTTTCAACGTTTTTGCGGCCCTGTGCGAAAAAGGAGACGAAGTAATCATCCCCGCGCCTTACTGGGTGAGTTTTTCAGAAATGGCGAAGCTCTGCCAAGCCACGCCGGTGATTCTCCATTCGAAAGGCCTCAAGTTTTCGGCAGAGGAACTGCGGCAAAAGGTTTCCGGGAAAACAAAACTGCTCGTCCTCAATTATCCAAATAATCCGTCTGGCGTGATTTACAGCCGCAACGAACTGAAAAAAATCGCGGAGGTAGCAGTTGAGAATAATTTTTTCGTGATTTCTGATGAGATATACGAGAAATTCATTTACACGGGAGAAACCTACACAAGCCTTGCCTCGCTTGGAGATGAAATCTCCCGCTTGGCGATAACCGTGAACGGGGTTTCAAAGACTTACGCTATGACAGGCTGGAGAATCGGCTACCTGTGCGCGCGAAAAGAAATCACGGATGCGATAAACGCCACCCAGGGAAACGCAAGCGGCAACCCCAATTCCATCGCGCAAAAAGCGGCACTTGAGGCAATCACCGGTCCCCAGGACTCTGTAAAGAAAATGGTTGCAGAATTCGCAAAAAGGCGGGAGATTATTTCAAAAGGCCTTTCAGGGTTGAACGGCTTTGAATGCGAAAAGCCAATGGGCGCTTTTTACGCTTTCCCAAGCGTGGCCAATTGCTTTGGCGCAAAAGCCGGGAGTTCCTCGAAGCTTGCCTCTTTTTTGCTTGAAGAGCTAAAAATCGCCGCGGTCCCCGGAAGCGACTTTGGAAAAGAAGGATTCATGCGCTTTTCCTTTGCCACCAGCACTGACACGATTGCCCAGGGAATCGAGCGGCTGAAAAAGCATTTTGGGTAACTCCATTCCTGTGCTTTTTTAATCCCACTGGTCTTTGACCAGTGGTTGTTTAAATTATTTTCCCGCATTTTTTACTTGGTGAATTATAGTGAAAAACAAAACTTTTTTTTTACCGGTTATAATCCTGGTTTTGGTTTTCGGTTGCGCGCAACAAGGCGGGATTGAAGGCAAGGATTTGCAAAAGAACGATTTAACCCTGCCTGAAAATAACACAGGGCAGGAAAACCCATCCAGCCCGCCACAGGACAACGGTACGCAGCAGGAAAACAATGGAACTTCTTTTTACGAGCCGTTCACTGTTGAGCGTTTTGAACAGGTCAAGGGTGAAGGCAAAGTAATCCTTTTGGAGTTTTATGCGAACTGGTGCCCCATATGCAACAGGCAAAAACCCGAGCTCGAACAGGCATTTGTGGAGTTAAACAATTCAAATATTGCTGGTTTTCAGGTAAACTACAATGACTCTGAAACTGATGAAAATGAAAAAGCCCTTGCAAGAAAGTTCGGCGTGGCTTACCAGCACACGCATGTCGTGATTGATTCTTCTGAAAATATTTTGTTAAAAGAGCTAACTGAATGGAGCAAAGAAGAAACAATTTCAAAGCTTGAAACAGCAGCGTCCGGCACTGGCGCGGCTTCATGACAGTGCATGTTCCGCTTCGTTCCACCAAACTTATTTAAACGATTCCAGGCCAGTATTTTTCAGCAAAAACCCAAAATAATACCGGGTTTTTCACAAATTTTGAACAGAATTTTTGATAATTTAAACGGAGGAATCTTGGATGAGCAAAAAAATTTTTTCAGCTGCAGCGCTTTTAACGCTATTTATCCTTGCAGCAATCTTTGTCCCGGCTCTTTCCGGCAAGGAACAGCAAACGGCTGTTTTTGCGGAGGACGAGGATGAAGACGAAAAGGATGAGAGAACAATAACCGTTTCCGGTTCCGCTTCAATCAATGCGGCACCTGAAAAAGTGGAAGTCTACCTGTCAATAGAGACTGACAATGCCCTTGCAGGCGTGAGCCAGGAAAAGAACGCAGAGGTTTCAGCAAAAGTAATCGCGGGCCTAAAGGCAATGGGAATCAGTGCCTCAGACATTGAAACGACTTCCTACAGCCTGCAGGAAATGCAGGAGTGGAACGAAGTCCAGAGAAAGTACCTAAAGACCGGTTACAGGACGGCCCATTCACTAAAAGTGAGTTCAACAGACACAACTGTCGCAGGTAAAATAATCGACTCGGCCGTCCAGAATGGCGCAAACAGGGTTGACACGGTCGCATTCAGCCTCAAGGATGAAACCATTGACGCACTCAAGCTTGACGCACTCAAGCTTGCAAGCGCAAAATCCATTGGCAAGGCAGAGGCCCTGGCAAGCGGCGCGGGCGTGCAGATAGTGGAGCTAAAGTCAATGAACGAGAGCTATGTTTCATACGTTCCGTTCTACAACAAGAGCTATGCCTATGATGCCGGCGTGGCAGAAAGCGGTGCGCCGACCGAAGTCATTGCAGGCGAAATAAAAGTCACCGCAGAAATACAGGCAACCTATACCATACAATGAATAGCGGGGGAAAAAACACCCCATTTTTTTTCTTTTTTCACTTTAATCCTTGAAGAGTGTGAGTGCCAGAAAATTGTTTGAGCGTTTTAAGTGGTTGAAAGAAGAACTTTGGGGCGGAGAGTTCTGGAGTGACGGAGGTTACATTGGGACAGTAGGTGAGGGAGTAAACGCTGACATCATACGCAGGTACATTGAAAAACAAGGAAAAAAGTTTGACAAGAGTCAGATGAGACTAACCGACTTCGTAAAGTAGCGTTCTATGATGCCCCGCGCTCTTGGCGCGGGGTAATTCACTTTTTCAGTTATTTCTTTAACCAAGCAGTCTACATTTACAGGTTTTTCCATGCCTCTTCTTCTTTTTTTGACAGCCACTCTTTGGCAAGGGTTTTTTCGCTAAGCAAAGCAGAGTTTAACTTGTTTGCAAATTTTTTTTTCATTTTTTTTCCAGGCTAATCTGCCCCTTGATGACTTGCATAAACTTCAGGCAAATTGTTTTTTTTTTACTTTAGTATTTCAAGCTCTTCCTTTAGGTCCTCTATTGAACACTGTGACTTGAACCCATAATTTATGAGTGTTTGCTCCATTTCCCAAAGAGTTATACTGGCTTTTTCAGCTGCCTTGCTCAAAGCTAACCTGCCTGCCTTGTATTGCTCTGCAGCCCTTTTTTTCACATGGTTTTTATAGCCTTCTTCCAGCAAAAGACGCATTGCGGTTGACCTGTCAAGATTTTCTTCTTTTCCCAGTTCCTCTATTTTTTTCAAGAACTTACCATCCAGTCTAATTCCAACAACCTGCATTTGAATCCCTGCCCTGTGAATACCCTCATTTTTTTAAAAGCCATTTCCAGGCGGTACTATACTCAATTGTTTTTCCATCAATTTTTTTTGTTTCTTCAAAATCAAGGGTGATGACAAGCCCTTTTTTAAGCTTCAGTTCATTTATGGTGGCCAAAAGAGCTTTTTGTTCACGCTCTTGTGTCTGGCTTTCATTTGGGTTCAAACACACTTGGATTGCCTGGCTTCCTTTTCTGGTTTCTATTACGAAGTCTGTTTCAGACCCGTTTTTGTTAACATAATAATAAAACGGTTGCCCCCGCCGCTTAAGTTCAATCGCCACAAGGTTTTCAAGCAACGCGCCTTTTTTTTCAAGAATGCCAAGGCTGTTTTTTGCCACTATACCATTGTCCACGCAGTAAATTTTTTTAGGATTCTTCTCCAACCGCTTGATTTTTTTGTCAAATAAATTAACCATGAAAACCAGGTATGCTTCCTCGGCATAGCCAACATATTTTTGGACAGTGTTTGAACTGCGAATCTGAAAATTTTTTGAAATCGAATTATATGTGATTTTATTTCCCACATTATTCAGCAAAAAATTCAATACATTCCTAAACTCATTTGGTTTTCGCAAGTTATAGCGGCGAATCACATCTTTTTGAATAATGTCGTTAATGACCTGTGACAAGATTGCGTCATTGTCAAACACAATGGCTTCAGGCATGCCGCCGCGGACCAAAAACTCATTAAATGCCTTTGAGATTTCCACCTTTTCCAATGTTGAAAAACCTGCAGAAGGAATCCCTATTTTTTTTGCAGTTAAAAATTCTGAAAAAGAAAACGGGTATAATTCAAAGTCCACATGGCGGCCGGTCAAGTGTGTGCCAAGTTCCCGGCTTAGCAAATCGGCGTTTGAACCAGTTATAAACACCTTGTAGTCCTCACGCAGGAGGCGGTTAATGAACAATTCCCATCCGTGGACAATTTGTATTTCGTCAAAAAAAACAACTGGCTTTTTTCCAAACACTTCCAAAAATGTTTCCATTAACACCTGGAAATCGCGGGCTTCAAATCCCAAAACACGGTCATCGTCAAAATTGAAATAATAAAACTGATTGTCAAATTGCCCTTCCATTAATTGTTTCAGTAATGTGCTTTTGCCGCAACGCCTGACCCCCTTGACTACCAATGCAGCTTTTCCGGAATAAGACTGCAAAGCAAAAAGTTTCTCTCGCACTACAAAATCCTTTAACCTGCCGAATTCTTCCAACTGGTCTTTTGCGACATTGGCAAGTGCAGACTTGGAAAACATAGTAGAAGTATTGCCCAAACAACTATTTAAATATTTCTTAATATAATGAGAAAAAAGAACCTTTATTTCTCACTGTAGTTAAGATGTTGTCTTTTATGGGCATCTTTTCAGGGCATTCTTCTTCTCTTTTTTCTTCTGAAACCCGTTAAAACCCTGTTTTAAAGCCAACAAACACCCTTATTTTAACTGTTTTTAGTTAACAAGTTATCATTATATAGTTGGTTTTGGCATATTATATATAAGCGCCCATAGGCGTGGCTTAGCGAAAGCCAGGTTTGTGAAGAAAAAAATGTGGTTCATTGACATTTTGTTCCATGCAGTTGCCTTAGACATCGGCTGGTTCATTGACATGATTGTCGGGAATCTATTGTGGGTTTTCCTGTTTACAGCCCTTGCATTCTATTTCGTGGGCGGGGATTTCAAAAAAGTCATATACTCGACAATTGTCATCACTCTCGTTATGTTCGCGTGGACCGACTTTGGAACAGTCCTCGGCTTTCCAATCTTTGTCGGCTCATTTTTACTCATAAATTATCTTGTAAAGCTCGGTTCCCTTGCTTACGCGAGTTCGCATCCTAAACTCAAAGGCAAGCTTATCTGGGTGAACAACATAATGGCGTGGCTTGCGTTTTTGGTTTACCTGGTTTTCTTTGCGGCGGTGAGCTGACAATGTCGCTTTTGTCAAGGCTTTGGTGGATGCTTTTTTTCGGCACTCTTTTGTACTTGTTTTTTATATTCCTCGGAGCCGCTGGGCTTGTTCCCTTGGACCGGGGAAGTTTCCTGTCAGACTTCGGGTTTGCGTTTGTTTTTGTGTTAATATTCCTGGAGTTGACCTCGTTCAAATTGTAAGGTGGAAAATCTATGGCGTTTTGGGAAGTTGCACTGCACGTTTTGTATCTAGACCTTCCATGGCTAGTGGGCTATGTAATGTCCAACCTGTTCTGGCTCTTTGCACTCACTGCCGGGGTTTTCTTTTTGCAGAAAGGAAAAAAAGTCCTTGAGGGGTTCATCCTCACAGTCATAATCATACTTTTGTCACGCGACCTCTCGCCATATTATGGCTTGGCGATTTACACAGCAATCGGGCTCATGATTCTTTACCTCTTCAGGCTTTCCATACTGAGCTTTCTTGAACACACCGGCCGCTCACATTACCTCAAGCTTGCATGGATTCTGAGCTTCTTCATTGTCCTGTACTTCTACAACGTGATACTGGGGGCGCCATGATGGGTTTTGTAAAAAACATCCTTGACAGCATTGTCATCGCGTTTGTGTTTTACTTGGCGCTTGTCTTGCTAATCGGGGTGCACAATTTCAATGTCCCGGAAATCGCATTCACGCCCCTTGCATTTTTGACGGCAGTAATTTATTTTTTCTCGCTGATTGCAAACTACAGGTTGTGAAAAAAACATGTTTGTTGAAGCATTCCTGCACGCAGTTGCCCTTGACCTGGGCTGGTTTGTAGACATCGTCATGAACAACCTATTCTGGGCGTTTTTCTTTGCGGCAGCAGGATATGCGTTTTACAAGAGCCCGATAAAGGGGGGGGTAATGTTGACTTTGTTAATTTGGGCGCAGGTTGACATTGCGAACGCGCTTGGCTGGACTTTCGGGAAAGGGTTTTTGTTTCTGCCGCTTTCAGTGTTCGTGGCAACGATTGTGGTCAACTCGTTTTTCGGCAAACAGGAATGGTTTAAGAAAAACTCGCTCCTTGTTCCATTAGTGCTCATATATGGTTTGTTCACTTTCATAAACCTCTTCGTGGTGTAAAAAATGGGTTTGTTTGGTTTATTGGTTCAAGCGCTCTTAAAGACAATAGTTGTTTTCATAGCCATAGTCGTCATCGTCGAGCTGTTGGGCCTTGGCAGCCAGAGCTTCATTTCAAGGGCTTTCATTTCCGAAGTAGGGTTTGCCGTTCTTTTCTTCCTTGTCTTCATTGAAGAAACGCTCTTTGGAATGGCGAAAAAACAAGCCCCTTCAGGCGAAGGCCATGCCGCAAAGTCAAACCCCGGGCATGGGGACAGTTCGCACGGCAATGGCGCAGGACACGGAAACAGCCACGGCGGGGGGGCACGAAGACCACGGCGGGCATGAAGAACATGGCGGCCACGGTGATGACGACGAGAAGCATGGTGACGAGCACGATGATGGTGGCGAGCACGGTGAAGGGCATGGCCATGATGAACCTGCCAGCCACTGAATTTCCTGGTTAACCGCTTGTGCCGTCAATGCATTCCTGCCTTGGGGCAGGGGGTTCAATCAGGTCGCACACAAGCGGCTGTTTTGTGCCAATGGCGTACTCCTTGTAGCAGGCGTAGCGCGGGGCATAGTCATAGTTTTGCAGGTCCACCTTCTGCATGTTGTCGCAAATAGTGATTTCATTGGTTTTGGCTGCGATGGAGGCAAAGCAGGCAACATAATCCTCTTCTGAAGGTATGTTCTCGCATATTGTCTCGTCAAGAAGCCCCAGTGCCACAGTTGCAAAGCACGAGTTTTTCAATTCGTGCTCCGCAAGGCCTATTTTCCTGCACAGCCCTGCGTCATTATTGGCGGTTGCAGTGGTGTAAAAGCAATCATCCTTGAGTTCCCCGCCGCTTATTTTTTCACAGAAAACCGAACTGTTCGAGTCCACTCCAAGTGCATGGTTGCACTTGTCCTTGGATGCATAGCTTGTGGCAAGGTCGCACAGCTCGGGAACAGGGTTGCTCTCCGCCACGTAATTTATGCACTCTTTCTGTCCATTCTCAAGCGACAACAGGTAGCAAAGCAGGTGGTTCCCGTTTTCCCTGGCGACAAAATCAAGGCACTCGTCCACCATTTCAATTGGTGAAATGCTTTTGCACAGCTCGCCATCCAGTGATTTTTTCGCTGTCTCAAGAAAACAATTGTCCTTGAGTTCCTGCTCCAGGAAAAGCCCGCAAGCATCGGGGTTGTCATACGCGCTTATTGTCGCGGAAAGGCACTCGTCCCTGATGTAGGCCCCTTTTATTAAGTCCCCTGAAACGAGTTCACAAATGAGTGGGTTAGACTGGTTTTTGGCTTGGTCCGTAAAGCATTCGTTCCGCTCGGCCTTTGTGGGGTGCTTGTCGCATGAAAAGCCCGCCGAGCCGACCAGAATTGTTTTTTTGCATTGGATTCTAAGTTCGGTGTTTGACAATATTTTCTCGCAAACGTAGGAGGAATTCGTGTCCACTGCAACCGTGTTGTAACAATCGTCTTTGAGGAATGCCTGGGATATGAGCCCGCAGGCCTCATAGTCCATTATGGCAATCCCTATTTCCTTTATGCAGAAATCCGGGGAGAATTTTTCAAGTTCACTGCAAATGCCCGTGTCCTTGGTTTGAAGCGCGAGTTCCTGGATGCATATATCCCTCTCTTCAACCGAAAGCTTTGCCTTGCACGCCTCAAGCGCGCTGAGGGCTTGTTCAGGGTCCAGGTAATTGGCATCCTGTGACTGGTTCTCGTCGCCCAAAAAATCCTCTGGCGGGGCAAGCGGCCCCTCGTTAATTGTTTTTGTCTCTGCGCAACCGGAAACCAGGGCCAGGCCAACCAGCAGCACGAAAAGCATTTTATCCATGGTTAAAAAGTGTCTGCCAAACTGCTATTTATGCCTTCTTGCAAGGCAAAAAAAACCCGCCCGCCAGTCCCCCGTGGTGGTGGTTGCTTTAATAAAGTTTTTCGCACCCAAATTCCCTGCCAGGAACAATTATAAAAAACCGTATTACAGGGCCATCTTTGATGGCCCACATACTGCGTCGCGGGCTCACGCAAGGGCCCAGTTGCAGGGGTGGCGGAGTGGTTTAACGCGCAAGCCTGCTAAGCTTGTGCCCGAAAGGGCGCACGAGTTCGAATCTCGTCCCCTGCGTTGAGCACGTGGTACTCTTTATAAAGGGTATCACGTTATTACTTGTTTAATGATTGATAGAAAGTTGCAAGAGTTTGAAAGTTTTTCGAAACGTTTTAATGAGTTTGACACCACGCCTGGAAACAGGAAAACCGTTAAAGGTTTTCTTGCTCATCATTCTGCCAAGGGAAGTGCCCCGCGTACCAAGGCGTTTTACTTGCGTTCTCTTCTTTTGTTGTTGGGTTCTTTGAACAAGGATTTCAAGAAGATTTCCAAGTCTGATTTTGAAAAGTTTCAAGCAAAGTTAAAGGCGGGGGAGTGCGGCCACTTGTCTTCTGTTACCATGCTGCACGTTAATGCTTCGATTAAGAGTTTTTTCAGGTGGCTTTATGATGGAGTTGAGCCGGATACCACTAAGTGGCTTAGGTTGAATTCCAAGAAGGATAAAAAAAGGAAGCTGCCTGAAGACCTTTTAACTTACAAAGACGTCCTGGCTTTGATTAATGCGGGGAATAGTGTGCAGGATAAGGCCATGATGGCTGTCGCGTATGAATCAGCCGCGCGGCCGGAAGAGTTCTTCAATCTTAGGCTAAAGGACGTGTTGTTTGACAAGTACGGGGCCACTGTAAGGGTTGACGGCAAAACAGGCATGCGAAGAATCCGTTTAATCAATTCTGCGGTTTATTTGCAGCAGTGGTTTGAACTTCATCCTGATAGGGATAACCCGGTTTCTCCCTTGTGGGTGCGGGTTTTTGCGACAAGCCACGTTCCATACAGCTCTCGTGTAATGGAGCGCGTTTTAAGAAGAATCACGAAAAAAGCCAAGCTCAAAAAACGCGTGTATCCCTATATTTTTCGGCATAGCCGGCTTACAGAGCTTGCAAAAAACCTTAGCGAACAGGAACTCAAGATTTTTGCAGGCTGGGAACAGGACAGTTCAATGGCCGCCACCTACGTCCATTTGAGCGGGGCAGACATTGACAACAAGCTATTAGCCATTAACGGCATAGAAGAATTCGCTGAAATAGTAAAGGACAATCCCTTGCACCCAAAAGCCTGCGTCCGCTGCAAAGAAAAAAACCCTCCCACCGCAAAATTCTGCCACAAGTGCAGCATGGTCCTTGACTTAAACACTGCACTGGAATTGGAAGAATTCAAAGAAAAAGACGCTGACGCGTTAATGGTTTATTTACAGCAAACCCAGGAACAATTCAACGAAGCCTTAAACCGGCTCCAAAAACTCAAAAACGAGGCGAAAACCCCAAGCGAACCAATCAAAGCCCAATAAGCCAACAACCATGGAAATCCAAGCCAAAATTAGGCTCTGTTTGCCAAAAAGAAACCCGAATCAAAGAAAATTTTTCCCCTGAATTACATCTTTTTTAGCCACTCAATTTTTTCTATTTCCCAGTTTCTGAATTTTGCTGGATCCACCCAAAAATTTTTCCAAGCATCATTTAGCGTTTTGCTTATGCTGTTAGAGTCCTTCTCTAGGTCATTCAAAGTTAATATCCTAAAGTTGGAGTCTTTAATGC
>JACQJF010000015.1 GCA_016198165.1 Candidatus Iainarchaeum sp. | reverse complement strand
AATGAAATCCTTTCCAAAAACCGCCTGGAAAAAATTTTTTGTTTCCTCAAAATTCCGGCGGTTTTTTTATTTTTTTTACTTTGTTTTTCCATATTTTTTACGGCGTGTTTTGTCTCAAAACCATTAAAAGGCATTTTGGAGGCAAGTTTTTTATGAAGACCATGCAGCAGGTTTCGTTTTCAATGGCCGAGATTGAAGCTGAAGCCAGGAGGCTCCACGAGAAACTCGGGCGCCTGGAGTTTGGCTTGGCCGAGTGCATGGCTTTTGCACCTTACACGCTTGAAATCAACCGCCTGAAAAAGGAGAAAAACGCGGTTATACTGGCGCATAATTACCAGCGCCCTGAAATCATTTATGGTGTCGCGGATTTTACGGCGGATTCCCTGGCTTTGAGCAAGGCAGCCCAGGCAACTGACGCGGACATGATTGTTTTCTGCGGCGTGCACTTCATGGCGGAGACCGCAAAGATTCTTAACCCCTCGAAAAAAGTCCTTCTCCCTGACTTGGAGGCTGGCTGCAGCCTTTCCGAAAGCATCACCGCACAGGATGTGCGGGAGCTCAGGAAAAAGTTTCCAGGCGTGCCAGTGGTCACGTACGTCAATACGTCTGCCGAGGTAAAGGCGGAGTCGGATGTTGTCTGCACTTCCGCCAACGCAACGCGGATAGTGAATGCAATGGGTTCGGATACCGTGATTTTTTTGCCTGACGAGTTCATGGCAAAAAACCTTGAAAGCCAGACAAGCAAAAAAATTATTTCATGGAGCGGAAAGTGCATTGTGCATGAGCAGTTCACAGAGGGGCAGATTGTCTCCTACAAAAAAACTTACCCAGGACTCAAGGTGCTTGTGCACACCGAGTGCACCCCTGCAGTGGTGAAGCACGCTGACATGGCTGGGAGCACTTCGCAGATGCAGAAATACGTCGAGTCGACGAACGCAAAGCAGTTGATGCTTGTAACCGAGTGCGGGATGGCGGACATGTTGAAGGCACGCCACCCTGAGAAGGATTTCATTGCCCCGTGCATTATCTGCCCTTACATGAAGAAAAACCATTTGGAAAACATTCTCGCGTCGCTGCGTGAGGAAAAGTTTGAAATCAAGGTCGGGGAAGCCACGAGGAAAAAAGCGTTAAAGGCGGTCCAGAGGATGCTTGACTTGTCCGGGTGAAGTTTGGCTTTTATTCTTTTTCTTCTTTTTCAATGATTGCCTTTATCCTTTGCTCTGCCCCGATTTTTTCAAGGTAATCCGCGGCGCTTGCTGGCACGAGTTTTTTCCAGTCTTTTCCGGATAGCATGAGTTGGCGGATTTTCACGCCATCGATGTCCTTGAGGTTTGAAACCATTTTTTTCGTCCTGTAGCCTGCCTTTTCAAACAACTGCCTCACGAGCGGGTTGTTGGTGTACACTACTTCGAATGTGGGGCAGTAGCTGATTATTTTGCTTGTCCAAAGCGAGTTTTCGTTCACGTCCGGCACCTGGGCAATAAAGCATTTTTCGTAGAGCCCGTCTTTTTTTAAAGCACCTGAAATAATTTCCAGGCGTTCTCCTGAAGTGAAAGGGTTTTGCAGGTTGTAGGAGTCGTCGCTTGACCCGATGACTATGACAAGCTCATCCATTTCTGCAAGGATGTTTTTCACTGCGTTGTGGTGGCCGAGGTGGTATGGCTGGAATCGCCCAATAATCACTCCACGTTTTTTTTCATTTTTTGTTTTGCTCAATACTTCACCTTTTTTATCGTCATTGAAAAGTCAACCATTTTTGCCTCTTTTGTTAACTGCCCCATTGAAACCATGTCCGCGCCCAAGTTAACGTATTGTCCGAGGTTTTTAAGCGTGATTCCGCCGCTTAATTCAACAAGTGCTCTTGGATTGATTTTTTTTATCCGCGCAATTGTTTTTTTCGCCCCGTTTGGTGAAAAATTGTCAAGCATTATTATGTCTGCCCCGTTTTGTGCGGCCTTTAGTGCCTGCTTTGTGTCCTCGACTTCGATTTCTATTTTTTTTGCGGGGGTGGATTTTTTTGCCTTGCCTGCTTTTTCCAGGAGCTCTCGGATGCCTGCAAATTCCAGGTGGTTGTCCTTGAATAGTATCATTTCCGACAGGTTTTTCCTGTGCGGAAAAACCCCTCCATGCATGCAGGCTTTTTTGTCAAACTCGTTGAAGCCTGGCATGGTTTTGCGCGTGAGGAAAATTTTCGTTTTTTTCCCGGATATGCGGCTTGCTTTTTTGCAGAGCGTGGCAACGCCGCTCATTCTTCCAAGGACGTTGAGCACGGTGCGTTCGCATTCAAGGATTTCCCTGTTTTGCCCGCTTGCGGTGATGATTCTTTCCCCTTTTTTCGCGGTTTGCGCGTCTTTTTTGTGAACTGTGACCCTTGCTTTTGCGTGCCTGAGGAGGTAAACGGCTTCTTCGACCCCGGAAAGCACGCATTTTTCGCCTGCCATTATCGTGGCAGTGCATTTGGCAGCTGGAGTGAGCCTTGTGGAAACATCGCCTCGCGCAAGGTCGCTTGCAAGGATTTCCAAAAGCATTTTCTCCTGGTGGTGCTGCATGTAGGGAATTTCGGGGCAAAAAAGCTTTTAAATCACTTATCATTAATGTAAATAATTTATAGCAAATTAAAATCAAAAAAATGGGGTGTTGTTTTTTTTGTCTGAGAAAAAAGTCACGGGTTCTCCCAAGGTGAAAAAGGGCCTTGCCGAAATGCTCAAGGGCGGGGTAATAATGGACGTTGTCTCCGCAAAGCACGCGGTAATCGCGGAGAAGGCAGGCGCGTGCGCTGTAATGGCCCTTGAAAAGGTCCCGGCTGACATACGCGCGCATGGCGGGGTTGCAAGGATGGCTGACCCTGCAAGAGTAAGGGAAATAATGAAGATGGTGAGCATCCCTGTAATGGCCAAGGTCCGCATAGGGCATTTTGTGGAGGCAATGGTTCTGCAGGAGCTTGGGGTTGACTTTGTTGACGAGAGCGAAGTCCTGACTCCGGCTGATGAGCGCCACCACATCGACAAGGCGGGTTTTACCGTGCCTTTTGTGTGCGGTGCAAGAAACCTCGGCGAGGCCCTGCGCAGGGTAAACGAGGGTGCTGCAATGATTAGGACCAAGGGTGAACCTGGGACCGGGAACATTGTTGAAGCAGTGAAGCACTTGAGGATAATTTCGAATGAAATCAGTTCACTTAAGCGTCTGCGCGAGGACGGCCTGAGTGACATGGCTCACAGGTTCCGCGTGCCATTTGGGTTAGTGGATGAGACAAGAAGACTCGGACGGATACCGGTTGTGAACTTTGCCGCAGGCGGCGTTGCGACTCCTTCGGATGCAGCGTTGATGATGCACTTGGGTGCTGACGGTATTTTTGTGGGCTCCGGTGTTTTCAAGTCAAGCAATCCACTCAAAATGGCAAAGGCAATAGTGGATGCGACAACCAATTTTGACAACCCGAAAATCATTGCAAAGGTATCAGAAAACCTAGGCATTGCAATGAAGGGCCTTGAGATTTCGACTCTTGGGACAAGAATGCAGGACAGGGGAAAGTAAAAGTGAAAATCGGTGTCCTGAGCCTGCAGGGCGATTTCTCTGAGCATGAACAGACCCTTGCAAGGCTGAAAGTAAACGCCATTGAAGTGAGGCGCAAAGAACACTTTGACGGAATCAATGGGCTCATTATACCGGGCGGGGAGAGCACGGTTTTTTCCATAATGTTGAAGCGCCAGGGGCTTGAGGTTTTTCTCCGTGAAAAAATCCTTGGAGGCCTGCCTGTTTTCGGCACGTGCGCCGGAGCGATAATTCTTTCAAAGAAAATCGTGAACGAGAAGAACTTTTCACCCCTTGGCGTGCTTGGAATCCACGTGAAAAGAAACTCCTACGGCAGGCAGGTAGAATCATTTGAAACAAACCTGAAAGTCAGGGGCTTAAAACACGAGGTTAAAGGCTTTTTTATCCGCGCCCCGGAAATCGTGAAAGTGGACAAGGGCATTGAGGTCCTTGCACGCCTTGGAAACAAGCCCGTGCTCGTCAAACAGGAAAACATTTTGGCTTCCACTTTCCACACTGAAATCATCGGCGAAACTGCAATCCACGAATTGTTCCTCATGGAATGCGAAAAACAGGCGGCCAAAATCTGAAGCCCTCCGGTGGCATTGTCTTTTTGGCGCGGAGCATTTTTGGGGAAACCCGGTTTTTTTCCTGGAAACATATTTTTTTTTCAGCTCGTTTTGTACCCGAATTTTCTGTCGTAGTTTTTGTGGTCAAACCATTCGAGGATGACTGCAAGTATTTCGACTTCGCTTCCTTTGATTGTGTAAATGAGTCTCCAGCCGTTTGGCAGGTCATATTTGTAAAGGTTGTTTATGCCGTACTTTTGCACATATTCTTTTGGTATTAAGCGTTTTGGCAAGTGTATTCCAACGCGCGGGTTTTTCTTCATGTCGTCAATTGCCCGGTTAATGAATTCGTATAGTTCCTTGTCTTCAAACTTTCCTGCTTTGAGTTTGTCGTATGCCTCTTTGGTTTTATCGTCAACAAAAATTACAAAGATTTTCCGGTTATCTTGTTTCATCGAACCACTAAATGCTTTTTGCTCAAAAGTTCTCTAACGCCTTGCGGGTCCCATATCCAGATTATAGAACCGTCTTTTTCAAGCAAGATTTTGCCAGAATACTCAAGATAGTCAATTATTGTGTTGAATGTCTGGTACATCATTTTTTTTGGAAGGCTCTTCCAGAGCTTTGCTTTGGTAGGGTAATCTTTGGCGTTTCTGATAGCTTCTTCTACCATGAGTACTGTATCCAATCTTGGGTATCTAAGGATATTTTTAGGTGCAAAGGCTGTTTTCATATTAGACATAGTAACTCACTATATCAATTTATATAATAAGTTTATTTAAGCCTTTCTGTGTCAAATCGGACAAAGAGGGGCGAGAGTTCGAATCTCTCCGGGGCTAATAGGGGAAAAGTAATAGCCCATTGTTTTGCCTGAAACTGCGTTACAAGAACGCGAGGCGTGTCAGCCAATCCAACCACTTTCCCGCAACGAAAAGATTCGTTGACAATCTGTATGTGCCCAATCTTGCGATTGGGCGGTAAAACCAACCAAACTAAAGGGCTGAATTTCTGAACAAGCAAAAAAGTTGCGAATTTAAAAGGTTTTTTATTTTCCTTCTATTGGTGTTTCATTGCGTACTAAACAAAGATTTGCTCCTAAAATGGTTCGGCAAGAAATTGGCAGGGGAGTATTTCGCCAATCTGAAGGTGGTGATTAGGTGCCAATTAGAAGAGGCCCAGGACATCCAACGAGAAAATCAAGAGGGTTTGTACCATTACAATTTTTTGCAGGTAGGCAAGAACATTTGAACACACTTCCAGTTTCTGATATAGTTAAAGCCTTTCACAATGTGGGGTACATGATTTCACCTGAACATGCACTGCAGCTAAAAATTGATACAATGGATGTTGTAAGGTCTATGATTATTAAAGCAAGGATAGAAAGAGGGCCAAGGCCACCAAAAAGAATTAGACGTAAAATCGCAAGCGGTACAATGAAAAAAATAAGGGCAGTAAAAAGAATTTCGTTTTTTTCACTACCTGTGGGTACGCCGGCAGAAAAAGATATTTATGCAGGAAGAGTTGGATTTGCAGCGACACTTTTTCCAAGCGGTAAATTATTAATTCATCAGGCACCTTTATTGCATGGAGTAACAGCTTCAATGCAAATTTTTGATACAGTGCTAAAAATATTAAAGGAAGGCTTTCAAGGCCATTGGACGCCAAATGCATATGATCTTAAAAACAGAAAAAATTATGCGGTAATTAGTTCCGGTGACAGTTATACTCTTCAAATAATGGCACCTCGAGGATCCAAGCATGAAGCAGTTAACAAACCCAGCGAATATAATCCAAGACCACTCTTTCAATCAAGCCTTGGAGCATTTATAAAATCCGCAAAACCAACTCAAATTCTTGCAGTTAATATTGTGCTAGGAGAAGGATTGTCCGCTCAAGAGATAGCTGAGAAAAAAAAATTTTATCAAGAAAAACTAACGCCTTTCGGTATTCCATTTCACTTTATAAAAAGAGGGGGAACAGAACCGCGTCATTTTGAAGAACTGGCTTTTGATATAGAAGAAACCATACCATACTAGCAAATTCAATGCATTCCCTTGAATTCCTTCCTTGCTGAAATAATCCATTCAAGCGTTTTCTGCCATCTGTCCAAGCGTGCTGAATGGGTTTTATTTTTTGTAAATATTGTCGTGGTGGTCGTAATCCCGGATTGTGATTGTTTTTTCTTTTTCTTGGATGTCGTAAATCAGTACAAATGACTTGAGTATGTGGACTCTTCGCATGTTTTGAAGCGGAAAGTGTAACGGTTTTCCAATGTAGGGGTTTTCTTGTAGTTGCTGGATTTTTTTGTTGATTGCCAAAAGCTGGTTTTTATCTTTTTTTCCCAGTTTCTTAAATATTCGATCAACTACAGGTAATATGATTAACCTGTACATTTATTCAAGCCCGTATCTTTTTGCAAAATTATCTATTGGAATCCCAGCCATCTTTTCGCGTTTTTTCATTTTCTTAATGAAAAACTCTTTTAATTCAAAGTCTTTGTCAGAAAGCCGTATTTTAGTCAGAACTATTTTTCCATTCATTGTTTTCATGGCAACACCAGCATTCTTGGTTAGTCCAATTTCTTCCCGTATTTCTT
>JACQJF010000012.1 GCA_016198165.1 Candidatus Iainarchaeum sp. | reverse complement strand
GATAAAAATCAAATGAAGTTAATCGATTTTTGAGGATGCGTCCAGATGCCCCGCGCTCTTGGCGCGGGGTAATTCACTTTTGGTCTTTCTCTTATTTCTATTGCCAAATTTTTTCTTTTTCGCATTGCCGCTCTGACTCTGCCTGATCTATCCTTTGCTATTGGCATTAATGCGGAAATAACCATTTCAGCACTATTCCCATAACGCCTGTTTTCATGTAATCTAAACCGGTTCATGCGCTTATTTTTCTTGAGGGCGTTAAGTTCGCGTGATATTTGCCTGCGTCTTGCTTGTGTGGCCGTGACAGTACTTTTTGGCTGCTTGTCTGGAGGTAACTCCGGTTTATAAAAGTCGATTGCAAACTTAATTGCAGAGGCTCTTGCCAGTCTGGTTAGTTTGCTTGCTTTCCTTGGGAATTTTCTCCTTAAAATCGCCATGAAAAATTAGCCCGCTTATTCTATTTAAGCTTTTCCAGGAGTTATACACTTATGAAAACAAAAAAAGGCGTCACGGGGATTGTTTACCGCCCTGTTGGCGGGGCCCCCTTGTTTTTGGCCGTTCACCGCGTCCTCAACTGGACTGGCTGGGAGTTCCCAAAAGGCGGAGTGGAGGAAGGCGAGACTGAGACCCAGGCTGTCATTCGGGAAGTAATCGAGGAAACCGGTTTGACAAAGCTCAAAATCAAGGCGCGTTTAAAGGCAGGCCTTGAATGGGAGTCAGAAGGCATTAAATACATCTATTCGGTTTTTTTAATCGAGTCGGGTTCACGTGAGGTAAAACTTCAGACCAGCGTCGTGGAGCATGACGCGTTCAAGTGGTGCACGCCGTGGGTTGCACAGTTCCTTTTGACGCACAAAGAAAACAAGGCTCTCGTGCCGCTTGCACTCGAATACTTGTCCGGGAAGCATTCCGCCCGCCTGCATGCAATCGTCACCGGGCGCGTGCAGGGCGTTTTTTTCCGCAAATTCACTTTCGACTCTGCGCATGAAATCGGCGGGTTGACGGGTTTTGTGAAAAACCTTTCCGACGGCTCAGTTGAAGTTGTCGCTGAGGGAAAAAAAGCGAGCCTTGAACTGCTTTTGGAAAAACTCAAGCAAGGGCCTTCAAAGGCGAAAATTGAGAAAATAAAGCACGAGTTCTCTGAAACCAAAAGAGAATTCCAGGAATTCGTTGTGATAGACGATTAAATATTCATTGAATAACTTTGAGTGTGGCTGTTTCTGAAAACTTTGTTCCATTAATCGTTACAGAAATGTTCAGTACATAATCCCCGGGTAGGATTTTCCCGACCGGGTTGATGATGAATTCTAGTTCCCTGTTCTTGTCAAGCACGTCGATTTCCCGCACCGGCCTGTCAACGGAAATCGCCCTGCGGTCCTCCGGCACGACTTCGACAATGACTTTCCTCGCGGTTTGCGGATAAGGATTTGAAACGCTGACCGTGAGGATTGACTGCTCGCTTGACTTGACCGGGTTTTTGTCAAACGAAAACGACAATGGGCGCGGGCTGAAGACACCCACCGCCATTGCAAGGAGCAATAGGATTAAGAGTGCCCCGACTATTGCCAGGCCGAGCCCCATTATTTTCGTGCCCTGTGTCGGGAAAAAGTAGTCAAAACCCGTGCTGTTTTTCTTGTCGTAAACACCCATGGTAATAGATTTTCTGGGAAACGGGTTAATTAATGTTTTGCGATTGGGCTTGGCGGTGCTTGTTCCACTTTGTTTCACTAAAAGCATTTAAGCGGTTCCAGATCAGGTCCCTGTGCTGACAAAGGCAAAAAGGCGGAGTGGAAAACATTAAAAGCAAGGAAAGAGCCTGTATCTTAAAAACACGTTTTTTTTAAGGTGAATGTGAAGCTTATGCGTTTTTTCATTATCGGAGTGGCAATTGCCCTGCTGTTTTTTGGGTGCATTGAACAGCTCCCAGGCCCGCCAGTAACGCTTGGAGACGGGGAAGCTCCTTTGAAAGAAGTGAAGCGGCTTGGCTCTTACGAAGAGCTTTTAAGTGCCCTCAACGAAGCCAGGACGCAAGGGAGGTCTTATGGCATCGAAGATATGATGAACGGGGTGCCAGCCGTTGCGGAGCAAAGCTTGGGGCAAGGCGCTGGCGGGGCGAAAAGCAGTGATTATTCCAGGACCAACATCCAGGTTGAGGGCGTTGACGAGGCTGACATCGTTAAAACCGACGGGAAATATGTCTACAATTTTTCCGGGGATAATCTTGTAATAACGGACGCTTTTCCAATTGAAACTTCCGCGATTTTGTCACAAACAACTCTGGATGGCATAAGGCCGCTGGAAATGTTTGTACTGGGTGACAAATTGCTGCTGTTTGGAAGCCAATCTTTTTACCGCGAAATCCCCCCCTTGCCAGAAATGCCCCAAGCAATGCCGTATTATTACCCATACAGGAGCGGTTCCGTGGTCCAATTGTACGACGTTTCCGACAGGGAAAACCCTGTTCTTGAAAAAGAACTGAGTTTTGAGGGAAGTTACCTGGCTTCAAGGCTCATTGGAAGCAATGCTTACTTTGTCATCAGGAGTTATCCCGATTATCGCATCCTTGAAGATGACAAGGCAAATCAAGGCGGGAAAATCATTCCAATGATGGCAGAAGACGATGGTGCTCCAAGGCTCGTTGCGGAACCGGCAGAAATAGGCATCCTGCCCCCGATGCCTGCAGAGGAATTCGTGACAATTGTCTCATTCAATCTTGACTCAAAGGAAATGCAGAAAGAGACTGTCCTTGGGAGTGCTGAAAACATCTACGCTTCCCTTGACAATATCTACCTGGCCTCCACTGCCTATCTTGCGCCAAAAGACTTTCTCGTGGTTGACGACATCCAAAGGGCGATTGTTGGCGACAGGGAAAAAACGGTGATAAACAAGTTCAGGCTTGAAAACGGGAAAATCGGTTTTGCCGGTCAGGGTTCTGTTCCAGGGCATGTGTTGAACCAGTTTTCAATGGACGAGTTTGAACAGAACTTCAGGATTGCCACGACGACCGGCAGCCTGTGGGGTGGTGGGGCAAGCCAGTCAAAAAACAATTTGTATGTCCTGGACAGGGAAATGAATCTGGTTGGTTCGCTTGAAGACCTTGCTCCTGGTGAAAAGATTTATTCCGCGCGTTTCATGGGGGCGCGTTCCTACATGGTTACTTTCAAAAAAGTTGACCCCCTTTTTGTGATTGATGTTTCAGAGCCGACAAACCCGCGCGTGCTTGGAAAACTAAAAATCCCCGGCTATTCCGATTACCTGCACCCGTTTGACGAGACACATTTGATTGGCGTTGGAAAGGAAACCATAGAGGCGTCAAGCGAGCTTGTCGAGGGCCGTGGCCTTGACTTTGCGTGGTACCAGGGCTTAAAGATGGCGATTTTTGACGTAAGCGATGTTGAAAACCCGAAAGAACTCCACAAAATCGTCATCGGGGACAGGGGAACTGATTCTTATGCCTTGGATGACCACAAGGCTTTTTTGTTTGACAGGGAAAAAGAGCTTCTTGTACTGCCAATAGAGCTTGCAGAAATTCCTGAGGAAGACAAAAAACCGCTTGAAGAAAACCAGCGCTCTCCTGCCTACGGCGTGCCGGTGTTTCAGGGCGCGTTTGTTTTCAGGGTGAACCTGGCGGAAGGTTTTGTTGAAAGGGGCAGGATTACACACATTTCCGGCGAAGAAGAACTAAAGTCCGGTTACTATTACCCTTCCGAGTCGAATGTCAAGCGCGCCTTGTTCATTGAAAACGTTTTGTACACGCTCTCAGGCAAAATGCTCAAGGCAAACGACCTGGATACTCTTGCCGGACTGAAAGAATTTGTTTTTTCTGAAAAAAGTGAAGAAGAACAGCAATACCCTGAGTAAAGCCAAATTTTTTCTTTACCAATACTTTTATAGCAAGTTTGAAGAATGTTTTTTTTCTAGTGGTCAATGTTTATGTTTAAGTTTATCCTAATTCTTATTTTTGCACTGTTTCTTTCAGGGTGTGCCTTTACAGATTTTTCAATCCATCAAATTATTTATGGCTGTACTAAGGAGCTTAGTTATTGTGAAAATGGGCGGAGTGTTGGAAGGGTTGGGCCAAATTGTGAATTTGCCCCATGTGAATTGCCTTCAAGCCTGGAAGAGTGTGAAACAAAACAGGGGTTTTGGAAAGATTGGTGCATCAGTGATTTTGCATCAGAGGTAACTATAAATCCAGAAATCTGTAAAACGATTACATCAAATCGTGTAAAGAATGAATGTTTTTATAATATTTCATACAATGACAATGCAAAAGATGCTGATACCTGCATGAAACTTCCAATATTCCAAAACGATTGCATTGTCAATGTTTCAGAAAATTCATCTGACGAAAAGCTTTGTGATTTGGTTGCAGGAAAAGATAAGGCAGAATGCTTCAAAAATGTAGGCAGGAATACTCTTCGCCCTGAACTATGCGATAAAAGTGCAGGGTATTATTACGGGTCTTTTGAGTTCAATTACCTTTGTATGAGGGACATTGCAATTAAAACTAATGACCGCTCTTTTTGTTCAAAGCAGACAAAAGAATTCTATAGAACTGACTGTGAAAGTGGATTTAGTCAAATAAACTGATAAATTTTCAAGGCAGTACAAACAGCCTGTCGTCCACCTTGTGGTCAAACCACCCGGCTTTTACTCCGGCGTCAAGCCATGCGTGCGCGTAACTGTAGGCCGCCAGTGCAGTCAAAAAGTCTTTTTTTTCCTCAAAGTATTTTGCATCCGAAAAATAATTCCTGGCCATTTCAAGGAAAGCCTGCGCGGTTTTTTTGTCCTTTTCACTCAGGCCTTTGACGAGCGCCACTTTTTCAAGGGCGTTTTTTGTAAGTGTACGGTATTTTTCCACTTTTTTTTTGAGTTCAGGCAAGGAGTCCATGGAGTTCACGCAATGCTTCTTTTTCTTTATCAGTTAGTTTTCCGCATATAATAATGCTTTGTGGGAAAGCTTCAATTTTTTTTCCAGCCAGGTCTTTCAAGAAACCCGCAGTTATTTTTTCTTTTTCACTTGTCAGGCCGCCAAGCAGAATGATTGGCGTTTTTTCCAAGAATTTTTTTTTCTTTTTTTCCGCGATTTTTTCAAGCAATTCAAGGCTCGCTGTGGCAGTCATTAGTTTTTCGCCATTGCTTGTGTCAAGCAGGCAAAGTGTATGCAGGCCGCTTTCAAAGTTTTTTTCAATGAAGTCAAAGAATGATTCCGGTGAATAATTTTCACTTGGCTCAACGATTGTGGTTGTTCTCCCGAACCTGTATTCGTCCAAGCCTGTTCGGGCAATCGCGTTTGTAACTGAAATCCCTTCAACTATTTTCACTTTCACCCCTTCCTTTTTGGCGTCAAGCAGCAACTGCACGTGTGTCGTGGCGGTCAGGGGGTTTCCGAATGTCAAAAGGCAGATGTTGTTTTTTTTCGCCATTGCAAGAATGCTTTTTTCTTCATCTTCAACCTGTTTTCTTGAAAACTGGTTGATTTTTTTCCCGGCAATTCCCTCGAGGTCTGCAAGGCTGCCTTCGGCATAAGCACTTGTGTATGTTTCCAAGAAAACCTGGCCCGAGTCTTTTATTGCGTCCAGTGCTTCAATGGTCAAGTGCTTTGGCTTTAGTCCAATCCCTACAAGGTAAAGCATTTTTTTCACGTTTTAAGCATTGGTTTGTAGGGAACTTTTTAAAAGGATTTTAGGGATATAATAATTACCATGGGTAGACGATTCAACATTATTGTGGAAGAAGGAAATGATGGTTATCTGATTTCAGACGTCGTGGAACTTCCCGGTTGCCATACACAGGCAAAAACTTATGATGAACTCATCCGTAGAACAAAAGAAGCTATTTCTCTGTACCTAAAAGCAAAAAAAGGCTTTAGGGAAGAATCAAAGTTTGTGGGCCTTCAACAGATTGAGGTCTAAAGTGTGCCAAAACTTCCACTGCTTACTGCAAGAGAGATAAGTAAAGTCCTGAAAAAACTTGGTTTTGTCTTTAAAAGGCAGGAAGGCAGCCATATGTTTTTTGAGCACGCTGATGGCAGGACTACAGTTGTTCCGAATCATGCGGGGGAAGAAATTGACACTGGCTTGTTGAACAAAATAATAAAGCATGACCTGAAAATCAGCCGTGAAGAATTCCTGCGCTACCTCTGAGTTTTCAGTTGCATGTTCCAACGCCAACCGTTAAAGCGTCCCTGATGCCGGGCGCAAACCCGATTATAATTACAAAGATTTTCACAAACCCTTTCATGTTCGGGTCCTTGACCTCTTTTTCCACGAAGTAAATGATTGCAAGTGCAATGATGACTTTTATTACGATGAAACCGGCCGGGAAAAAGCCGAGGATGGCGTCGCTCAGCGGGTGCTGTTCCCCGCAGTTAAGCACCTGGGTTGCAACAAACGTGGCGGTTCCATCCAGCGCCTGGCCTGCGACAACCAGGATGTTTTGCCTGTCGCTAAACAGGTTTTTCCAGAGTTTTTTCACTGTAAAGACCGTGATTGCCGTGACTGCCGCCCAGGCTGCTGCAATCAGGAGAAAAGACGCCGGGTTTTTGAAAGACAAAAATGCAATCAGGACAAACGGTGCCGCCAGAAGGGCTCCTATTGCGCTGAAGTAGTGGGTGTGGCTTTTGCCTGTTTTTTTCTCCAGCCACAATGATGCCAAGAGGGCGATTATTGTCAGTGTTCCAAAGAGGATGTACACGCCGGGTGTTATCGTGTAAAATGCCGGGTCAACGGGGCTGCACGAGCGGGGCAGAAAGCGGAGGTCTTCTAGTATGCGGAACGCCGAGCCCGCCAAAACAAACAACAGGATGCGCAGTGAAAAACTGTAATCGAATTTCACCCCATTTTTTGAAAAAAACGGCTGAATGACCCAGAACGCGAGGAAAATCATTATCGCGCCGTAAACAAGCGTGTTCACGAAATTGTACCCCGAGTACTCTAAAATAGGCTTGCAGAAAAAAGTGTCAATGAACTCCAAAACCATGTAAAACGATACAATTCTTGCAAAGAAAACCATTTATTAGCTTGCCTTTAGGGGTTTTTACTATGCCTTCCCTGGCTTTGCGCGTGGAAAGAAAAAAAGCCTCCGCCCTGCACGCGTTCCTGAAAGAGTCGGCGTTGCTGGTGAAGGAACTTGAACCAGCGTCTGACGAGTTTCACGTTTTTTTCCCAGTTAAAAAACTGTCCGCTAAGGACAGGAAAATTATCAAGGAGAAATTCGCGGCAATAGTTGTGGAAAAAACTTTTAAGAAAAAAAGTGGTTCAAGGAAGACGTTTAAGGAAATACTTTCAGGCAGGCTTTCGAGAAAAGACCTTGCTCTTGTAGGCCGTGCGTTTGACCTGGTTGGAAACATTGCAATAGTCGAAATACCAAATGAACTCAAAGGTAACGAAAAGATAATTGGCACTGCGCTGCTTGAGGCCCACAAAAACCTTGAAACCGTGTGCATGAAAACCGGTGCGCACAAAGGTGTTTTCCGTGCCGAGCCAGTGAAAGTCATTGCGGGAAAGAAAAACCTCGTTGCCACCTACACTGAGTCGGGGTGCGTTTTCCGCGTGTCGCTTGGGAAAGTTTTTTTCTCCCCGCGCCTTGCAGCAGAACGACTGCGCATTTCAAGACAGGTGAAAAAAGGCGAAGTTGTTGCAGCATTGTTTGCGGGGGTCGGGCCATTTCCGATTGTCCTGGCGAAAAAAACAAGGATGTCCAAGGCCTATGCGGTTGAATTGAATCCTGTCGCGGTAAAGGATATGCAGGAAAACGTGAAAAAGAACCGCGTCGGGGAAAAAGTGGCGGTGCTTTCGGGTGACGTTAAAAAAATCGTTCCGCGTAAACTGGCCGGAAAATGTGATCGGGTCCTAATGCCACTCCCCAAGGGGGCTGAGGAATTCCTGCACGAGGCTTTTTTGTGCCTCAAAAAAGAGGGCGGCATAATTCACTTTTATGGTTTTGCGGAGCGCTCGAATCTCTTTGAACCTGCCATTAGGCTGATAAAAAGCCAGGCGGAAAAAATAGGGAAAAAAGTGAAAATACTTTATAAATCCGAGCTTCGCAGTTATTCCCCACAAACCGCGCAGATTGTGATTGATTTTAGTGTTTCTTAGCAACCACTGCGTGGTTTTTTTAAGCCTTTTTGGGGTTTTGTTATTTTGGTTTTTTTTCATGGTTAACATTGTCCTTTTCGGCCCGCCTGGAAGCGGGAAGGGAACTATTGCGCGCAAGCTTTGGGAAAAGTTTGGCATAAAACAAGTTTCCACGGGCGACCTCTTGCGCAGGGAAATCCTTGAAGGCACTCCACTGGGCAAAAAAGTGGAGCCGATTCTTGCGTCAGGGAAACTTGTCGACAACAAAATCGTTGCGCGGGTCCTCGAGAAAGGAATCCGCGGCGCAAAGAACGGCTTTGTACTGGATGGCTTTCCGCGCAATGGCGAACAGGCAGGGATACTTGAAGGCATTCTTGCAAAAACGGGACAAAAAATCGACCTGGTTTTGGAGCTTGTCGTCCCTGACGGGAAAATAATCGAACGATTGTCCTCGCGCAGGCAGTGTTCAAAGTGCGGCAGGGTTTATGGTCTCCACTTGCCGCCCAAAAAAGAAGGTGTGTGTGATGAATGTGGCGGCAAGCTTTTCCAGCGCGATGACGACAAGCCTTATGTAATCAAAAAGCGTCTTGCGCTTTACAAAGAAGAGACTTTGCCACTGAAAACATATTTCAGGAAAAGCACCCGCGTTGAATCCATTGATGGCGCGCCTGCAATTGAAGAAGTGTTTCTGGCTGCTGAAAAAAAGATTGCCTCTTTGGGAAAGTGAAAAGACAATGCCCGGATTCCTGAGAGAAAACCTCGTGCAAATAATTGCTTTCGGCTTTTTGACCGTCTTTTTGTTCGTCTTTTTCTCTTTTCTCGGCTCCCCTTCGGGCGAGGAATCGCTTCTTTCGCCCCTTCTAATTTTCGTGCGTTTTCTTGCATGGTTTTCCTCGTTTTTTGTCGCGGGGCTGTTTTTTTTCTTCAACAGAAACAAGTCCGAGAGTTTTGCACAAAAAACACTTGTTCTTGGGGCAGCGGTTTTCCTTGCATTTCTCTTAGTGTTTACATTTCAGGTGATTAGTTTTGCAACGCTTTCACAGGATGACTGGGAGCAGTCTTATCTTGACGCGACTTTCATTTCTCCGCTCGAGTTTTCTTTCGAGGAATTCAGGTCTATTGCCCTGCTTGAGGCTTTTTTTGAGTCGCTTGAGTTTTTTTTCCAGTCGCTTGGCTCGGCTTTTTTTGGATGGCTTTTTCTGAATATTGTTTTTCGCTGGAGTGAATTTTTGTGAAAAAAGTTGAAGTTGTGGTTGTCGGAAGCGTTGCATTTGACTCGGTGAAAACCCCGTTTGGGGAAGTGGAGCGCGTGCTTGGGGGCTCGGCATCTTTTTTTTCCATTGCAAGCAGTTTTTTCGCAAAAACCGGTCTTGTGGGCGTCGTGGGGCGTGATTTTGACGAAAAATTCGTGCAATTGTTCAGGAAAAAGGGTGTTGACGTTTCAGGCCTTGAGTACTCTGACGGAAAAACTTTTTTCTGGAAAGGCTTTTACGACTTTGACCTCAACATTGCGCACACTATTGAAACGCAGCTCAATGTTTTCTCCTCGTTCAAGCCCGTTTTGCCGTCCGCTTACCGCGACGCGCCTTTCCTTTTCCTTGGGAACATTTCGCCTGCCCTGCAGCTTGAAGTCCTTGAACAGATGAAAAAAAGGCCGCTAACCGTTGCCTGTGACACGATGAATTATTACATTGAGCGCGAGCCCCATAACGTGAAAAAGGTGATTTCGCATTCTGACATTTGCCTGATGAACGAGGCTGAGGCGCGCGAATTGTTCAAGACCACGAACCTGGTCGTTGCCGCAAAGCAGATTCTCTTGCTTGGGGCAAAGCACGCTATAATAAAGAAGGGCGAGCATGGAAGCCTCCTGTTTTCCGGAAAATCTTTTTTCTTTGTCCCTGGGTATCCACTTGAAAAAGTCGTTGACCCCACGGGTTCGGGGGATTCTTTTGCAGGCGGGCTTTTGGGCTTTCTTGCATCGCAAAAAAAAACAGGCGGGAAATCCATACGCAGGGCAATGGTCTATGCCTCTGCGATTGCGTCGATGAATGCAGAACAGTTTTCCACCCGTGCGCTTGAAAGCGCGTCGCTTGCACAGATACGGAAAAGAGTGAAAGAGTTCAGGAAAATGACCGAGTTTTGACTGATAAGGAGAAACATTGAAATGGTTTTGAAATTTAATGGAGCCCTGCAAAGAATTCACCTGGAAACAGGACAACTTGCCTTGAAAGCCAGGAAAAGGGGCTTTAGTGGAAAATTCCCGTCCATCAAGGAGAAGGAAAAACTTGCAAAGGAATTTTTAAAAGAAAAAGTCGTTTAAGCAAATTCTTTTGTCTCCAGTTGCTTTTTTGCCGCGTTTTCTGCCTGAAAACCTTTAAATACTCGGATGCTTTTTTTATTGTCGGGTGATTTTTTTTTGGCGAAAAAGAAAAAAAGCAAGTCAGTGCGTTCGCGCAGTACAAGTGACAGGGCCAGAAAGCAGGTCCAGGACATGATTGAGGACATGAGGGAAGCGGGGATGATTCTCTCGGGCGTGGCAAGGCACTTCCACCACCGCGTGAGGTCCGCGTCGCATCTTCTGCTCAAAAGGCATTCGAACAAAAAAAGCAGCTCCAGAAAGAGGCATGGCCGCGCAAAACGCAGAAGGTGAAAAAAACCCTGCGTTTTTCACTCTTTTTTAGCCCCTTTTGCAGCTTTTTAATTGTTACTTTAATATTATTTTCTTTTTTCTAATTATAACTGGTCATTCATGTCCCTGCGCACCCCTTTGTTTGAAGAGCACAAAAAACTCGGCGCCACGATAGTGGATTTTGGCGGGTGGGACATGCCCGTCTATTACACGAACATCCTTGAAGAGCACAATTCCACGCGCAGCGCGTGCGGGTTGTTTGACATCTGCCACATGGGGGAAATAATACTCGAAGGGCCACAGGCTTTCGACTTAATCCAGTGGTTTTTTTCACGCGATATTTCAGACCTTAAAATTGGCCAGATGGCATTGGGGGTAATGTGCAATCCCAGCGGGGGGATAATTGACGACTTGACGATTTACCGCTTGGGCGAAGAAAAGTTCATGGCTGTGGTGAACGCGTCCACGCGGGAAAAGGACTTTGCGTGGATGCAGAAAAATCAGGAGGAAAAGGGCTTTGACTGCAGTGTTGAGGACATCAGCATGAGGACGGCAAAGCTTGACATTCAGGGGCCAGCTGCTGAAAAGATTCTACAGAAACTTGTTTCGTTTGACCTGTCAAAAATAGGTTTTTATTATTTTCACGAACAGGGAAAAAGCCTTTTGGGCTTAAACTCAATAATTTCCCGTTCCGGTTATACTGGCGAGGATGGTTTTGAGGTTTACTTTGACTGGGACGAGTGCCCCCGTATTTGGAATTCGCTTTTAAAAGAGGGCAGGGCGGATGGCATTGTTCCCGTAGGGCTTGGCGCGCGCGACACGCTGCGCCTTGAAGCGGCTTACAACCTTTACGGCAGCGAGCTTGACGAGCAAACCAACCCGTTTGAGTGCCGTTATGGCTGGGTCGTAGGCAAGGAAAAGGACTTTGCGGGAAGAATCGAGGTCTTTTCGCAGAAAGAAAAGGGCTTAAAGCGTGCTTTGGCTGGTTTTGAAATGCTTGACCGCGGGATTGCAAGGCACGGTTACAGGGTTTTTTCCGTTGACAGGCCTGTTGGGGCCGTGACAAGCGGTTCCTTTTCACCAACCTTAAAAAAGAATATCGGGCTTTGTTTTATTGAACCGAATTTGTCCCAGCCTGGAACCAGGATAATGATTGAGGTGCGGGATAAACAATTGCAGGCAGTAATTGTAAAACTGCCTTTTTACAAGAGGGAAAACAAGGGGTGAGATTTGTTTTGGCGGAAAACCCGGCAAACCTGAAGTACACAAAAGACCACGAGTGGATAAGAATAGAAGGCAATAACGGCACTATCGGAATCACCGATTTTGCACAGCACTCGCTTACAGACATTGTTTTTGTAGAGTTCCCTGAAGTCGGCAAAAAGGCAGAGAGGGGAAAAAGCCTTGCCATTGTCGAGTCCGTGAAAAGCGTGAGCGACGTTTTTGCCCCAGTGTCATCCGAGGTCACAGGAGTCAACAAGGAGCTTGAATCCAAACCACAGTTAGTCAACGAGGACCCATTCGGCAAAGGCTGGATGGTGAAGATAAAAATCCTCGACCAAAAGCAACTCAGCGAACTCATGTCCAAGGAACAGTACGACCATTATCTTTCAGAGCAGAAACACTGAAGTGATTATTCCTGGATTTCATTTTAAACACGGAAAAGGAACAAGCAGAAATGCTGAAAGCCATCGGCGCGCAGAAAACCAGTGACCTGTTCAAAGGCATCCCGAAAAAAATTCTTCTCACACGCGACCTGGGCATTCCAAGCGGCTTGTCGGAGCTTGAAACGCGCTCCCACCTGTTTGCTTTGTCCAAAAAGAATGCGAATGTTTCTGATTATGATTTTTTTATCGGAGGCGGAGTATACGACCACTTCATTCCGGCTGCAGTCTGGGCTCTTGTTTCGCGTGGAGAGTTCCTCACGGCTTACACGCCTTACCAGCCTGAGGTAAGCCAGGGTATGCTGCAGTCGATTTTCGAGTGGCAGACCAGCATCTGCGAGCTGACGGGCATGGATGTTTCAAACGCCTCGAATTACGATGGCGCGGAAGCATGCGCACAGGCCGTGCTCATGGGAAAAAATATTTCCAGGCGCAAAAAAATCCTGGTTTCATCAGCGCTCAACCCGGAGTACATGGCAGTTGCAAAAACTTATGCAAACGCCAATGGCCTTGAGTTTGTCGAAGTCGCCACCGAAGGAGGAGTGACTTCTTTGGCGGACCTTGCAAAAAAAATTGATGATGCCACTGCAGGCGTGGTCGTCCAGTCGCCGAATTTTTTCGGCTGCATCGAGGACCTCGCGGGCCTTGGAAAGGCCGTGCACGGGAAAAAAGCCGTTTTTATCGTAGCGGTTTCAGAGGCACTCTCACTCGGCTTGCTCAAAAGCCCTGGCTACCTTGGCGCGGATATAGTCGTGGGGGATGCCCAGAGTTTCGGAATCCCGATGAGCTTTGGCGGGCCGCACGCTGGCTTCATTGCTACAAGAAACGAGTTTGTTCGCCACCTTCCAGGGCGGATTGTCGGGGTCACAAATGACGCTTCCGGGAACAGGGGCTTTATCATGACCCTCCAGGCGCGCGAACAGCACATTCGCAGGGAAAAAGCAAATTCGAGCATCTGCACAAACCAGGCGCTGTGCGCCCTGGCTGCAACCATCCACCTGTCGCTACTTGGCAAAAAGGGCGTCATGGGGCTTGCGCTCCAGAACCACGAGCGCGCTTCCTGGCTTTACGAAAAACTCTCGGAAATCAGTGGCGTGGAGTTGCCGTTTCGCGCGCCTTTTTTCAACGAGTTTGTCGTGAAAATAAAAAACCTCCGCGCCGTCCAGGAAAAACTCCTCGAGAAAAAAATCGTTTTTGGCTTTGCGCTTGAAAAAAAATTCCCTGCACTCAAAGACCACTGCCTTGTCGCAATGACTGAAATGAATTCCGATGAACAGGCAGAGCGCCTCGTTTCGGAACTGAAAGCGGTGGTTAAATGAAACTCATTTTTGAAAAGTCTTCTCCGGGAAGAATTGGTTTTGCGGTTCCAAAGACGCGCCTGTCACCGAAAAAAACTTTTGTCCCGCGGGAAAGCATTCGTCCCTCTTTGGGCCTTGCCGAGGTAAGCGAGGTTGACGTGGTGCGCCATTACACCAAACTCAGCACGCAGAATTATGGCATTGACTCTGGTTTTTACCCGCTTGGAAGCTGCACGATGAAGCACAACCCGCGCATGAACGAGGAAACCGCAGCCATGGATGGCTTTGCGCAAACGCACCCTCTCCAGCCGGTGGAGCTTTCCCAGGGGAACCTTGAATTGCTGTTTGCGCTTGAAAAAATCCTCTGCGAGATTTGCGGAATGAAGCGCTTTTCCCTCCAGCCGGCGGCAGGCGCACAGGGAGAACTCACGGGTTTAATGATTGCAAAGGCGTACTTCAAAAAAATCGGCCAGCACAGGCCAAAGGTTTTAGTGACTGATTCGAGCCACGGCACAAACCCCGCGTCTGCAACCGTGTGCGGTTTTGAGGCAGTCGAAGTGAAAAGCGATTCAAGGGGAAACGTGGACCTGGAAGACCTTAAATCCAAGGCAAGTGAAGAGGTTGCAGTCCTCATGCTCACCAATCCGAACACCCTGGGTTTGTTTGACGAGAACATCCTTGAAGTGACCCGCATCGTGCATGAAAAAGGCGGGCTTGTTTATTGTGACGGCGCGAACATGAACGCGATTGCGGGGAAAACGCGCCCCGCCGAGGCAGGCTTTGACATCATTCATTTAAACTTGCACAAGACATTTTCCACTCCTCACGGTGGCGGCGGCCCAGGGGCTGGTCCTGTAGGCGTGGTTGAAAAGCTTGCTCCATTCCTTCCCCTGCCACTGGTTGAAACAAAGGGTGACAAGTTTTTCTTTGACTTTGACAGGCCTGATTCGATTGGAAAAGTCAAGGGCTTTTATGGCAATTTTGGAGTTCTTGTCAGAGCATATACTTACATTCGTGCGCACGGAGCAGAAGGAATCAGAAAGAATTCGGAGAATGCGGTTCTTAACGCGAATTATCTTTTGTCAAGGCTTAAAAAGGACTTTCACCTTGCTTATGACAGGATTTGCATGCATGAATTTGTTTTGAGCGACAAGAATTTTCCAAACGGGGTCACGACTCTTGACTTGGCTAAAAGGCTTCTTGATTATGGTGTCCACGCACCCACGATTTACTTTCCATTGATTGTCCCTGGGGCGATAATGGTCGAGCCGACAGAGACGGAGTCGAAGCAGACTCTTGACGAGTTTGCACAGGTCATGCTCCGCATTCTCGAAGAGGCAAAAAACACCCCTGAAGTTGTAAAGAATGCCCCGCAGAACACGCCTGTAGGGCGCCTTGACGCGGTGAAGGCCGCGCGCGAACCAATCCTGAGGTGGAAGCCGTGAAAGGAAATTCTGTGCATAAAATTCCTGGCGGAAAGCTTGTGAAAGTGCATCTTGATTTTGACAGGGACACAATTGTTTCCGTGAAAATTTTCGGGGATTTTTTCATGCACCCCGAGGAAGGAATTGAAAAAGTCGAGGCTTCCCTTGCGGGTAAAAAGCTTGTCGAAAAGGATTTGGTGCAGGCAATTTCAGAGGCACATGACACTCACGGCCTCGAGTTTTTCGGCGTCACGCCGGAGGGCCTTGCAACGGCAATTCTCATGGCAAAGGAGAGTGCACTCAATGCCTGACTTTAGGTTCATCCTTGACGGATACAGGCCTGCCTCGATGAACATGGCGCTCGACGAGGCGGTCATGCGCTTGGTACGGGAACAACCAGCCCCCACAGTCCGGTTTTATGGCTGGAAACCCCATGCAATTTCGATTGGTTATTTCCAGTCACTTGAAGAAGAAGTCGACCTGAAAAAATGTGAAGACCTAAAAGTGGATTTTGTGCGCCGCATCACTGGTGGTGGCGCGGTTTTCCATGACGCGGAGTTGACGTATAGTTTTGCCTGTACCGAGAACTCGGGTGTCGTGCCGAGGAAAATAATTGACTCTTACCAGAAAATCTGCGGCGCGCTCGTGAAGGGTTTTGGTGAAATGGGCTTGGACGCGAAGTTTGTCCCCATCAACGACATCATTGTGAACGGGAAGAAGATTTCCGGCAATGCGCAGACGCGCCGCGAAGGTGTTGTCTTGCAGCATGGCACGATTTTGCTTGAGGTGGATGTTGACAAAATGTTCTCCCTCTTAAAAGTGCCGAGCGAAAAAATGCGCGGAAAACTCATCGAGGATGTGAAGCAGCGCGTGACTTCAGTTGAAGAACAGTTGAACCGTAAAATGAGCTTTGGGCGCCTGGCCGAGTTCATGAAAATGGGCTTTGAAAAGGAATTCTCCACCCGCCTTTTGCCGGGAAAATTCTCCCAAAAAGAGCTTGACTTGGCGAAAAAAATTGAAAAGGAAAGGTTTTCAAGCAGGGAATGGAACTTCAAAAGGTAATTAAACGACAACATTTGCTCAAAAATAAATGTGGTTTAGCTGCACTTTATGCCTGGGTTTGAATTGTTTGAAACAGAGCCGTTTTCCAAGTTGTTCAAGAGTTTGGATAAACGTGGCCAAGCATGGATTGTTAAAATCAAAACTCAGCTGAAAATAAATCCCTTTGGCGGAAAACCGTTGCACTTTGAATGGTTTCGTGAAAAAAAATTTGAGGGTAAAAGGTTGTACTTTTTGGTTTCAGAAAAAAATAAAAAAATCCTGTTGCTTGCATTTGGCTCAAAAAAAGACCAGCAAAAAATAATTGACCACATTTTGTTCAATAAAGAGGACTATTGGAGGATAGTTGAAAAACTTTAAAGTGATTTTTTGATTCTGCCTTTTTTTGCAGCTTCAAGGCTTTCGGATAATTGTATCAAAACGTCATCCGCTATTTCTTCTTTGAGTTTTAGTTTGTTGTACTCTTCTTTTGAAATTGTTACGGATTCCATATCAGATATGCCTATCAAGCTCTTTATAAAATTTTACTTCCAATTCTGGCGCTTTCTTTTAAACATTTCCGTTTTGAATTACTAGGTGAGTTTTTTTTGTCTGATTACAGCGTAAAGGACATTTCTCTGGCAAAACAGGGGCTTTTAAAAATCGGGTTTGCGGAGTCGCAGATGCAGGCTCTCCTTGAAGTGCGCAAGGAGTTTGAGCGAAACAAGCCATTGAAAGGCCAGCGCGTGGGAATGGCCCTGCACGTGACCAAGGAAACCGCTGTCCTTGTCCGCACTCTCGTTGCAGGCGGGGCAAAAGTCGCCATTACCGGGTGCAACCCGTTGAGCACGCAGGATGATGTCGCAGCAGCCCTTGCAAGCGAAGGCATCGCGGTTTTTGCGCACAAAGGTGAATCGCGGGAAGAATATTACGAGTTTTTGAACAAGGTGCTTGACTTCAAGCCCACAATCACGATTGATGACGGATGTGACCTGGTCAGCGAGATTCACTTGAAAAGAAAGGAACTGCTTGACACCGTTGTCGCGGGCACGGAAGAGACGACGACTGGCGTCATCCGTTTGCGCGCAATGGAGAAAGACAAGGCACTCAAGTACCCCGTTGTTGCGGTGAATGACAACAAGACCAAGCACTTGTTTGACAATTATTACGGGACCGGCCAGAGCACTTTGGACGGGATTTTGCGCGCGACAAACGTTTTGTTTGCCGGAAAAAAATTGGTTGTCTGTGGTTATGGGAGTTGTGGTAAAGGTGTTTCAACCCGCGCAAGAGGCATGGGTGCAAATGTCACGGTTGCGGAAGTGGATGCTTTGGCTGCCCTGCAGGCAAAGATGGATGGCTTTGAAGTCAAACCACTTGCACAGGCTTTGCTTGAAGCAGACATCGTGATTACCGTGACCGGCAACAAGCATGTCGTGCAAAAAGAGCATTTTTCACTCATGAAGAGTGGCGTGATTCTTGCAAACGCGGGGCACTTTGACGTGGAAATAGACGCTGCGGGCCTCAAGTCAATTGCAGTCAAAATGGTTGAAGTGAGGCCATCCCTTGAAGAATTCACTTTAAAGAACGGGAGAAAAATCTTTTTATGCGCACAAGGCCGCCTCGTCAATCTTGCGGCCGCGGAAGGACACCCAAGCGAGGTAATGAGCATGAGTTTTTGCGGCCAGGCGCTGGCAGTAAAGTATGCTCTTGAAAAAAAGCTTCCGGCAGGGGTCCACGTTTTGCCCTCGGAAGTCGATGAAAAAATCGCGCGCCTGCAGCTTGCGGCCCTTGGCGTGCAAATCGACTCTTTGACCAAGGAACAGGAAAAATACCTCGGCTCGTGGACAGAAGGCACATAACTTGGGCAGGCAAAGACTAAAATATCAGAATTCGTTATTTATTAGATAACAATGTTTCATACTAAACGTTTACTTCTCGCGGTTTTTTTCGTCATACTCATTACCATGGTGTTTTTTGTCCTCCAGGGGCCATACTACCCTACCGGCCTGTACATTCTTGGCCCTGATTTTTTCGAAGATGATTACTCGAACGCCAATGGAATTGCAACCCAAAATAACGTGGTTGTCGAGAATGGTTATGTCCGTCCGACTGGTGCTGGTGGTTCGGAGATTGACCCGAACGGGCCGCTTGGAACAGGTTTGATTGCGTTGTGGCATTTCAACGGCAATGCGAACGATTCCAAAGGCTCGCTGAATGGCACGCCTACCGGGAGCACTGTGTGCAATGTTTCCGGAAAATTCGGCCAGGCGTGCAGTTTAGACGACACAGGCGGCAATGTGGATTTTGGGCAGAACAATTTCGGTGAAGGCCTTTCAGCCATGACTTTCAGCGTGTGGTTTAAGAACACACAAACAGGCGGCTTTCCATCAGGAAACGCGTTTATTGTATTGAAATACACAAATGTAATCGACATCCACTGGGACACTGATACAAAATTGTACTTTGGGGCTTACAATTCAGGCGGGCAATACGCGTTTGCTTCAAGCAACACGGGCTTTAACGACACGACAAACTGGCACCACTTGGCAGGAGTCTACAATGGTTCAAACGTCCTGCTTTACCTTGATGGGGTTTTGCAGACCAGCCAGCCTTCATTAACAGGAACAATAGCCACAAGCGGGAACGGTTTTGGCATTGGCCTTGGCTGGAAAGGCCTGTTAGATGAAATCGGGGTTTGGAATCGTGCCCTATCTTCACAGGAAGTTCAGTCTTTGTACACTGCGGGTGGTGGAATTTCAGGCAGTTTTGAATCAATCAACATCAACCCGTCTGGAAACCCATCACTTTATTCTTTGAGCGTTGACTGGAACGAAACCGGAGCCGGGACGAGCCTTGAAGTCACCACCAACAATGGGCAAGCTTGGTGCGCGATGACAGACGGCGGCTCTTTGAACAACCAGAACTGCCCTTTGCCTGCGGATGCTTTTAAGTATCGCGTGAACTTTATTTCAAACACCAACCTCCTCGGAATAAAATTCAACTGGGCTACAACACCCCAACCAGTCTGTGGGAACAATACCCGCGAAGGGAATGAAGTTTGTGACGGAACTGATTTGAATGGCCAAACCTGCCAGACCAGAGGGTACCAAAGTGGAACTCTCAGATGCCTCCAGAACTGCACAGGATTTGACACAAGTAGCTGCATAAGCAATGCAGTCTGCAGAAACAATGTTATAGAACCGCCTGAAGTCTGCGAATGTGGAGTAGACAACATCTGTGGCAATCAAGACGACAACCTCAACGGGCAGACCTGCCAGACACAAGGATACCAAAGCGGGACTTTAACGTGCGCCAACACTTGTTTAACATACAACACCAGCCAGTGTACGGGACAACAACAATCAGGCACGATTTACGTGGATGGACAACTACAAGCCGACTGCACGAGCAACAATTATTCTATTGCCAACAGGAACTGTACCGGTACAGATGGAAAAGCATACAACACAATACAGGAAGCGGCAAACGTCGTGACGGCCGGGGATACGTTAGAGGTGAGAGGAGGGACATATACTGAGCAAGTGAATATTCAGGCCAGCGGAACAGAAAACTCCAGAATAACAGTTAAGCGTTATATGGATGAGATTGTAGTTATTGACTCTGAAAATACGAGGTGCTGGGGCGTTGTAGTTGGGAAAAATGATCCGGGCACCACTTTTGGCAATTATGTTACTGTAGACGGGTTTACGATAAAGAACCCCTGGGCTGACCCCGTATGCTCTGTTAGCGGGGGTATTTTGGTCATTGGAGCAGATAACGTAATAGTTAGCAATAACCACATTTTCAGGGATGATTATCCAGGCTATCCTGAAAGGTTTGTGCCGAACGACCGTCTGGCAACAGGGATTCGTGTTCTGGGTCATTCGAAAGACGTGGTGGCTGAACTTAATACTATCCACCATGTTTGGGGGGGAATTGTTGCAAGAACTGGAGAAGGGTCTGATGTGGGGGGGGTCACCTGAGCGCCCGGTATTCCGCCAGAACCATGTTTATTTTGTCAATGCGGAAACGGATGAAGGGAATGCGCAAAACCATGCGTTTGCAGTCGTATTTAGCAATTGGGTGGAAAACGGAATCATAGAAGACAGCGTGATCCATCACGCGTTAGATGGGTTAATTGGCAGCAATGAAAACTATGGCGGGCATATTTACCGCAACAACATAGGGTATTTGGCTGAAATGCCTGTTGATACAGCAGGTAATGGGGCAGGCTTTAAAACTAAGGCAGAATCTGCGAGGTCTCGCGAGAAAGTGTATGGCAATGTCTCGTTTTTGAACCGCGAGATTGGTTTTGAGATGAACGCGTTTACGTTTGGCCCAGCAATTTACCACAATACGGCTTACGGCAATCTCAAGTCAGGGGGAAGTGTAAGCGGTGTAAACGGCAATCCAAACCACGATTCTCTTGTGATGAACAATGCCGCACTCAATAATTTAAGGGACCTTAAATATAATGGCGGCAACCAAATCAATAACTACAATTTCGTTGGAGATGGCCTAGTCGATGGAGGAAATGCCAATTCGATACTGGGCGGAAATCCTAAATTTAGCAACATTGCCCTCTTGGACCAGGACGCTGATGGCGATAAGACGCCGGATATTTTAGAACCGTTGAATGACTATACTTCTTTCTTGACGCCGGGTGGAAATGTGGATACAGTAGCCGCGCTTTCTTATGCCAGGGGCAAAGTCAAGGAAACTCTTGGATTACAGGAAGATTCGCCCTTGATTGACGCTGGTATTTTGATTGAAGGATACCATTGTTCAACTCCAGGAGCGCATCCCGGGGAAGATTGCAGGGAGTGGGATGGTGATGCTCCAGATATTGGTGCATACGAGTTTTCTCCCACCGGCCCGTCTGTTTGCGGCAATGGCATCATTGACCCGGGTGAGCAGTGCGACGGAGTGAACATTGGCGGTAAGACTTGTGTGGATCTTGGTTTTCCGAACAGGGGCACTTTGACTTGTTACCAGAAAGGCGAACCCAACGAGTGCAAGTTTAACGTTTCGAGTTGTTCTCGTTTGCCGTTGCGGTCGAAGTTTGACGGCAACACGACAGACTTTGGGAACGTGCCGGATGTGAACAACGTCAGAGATGCTGTCCTCGAGATTTCTGCGCATGGAAAGATTCAGTTCAAGGGACAGAACGTGAATTTCCACACGCTTAACCTTGACAGGGACGTGACGATTGAGGCCCGCAAAATCGGTGTGAACACGGGTAACATTCCGCGTTTCAAT
>JACQJF010000013.1 GCA_016198165.1 Candidatus Iainarchaeum sp. | reverse complement strand
TTCGAACCTCCGAAGGCACTGAACCGCTTAGGCTATTACCAGCATAAATTCATTGCTTTTTGGCTATTGAATAAAAGCTTGTTTCGTCAAAATTGTCACCGGAATCTATCTGTTCAAAACCATTTTTTTCAAGATAATTTTTAATTTCCCGCCTGGAAAACGCCCGGTGTTTAAGTTCATCCTTAAATTTACTGACTTTTCCATTTTCTTCAACGGCATAGATTTGTTTCCAATTCACAATAAATGGTTGTTTGGATAACAATTTGGTGGAAGATTTTCTAGTTATTTCTATATTTTTGCCTTTAACTTTTATTTCGCCGTTAAAGTATTTTGTATTTTGAATTTTTAGGCTTTCATAATTGTCGAAAAGTAGGAGTCCACTTGGCTTTAGGGCTTTTGAAACGCTTTGAAAAGCTCTTGCTAAATCATAATCAGAATACATGTGAGTAAACACTCTTCCAATTACCAAAACTAGGTCAAACTCATTTTCAAAAGGCAAATCTCGCAAATCTGCTTTAAATACCCTAGTTTTTGTTAACCTGGTTTCAGCTTCTTTAACCATTTCGTCAGTGTAGTCAACAACAGTTAAATCATAACCCATTTTGATGAGTTCTTTTGCCACTGCAAAAAATCCCCCAACAAAAAGAACCTTTTTAGGCTTGAATTTTTTTACTTTTGAATCCACAAAATCAGCCACTTTTTTTGGATCAATTGACAAATCGTAAAACTTGGCACAAACACTTGCAAATTCTGAATAAAGAGTTGAATTCTTCATTTTACCAGTCTGTTTACGGCCAATGCGGGAGACAGGACTCGAACCTGCGAAGGCACTAAGCCAACACGGCCTAAACGTGTTCCAATTGCCACTATGGGACTCCCGCAGAGAAAAAATTATGCACTGAAAAGTATTTATTCAGGCTTATTACGGGCCTGGCGGCAATAAGGCTTTTAAACCAGGAAAGACTTTTTAGGTAAGAGGTTTTGGAAAAAATGGCTAAATGCGTTGTATGCGGTAAAAAGTGCGGGGACAAAAGCATCCGCAAAGGCGGCAAGGATTTTTGTTGTGTGGACTGTTTGAAGCAATACGAGGATAAAAACAAGCCAGACACCAAGGCAAACGTTTGCGAGTTCTGCTGATTGACCATGAAAAAAAGTTTAATTGTTGCATTGGTTGGCTTAGTGGTTTTTTCTTCTGTTTTCGTGTACGGGCACGAAGGCGAGGAAGAAGAGGAGGTAATACAAAGTCCTTCTGTTTATCTTCCTGCTGACCCGTTCACGATTGCAACTTATGTTTTTCTCCTGGTCTTGGTTCTTTCTGTTCTGTCAATTTTTTTCCAGGGGAAAATGGGCGAAAAAACAAAAAAAATCGTTTTTGTGATTGTCGCAGTCACTGTTTTCCTCACAACTATTTATGCAGCGGGTTCAACGGTCTATCTCAATGTTGTTTCAGAGAGTGGCGGCCCGATTCACTGGCACGCTGACTTTGAAATATGGGTGTGCGGGGAAAAAGCAGGCAAGCTGGAGGGGCCCGAAGGCCTTTCAAACAGGGTTGGCACACCGGTTTTCCACCACCACGATGACCAAAGAATCCACGTTGAAGGCATTGTGGTTAAAAAAGAGGACATTGAGCTTGGAAAGTTTTTTGACTCAATTGGAGGAGAATTCCACGCTGATCACTTGAAAGTAAAGCTGGAAAGCGGTGACACCCTTGAATACTCAAACGGCGACGAATGCCCTGACGGAAAAGCAGGAAAATGGAGAATGTACCTCAAAAACTTTGACACAGGAAACTTTGAGGAAAATTTGGAACTAAACAAGTATGTCCTAAAGCCATTCTTCAACGTGCCCCCAGGAGATTACCTGGTTTTGACTTTTGATTCAAAGGAAGGTGTTCCTCTTGGCAGTTGAAGCATTCTTGCCCACTCTGTCCACTGTAATTTTCACGGCAATAATCGATTCAATCAATCCGTGTGCAATCGGGGTGCTCATACTCCTGATTTCAACAGTGATTGCCACTGCCCAGACCAAGCAAAAAATGGTCAAACTCGGCATAGCCTACATCAGCGCGGTCTTTGTGACTTACCTGCTTGCAGGCATCGGGTTAATGGCTTTTTTCACAACCATTCCACAATACTTGGCAGAATACATTTCAATCCTTGTCGGCTCGATAATTGTTTTTGCAGGACTTGTTGAATTCAAAGACTTCTTCTGGTACGGCCAGGGCTTTTCACTTGCAATTCCGCCTGAAATGGCGAAAAAAATCCACGACTACGCGCAAAACCTGTCAGTGCCGGGAATGATTTTCCTTGGAGCATTCGTCTCCGCGGTCGAACTGCCATGCACGGGCGCTCCATACCTTGCAATCATCTTGGTCCTCAAGCAGAACTTTGACTTCACGGCCCTGCTGCTCCTCATACTGTACAACTTTATCTTTGTGCTGCCATTGCTTGTGATTTTGTTCTTGGCCGCAGCAGGAATGAAAATAACTGAGATAAAAATGTGGAAGGAAAGAAACAGGCCCTACATGCGATTGCTCACCGGGCTATTGTTGATTGCACTTGGTTGGCTTTTGATTTTCATAGCCAACGGTACCATAAACTTCGGGTGAGCTGTATGCGTAAGCTCGCACCGCAGTATATGCGCCATTTCCAATGGCGCGATAATACAATAAATAAGCAAGGGTGAAAAAAAATGGGGAAAAAAACTGTCGTGAAAAGAAAGGGGCATACAGAAGAGTTTGACGAAAAAAAGGCTTATGGAAGCGTGTACTGGGCCTGCAAGAGCTCGCACCTGCATGGCAAGCAATGTGAGGAAACATCAGAAAAAATCATTGAAGCACTCAAAAAAGAAATTGAAAACCACGATTCAGTGAACTCAGAAAAAATCTTCAAATTCATTTCAAAGGAACTCGAAAAATACCACAAGGACGCAGCCTACATGTACCGCACACACAGGGACATAAGCTGAACAATTAGCCCCCCGGAGAGATTCGAACTCCCCTGGCCAAAAAATCAGCCACTTACAGCGTGCTGAATTATTTCAATGTTGCAGGACTTGTGCTTTGAACACCAGGCTTCACACTTTTCCGCGATTTCACGGTCCTTGTAAAACAGCTTGCATTCATTGCACTGAAAAAGATTATTTTTTGCTTTTACCATTGATAGGTTCACTTTTTGTCCGCGCCTTCCCAGCCATACCCGGTTTTCATCCAGCCCTGGATTCCCTCGCTGAACTCCGAAACGTCCGTGTAACCAAGTTTAACCAGCTTGTTTGAGACTATCGGCGAGGAAGTGCACATGGTGTTCTCACAATAAAGCACGATTTTTTTGTCCTTTGGAACATTGTTTTGTATGAACCATCGCGCAGCAGTTTCATACTCGACAAAAATCGCGCCCTTGATATGATGCTTGTCGTATCTATCGCGCGGGTTGACATCCGCAAGCAAAAAATCCACTTTACTGTCAAGCATTTTTTTAATTTCCTGCGCGGAAATCATTTTCACGCGCGGGTCAAGGGGAATCGTTCCTGCCATGAAAAAGTAACGGCGGCGGTATTTAAGTTTTTTTCGACAACCAGTGTCCAAGTTTTTGTGCTGCTATTCCCCTGTGGCTTATCCTGTTCTTTTCCTCAACGGAAATTTCAGCCAGGACTTTAGTATAGCCGTCCAGCATAAAGAGTTTCTCATATGGGAGTCTGTCGGCTTCAATTGCGCGCGGAGAATCAACAAGCGTGCCGTGGAGTTTTCCTGAAAAGCACTTGAAAGAACGCGCACCGTCTGAATAACAGATGACGGTTTCAAAGTAAGCGCGTTTGTTTTTCACAGACCGGATGAGTGCACACAGGCCGTCAAAGCCGATGCCGTTGAAAACGCGCTTGGCCATGACTCCCGGAAAAGAATTGAATGCTTCAAAAAAAACGCCCGTGTCTTCAACGACAACCGGTTTTCTGGTTTTTTCAAAAGCCTGCTTTGCCTTGTATTTCGCGATTTCTTCAAGGGAAGCAAAATCAGGTTCGATGAGGGCAAGTTTTTCCCACGCAAGGCTTATGCCATGCCCTGCAAGAATGCGCTTGATTTCGTCAAACTTGTGCCGGTTTTGGGAAACGAAAAAAACTTTCTCCATGTTACAGCACATCAGGCCCCAAAAGTTTTTTTAACAGTAATACGGTTAATTCGCTTATGAAGCCCGTTTTGCTGGCAGCGGCGTTTGCACTTTTTCTTTTCGGCTGCATCCAAACACCAAATGGCGCGTGTACCCTTGAGGCAAAACTCTGCCCTGACGGGAGCGCTGTCGGGAGAACCGGGCCGAATTGTGAATTCTCGCCATGCCCCGAAGTAAAACCAGGTGCGTGCAGCGCAATTGCCCAGGAACTCGGGCAAAAAATCGAGCAGGCAAACTACTGCACCACTGACTCTGACTGCACGACTATCGATTTCAGCTGCCCGTTTGTGACATGCGGCAAGTACGTGAACATGGAAAAAGCAAGCGGGCTTGAACAGGACTACCAGCGGTTTTCCAATTGCAGTGACGGCTATCCAGTGTACTGTGCCGGCTGCATACAAATCCCAAAGCCTGTCTGCGTGGCCGGGAAATGCATTTCACCCTGATTGGTAAGCCTCGTTAGCCTTTTGCAAAACAATTTAAGCACCCACCTGCCAATCATTGTTTCATGAATGCATCAAAGCCGCTCAGGTATGCAGGCGCGTTCCTTGCATGCAATATTCTAAGGCTGTTCAGGTTTTTCCCAAACAACGACCCGATAATGGCGTTTGTGCTCCCTTTCTCAAGGCAGGACAAGTGGCTCTACTCCGCGTTCTTCGCTTTTACGACCATGGTCGTGTTCGACTATTTCACAAGCGGGATAGGAATCTGGACATTCACCACCGCAATCACGTACACGGTCATTGCAATCGCTGCCGGTTTTTACTTTCGGGGAAGGAAAAAAGTTGGCATGAAGGCCTACCTTGGCACAGGAATCGCTGGAATCCTGTTCTTTGATTTCGTCACGGGAGTCCTTTTCGGCCCGACGTTGTTCGGAGTGCCCCTGCAGGCGGCGTTCCTTGGCCAGATACCATTCACCTTGCTGCACATCGCAAGCGCAAGCGCATACATAGCACTCATCGTGCCCTTTCTGGACAAACAGGCCAGCATCTTGCCGATTGACGTGGCGGACAAAACACGCGAAATGATTGGTTTGCTTGGGGCTTTGCCGAAAAAAATCCCATTCCTCTTCCAAAAAAAATAAGGCAAAAACAACCCCCAAAAAAGCAGTAAGGAAAGCCAACAAAAAAGCGTTTAAAAGTTGGAAAACAAACAAAACCTTTTTTTACCAAAAAGAATTAATCAGAAAAACACACTTAAACATACAATTAAATTGTTTTTTCAAAGCAAGTTGTTTGTGCGGGAAACGTTTTTAAATCCCAAAAGGCATTAAATTATTCCTTTGAAAAAATGGAAAAAAATCGGGGGGTTTTTTGGCAATGGCACTGGTGAAAGTAACGTCTGAAACTCAGCTTAAAGGCATAATTTCCAAAGGCGTTTCCGTCATTGACTTTTGGGCGGAGTGGTGCGGGCCATGCAGGGTGACAAACCCCCTGATTGAAGAGCTTTCAAAAGAGTTCGGGGACAAAGTGACTTTTGCAAAAGTCAACATCGACGAAAACCCCGCATTGGCGGAAAAAAACAGCATAATGGCTGTTCCCACTTTCCTGTTTTACAAGGAAGGCAAACTCTCTGACTCTCTCGTCGGAGCCGCGGCAAAAAGCCAGTTCAAGGAAAAAATCTCGGAGCTGATGGAGAAATGAAGAATGAAAAACCCGAGCACGTGGAAATGCCCGCAGTGGCCAGGGAAAAAAAAGGCCTGAAAATCGACAGGCGTTTCACGAAAGAAGGCACAAACCCGCTGGACGAAGCCGAGTATGAAAAAAGGTCATCGATAATCAGGAATCCTGACGGGAGCATTGTGTTCGAATTGACGGGTATAGAGGTCCCGAAAAGCTGGAGCCAGGTGGCAACCGACATACTTTCACAAAAATACTTCCGTAAAGCCGGGGTCCCGCAACTTGACCAGAATGGGAATCCCATCATTGGAAAGGACGGGAAACCGGTCCTTGGAAGCGAAAAATCCGCGAGGCAGGTAATCAGGAGAATGGCCGGGTGCTGGAGGCACTGGGGTGAACAGTACGGGTATTTTGCAAGCGAAAAAGACGCACAGGCATTCGAAGACGAAATGGCATTCATGCTTATACACCAGTACGGCGCGCCGAACTCGCCGCAATGGTTCAACACGGGACTCAACTATGCCTACGGCATTACGGGCAATGCACAGGGGCACTATTACACGGACCCCGTGACAGGCAGGGTCGAAATGTCAAAAGACGCTTACACGCGACCCACGCCACACGCCTGCTTCATACAGTCAATAAGGGATGACCTGGTCAACGAGGGCGGAATATTCGACCTTATAACCAAGGAAGCCCGCGTATTCAAGTACGGTTCGGGCACGGGGACAAACTTCAGCACGCTGCGCGCAAAAGGCGAGCACCTCTCAGGCGGGGGCAAAAGCTCAGGCCTCATGTCTTTTTTAAAGGTTTATGACAGGGCGGCTGGCGCAATCAAGTCGGGCGGCACGACAAGGCGTGCTGCAAAAATGGTCATATTAGACATTGATCATCCGGATGTCGAGGAATTCATTGACTGGAAATTCCTTGAAGAGCAGAAAGTCGCGGCAATGGTTGCGGGAAGCAAGGCATGCAAAGAGCACTTAAACAACATCATGAAAATCGCGGCAGAGAAACAAACCACGAGCGTCTCGAAATCACCCGAACTCAAAAAAGCCGTGCAGGACGCGTCAAGGCAGGGCATCCCCATGAACTACGTCCAGCGCGTGCTGCTTTTGGCAGAGCAGGGAAAAACCAAGGCAGACTTTCCCGTCTTTGGGACACACTACGAATCGGAAGCATACATCACCGTAAGCGGACAGAATTCAAACAACAGCATAAGGGTTCAAAGCGAATTCATGGCTGCTGTTGAAAATGATGAAGATTGGAAACTCATATATAGAACTACTGGTGAAACGGCAAAAACATTGAAAGCAAAAGACCTCTGGAACAGGATTGCCTTTGCCGCGTGGAGCTCCGCAGACCCCGGCGTGCAATACGACACCACAATCAACGAATGGCACACATGCCCGGCTGACGGAAAAATAAACGCAACAAATCCATGCGTAACGGGCGACACATTAGTTTTTACAAAGTCCGGGTGGAAAAGAATCGACAGCCTAGTTGGAAAAGAAGCAGAGCTTATCACAAACCTTGACAATATGGACATTGGAATAACAACCGGTTCTTTTGAGACAGGGGAAAAACCAGTTTACAAGCTTGAAACAAATTGCGGGTACGAAGTAAAACTCACAGCTGACCACAAAGTTTTCACTGCAAACCGCGGGTTTATCCAGGCTGCAGAGCTTACAAAAGACGACTTTGTATGTCTCCCTTCACCAAGCGCTCTTGAAATAAAAGAACCCATTGACAAGACTTTTTTCCAGCTTGTCGGAGCATACCTTGGCGATGGATGCGGTTCACATGGCCAAATCCAGTTGACAATGGATAAAAATCTGGAAGAGAACATCGTCCAAAAATTCTCGGAGTATTCTTCACAGAATTTTTCTAGAAAAACATACAAGACTGTCGGGGCAACAATGCAGAAGACAAAAACGAGTGCAAAACTGCATTTGGTTGCAAAAGACGCAGTTGATAAAGTTTCAAAATTCGTGGACTTGTCACAAAAATCCCACGAAAAAACAATTTCAGAAAACATTTTTTCATTAAGCCTTGGAGAGCAAAAATATGTCCTGCAAGGGCTTTTCACCTGTGACGGAACAGTGGCAAATTACGGTGAAAAATCACAGTATGTTGCCCTTGACTCCTCAAGCCTTGAATTGCTCAGGGGGGCACAAATACTTCTTCTTGGGTTTGGAATCAAAAGCAAGCTTTACAAAAACAGGAGAGCAGGAAAACTCACTGCCATGCTGCCTGATGGAAAAGGCGGAATGAAAGAATACAATGTAAAAGAAATGAACAGCCTCAGGGTTTCAAGGTCAAGCAGATTGCTTTTTGAAAAACTAATAGGTTTCATGCCGGAATCACACAAAAGCACCGCGCTTGCAGAAGTAAACCGCACCATAAGCACGTACCAGGACAAACCATACGACCAAGTAAAATCCCTTGAATTCATTGGCATGGAAAAGGTCTACGACCTGCAGGAACCACTCACGCATTCATTCATAGCAAACGGAATCTCTGTCCACAACTGCTCAGAATATGTTTTTCTTGACGACACGGCGTGTTTTGCACCTGAAACCAGGATAGCCACAAAAAACGGGATTTTGCAAATAAAAGAGTTATACGAGAGACAACTTGCAGGCGAAACTATTTTCATAAAGACAGAACTTGCTGATGAAAAAGCAGATCACAAACAACTTGCTTTCAGGCCGGCACAGATAATAAAAACCGGCATAAAAGAAGTATCCAAAATTAAATTATCCACAGGGCAAGAAATACGCTTGACATCCGACCATAAAGTCCTTACAAGTGGAGGCTGGAAACAAGTCCAAGAACTCCAAGTCGGGATGGATGACATAAAAATGCAGACTGAGTCATCACCCATGGATTATTCAAAAATAACCGAAGAAGAATTTAGGTTTGCCCAGATGCTTGGGTGGATGACGGGTGATGGATTTTTCGGTGAAAAAAATGGATTTGGATTGGTTTTCGGCCCACAGGATGTTTATGCTGCCCAATACCTTCAGCCAGTTTTCAATGCATTTGTCCAAGAAAACAGCAAAACAAACAGGAATTGCAACATTTCCGTACAAAAAAAGAATGGCGTAATGCAGATTGGGTCAAAAGCAACCAATGCAATTTCCGCCTTGATAGAACTTGGCGTTAAACCCGCCCTAGCCACAGAAAAAAGAGTTCCAAAATGTATTTTTACTGCACCAAAAGCACTGCAAGCAGCTTTTATCGGCGCGCTATTCAGTGCTGATGGGACTTCTAAATTTTATGGAGATGACAGGTGGGAAGCATTATCGGTTCACCTTGCTTCAAGTTCCAGGGAATTATTAAAGGAAGTGCAAGTATTGTTATTCGATTTTGGCATCAGAAGTTACATTGGATGGAGCACGATTAAAGGGCGGAAAAATCCTCAAGGGCAATTAAGGCTTTATGGTTACGAGGCATATAAATATTTGAAAACAATTGGCTTTCCTCTTGCAAAAGAAAAAGAAACAAGAGTACAGGAGTACACAAAAGACGGATTCAAAGGAAACATTTATGCCGGAAGAAGAGCCAGAGTATTATCAATAGAACCGGATGGACTAGAAGAAGTATTTGACGTCGCAGAACCAGTTACACATAGCCTAATTGCAGAAGGCCTAATTGTACATAACTGCAACTTGGCAAGCATTAACCTTGCAAAGTTTTTGGACGAGGAAGGAAACTTTGACATACCGGGATATATTCACGCGACAAGGCTTTGGACAATCACGCTCGAAATAAGCGTCCTCATGGCACAGTTTCCAAGCGAAACAATTGCATACAAGAGCCACGTGTTCCGCACACTCGGCCTCGGTTATGCAAACCTCGGAACGGTGCTCATGGTAAGCGGGATTCCATACGACTCTGAAAAAGGCAGGGCCATTGCCAGCGCGCTCACATCCATCATGTGCGGCGAGAGCTATGCTGCAAGCGCGGAAATGGCGCAAAAAATCGAATCATTTCCGGGTTACGAAAAAAACAGCGGGCACATGCTGCGCGTAATGAGGAACCACAGGCGCGCTGCATACAACGCCAAAACCGAGGAATACGAGGGACTCACAATCAAGCCCGTCGGGATAAACCCGACAGAATGCCCGCCTGAAATGCTTGAAGCCGCGCGCGACTCTTGGAACCGCGCAGTTTCCTTAGGGGAAAAACATGGTTATCGGAACGCGCAGACGACCTGCATCGCCCCGACCGGGACAATCGCTTTGGTCATGGATTGCGACACCACCGGCGTTGAACCGGACTTTGCAATCGTGAAATTCAAGAAACTCGCGGGCGGGGGTTACTTCAAGATAGTCAACCAGTCGGTTTCAAGGGCACTTGGAAAACTGGGTTACACGTCCAAACAAATCAGGGACATCGAGCTTTACTGCAAGGGCCGCGGCACGCTTGAAGGCTGCCCGCATGTAAACGCCGACTCGCTGCGCAAAAAAGGTTTCACGCAGGAAAGGATAGAAATGATTGAATCACAACTGCCAAACGTGTTCGAACTCAAATTCGCGTTCAACAAGTGGACGCTTGGAGCGGAATTCTGCGAGGACCTCGGCTTCACAAAGGAACAGATAGATGACCCGGACTTTGACATGCTCAAGGAAATGGGTTTCACCAAAGAACAGGTCGAATCCGCAAACGAGTACGTGTGCGGAACCATGACAATCGAAGGCGCCCCGCACCTCAAGGAAGAGCATTATCCAATCTTTGACTGTGCGAACAAGTGCGGGAGAAAGGGCAAAAGATTCATCAGCTCCGAGGGCCACATCAGGATGATGGCTGCAGTGCAGCCTTTCATTTCAGGCGCCATCAGCAAGACAATCAACATGCCAAACCACGCGACAGTCGAGGACGTGAAAAAAGCATACGAGCGTTCATACAGCCTCATGCTCAAGGCAGTCGCGCTTTACAGGGATGGAAGCAAACTCTCACAGCCATTGAACACAGTCAGTGACGGCGACGAACTATTGGAACTTGGAACGGAAGATGACTTCAACGAAGAATTCGGACAAAAAGAACTGCAGCAAAAAGTCACCCAAATCGTGCGCAGGAAACTCCCGAACAAAAGGCACGGTTTTGTCCAGGAAGCAACTGTTGGCGGGCACAAAGTCTTCATCAAGACAGGCGAATACGACGACGGCACCTTGGGAGAGATTTTCATTGACATGTACAAGGAAGGCGCAGCCTACAGGTCGCTCCTGAACTGCTTTGCAGTAGCCATTTCCAAGTCACTCCAGTATGGCGTGCCGCTTGAAGAATTCGTGGACTCGTTCACGTTCACGCGCTTTGAACCAGCCGGAGTAGTCACGGGCCACGACAAAATCAAGACCGCAAACTCCATACTCGACTATATCTTTCGGGCACTTGGGTATGAATACCTGGGCAGGGAGGACTTCGTGCACATCAAGGACTTTGACAACAACCACGACCACCAAAAGCCACAGACGCCTGCACAGGTTTTCCAGACAAGCCACAAGACACAGCAAAAAACCCAGCCAAAGGCCCCGGATGCCACGGGCGACACAAAGGCACTCGAAGCCAAAACCCAGGGCTACACCGGCGAGCAGTGCGGCGGCTGCGGCTCCATGAGAGTCAAAAGGAATGGTTCCTGCACAGTCTGCGAGGACTGCGGCACGACAAGCGGGTGCTCTTAAAAGGTTTTTTATACAGTTTCCTGCATAAATATAAAGTGCTTTATGTCCGCTAAAACCGTTACTTTGGAAAAAATTTACCAAAAAATCGGGAAACTTGAAATGGAAATTGTCGAACTCAAATATGCTGTCCTGCCTGTTGAAAAGATTCCAAGAAAGGAACTGTCTGAACTTAGAAAAGCCAGCAGGCAAATGCAAAAAGGCGAATTTTTGACGGCAAAAGAAGCAATAACAATTTTAGAAAAGTGATTTCTTGTTTGAAGTCAGGGTTTATAAAAAAACTCTGAAAGAGTGGTGCTTGCTTGCAGGAAAATTTCATTGTTTTTTCTTTTTTCCATATTATCCATTATTCTGATTCTTGCAAATGAACAAATGCGTTTATAATTTGTTAACACTATGTTTCCTTTATGGAAACACTTTTCGGCTCCAGCCTGAAAACACGGCTTTTGGAGTTTCTTTTTGCAGAACCCAACAAAGAAATCAAGGTCAGGGAAACTGCAAGAAAGCTCAAAATCAGCCCGGCAGTTGTATCAAAAACTCTTTTTGAACTGGAAAAAAAAGGCTTTGTTTCAGGGAAAAAAATCGGGCTTTCAAACCCGGAAACACGGGCAGTCAAAACCCTTTTTAATGTCTCAAAACTCAGCCACATAGGCCTTGTGAAAAAAATAAGAAAAACATTTCCAAAATGCAGCGGCATAGGCGTTTTTGGAAGCTGGCAAACCGGGACAAACCATCCAGACAGCGATATTGACCTGTGGGTTAAAACCGAAGAAAATGCAGATGATGAAAAAATAATTCCCCTGAGAATCTTTATTGGCGAAAAGACGGGGTCAGAAGCAAACCTTCTTGTTTTAAGCAAAAAAAGGGCCCGGGAAATGAAAGAAAAGGATTTTGTTTTTTATTGTTCTTTGGCAGGCTCGCTCGTTTTATGGGGTGAAACACTTGATTAACCTGAAAGAATGCATTGAAAAAGGACTTATAAGAAAAATGCCTGCATCAAAACAAAAGGCATTGCAAAGCATTGAAAAGGCAAAAGAACTGCTTGGAGAAGCAAAACAGAATCTTGAAGACGACAGAATAAACTCTTCAGTCATTGTCTGTTATCTGGCTATTTTTCACGCTGCAAGAGCCGTTCTGTTCAGGGATGGTTTCCGGGAAAAAAGCCATGAATGCATAATAAAATACCTTGAAGAAAAATATTCAGAAACAATTCCACAAAAGCAGATACAGCTTCTTGATAAATTCAAAAGCGAGAGAACCCACACACAATACGACGTCTCATATTCGCCAAACGAAGAAGAAGCAGAAAAAATGAACCAGTTTGCCGAAGAATTCATTTCAACCATTGAGCAGATATTATGACTGAACAAAGCTTTGGACTAGTCCAGGTTTTTTGGGGAAACGGCAAGGGAAAAACCACAGCCGCGCTTGGAACAGCTCTGCGCGCGCTTGGGCGCGGGCACGCCGTCCACGTTGTGCAGATGATGAAAGCAGGCATTGAGAAAACAGGCGAGTTTGCAGAGTCCGGGGAAATCCTGGCACTCGAAAAATTCCCGAATTTTTCTTTTGAACGCTTTGGTTTCCGCGAATGGATAATTGGAAAACCAAAACCCGGGCACATTGAACAGGCAAAAAACGCGCTCAAGTCCGCACAAAAAGCTGCGGAGAGCGGAAAATTCGACGTCGTGGTTGTTGATGAGTGTCTTTACGGAGTACAACTTGGGGTTTTGACAGAAGATGAAATCATTGGCTTAATCAAATCAAAGCACGCAAACACTGAGCTCATCCTCACGGGTTCGCACAAGCCACTTGAAAAAATCTTTGCCCTCGCAGACCTGGTGACGGAAGTGCGCAAAGTCAAGCACCCGTTTGACAAGGGAATTCCTGCAAGAAAGGGAATTGAATACTGAGTAATCAGAATTTGAGTGCTTCAATGGCTTTTTCAACGTCTTTTTCTTCAATTACAAAAAGGGTTTCTGTCCACGAGCTAAGGGTTTCAATGATGTTTATCCCGTTCTCTGCAAACCGGCTATAAAGGAAGGCCACTACACCCGGAGTGGACTCGATTTCTCTTCCCGTCCTGAGCACTATTTCCACGAGGTTGTTTTTTTCCGAGATGACGTTTGAGCGGAAAACATAGGTTATCTGCTGTGAGATTTCAAAAGAAGTGATTATTGTAAAAGTCCTGCTCCCATGCACTAGGTGAAGATTTTCATCGTTTTCTACTGCCGAGTTGACAATTTTTGCAAGCTGGGATGGAATAGTGCGGTCATCCAGGACAACAACGCTTATCTTGTTTTTCAGTTCAAGCTTTCCTTTCTTTAGCAGGGACATTATTTTTTTCTCAAACTCGTTTGAGGGAAGCGACTTCTCCCTTATTCTTCTCAAAGCCACGACGACTGCGTCAAAATCCTTTCTTGAAAAATTTTCTTCCTCGATTATTTTTCTTGAAAGGGAAGAAAAATTGACCAGGCCTTTTTTCAGCCCTTCTTTTACAAAAGGCCGCCCAAGCACGTACTGTGCAGTCTTTTTGGCAATGGAGTTTTCAGCCATGAAAAAATTAAAGGGCAAAAGAATTTAAAATGTCTTATTTTGGACACATTTAGTTTTTTTTGTCTTTTTTGGGGCGCAAAGTATTTATTCAATGCAGGGGCGTGTCTTTGCATGAAAAAAACCCTTGCGGGAGTTTACGCCGCATACTTGTCCCTTCCGTGAAGGGACGGTAATATGGCACATAATCCTGTATTACTATGAAAAACAAAAAAGTGGTTTTGGCATACTCCGGCGGGCTTGACACGAGCGTGATTGCAAAATGGCTTTCGCAAAAGGGTTTTGACGTAATCACTGTGACAGTTGACCTTGGGCAGAAGGAAAATCTCAAGGCAATAAAACAAAAAGCACTCCTAAGCGGAGCAAAAAAAGCTTTCATCGTGGATGCAAAGGAGGAATTTGTAAAGCACGGCGTGTTCCAGTGCCTTAAAGCAGAAGCAAAGTACGAGGGGCGCTATCTTCTTGGAACTTCAATTGCAAGGCCGTTCCTAATGAAAAAAATCGTGGAAGTGGCAAAAAAAGAAAAAACCAAAATTTTGGCTCATGGGGCAACCGGAAAGGGAAACGACCAGTGCCGCTTTGAACTGACCGCGCATGCACTCATGCCTGATGCAGTCATTATTGCCCCCTGGAGAGACAAGGAATTCCGCCAGCTTATCCCTGGAAGAAAAGAGGCAATTGGATACGCGAAAAAACACGACATACCGGTTGTTGCAACAATCCAAAAACCATGGTCAACTGACCCAAACATTGCACACAGGTCGCACGAAGCCGGACTCCTGGAAGACCCGCAAACCATGCACCCCCCAGAGATATACAGGATTACATCCCCGCCTGAAAAAGCGCCAAACAAACCAGCCTTTGCAACAATCATGTTTCAAGACGGGATTCCAGTGTCAGTTAATGGAAAAAAAATGAAGCCAGTACAGTTGCTCGATTATTTGAATAGCCTTGGGGGAAAACACGGGGTTGGAGTCACGGACATGGTTGAAAACCGGTTTGTCGGCATGAAAAGCAGGGGGGTTTACGAGGCGCCGGGTGCAACGATACTTTATTCGGCGCACAGGGATTTGGAAGGCCTGACAATGGACCGGGACCTGATGCATTTGAGGGATTCACTTGCCCCACGCTATGCTGAATTGGTTTACTATGGGTTCTGGTGTTCAAGGGAATTCCTGACGCTAAACGAATTCGTTGATGCCTCGCAAAAAGGAGTCACGGGAGAAGTAAAGGTAAAGCTTTACAAGGGAAACTGCACTCCTGTTGCAAGAAAAAGCAAGTACAGCCTCTATGATGAAAGCATTTCCACGATGGAAAAAGGCGGGGTATTCAGCCAGGATGACTCCACTGGCTTTCTCCGCATAAAGGCACTTCCACTTAAAATCCAGTCAAAACTCAACAAGAAACTCGGGTTGAAGTATTTCAGGTAAAAAAAAGTGGGTGATTGCATGAAGCTTTGGGAAAAGAAAAACACTAAAACTGACGCACAGATTGAAAAGTTTACTGTTGGAAACGACTTTCTGGTTGACTTGAATATGGTGGAATTTGACTGCATTGCCTCATCAGCACACGCAAAAATGCTTGAAAAAAACGGCATCTTTTCAAGAAGTGAAAACAAAAAAATCCAAAAAGAGTTGCTGGAAATCAGAAAACTTGCACAAAATGGAAAATTCAGGATAAAAACCGAGGAAGAGGACTGCCACACGGCAATTGAAAACCATTTAACCAAAAAACTTGGGAAAACGGGGAAAAAAATCCACACTTACCGCTCAAGAAACGACCAGGTAATGACCGCGATGCGCCTGTATTCAAAACATGAAATTTCAAAGGTTGAACAAGAAACAGGAAAACTCATTTCGGCCCTTGAACGGTTTGCGGAAAAAAACAAAAAAGTCAAAATGCCCGGCTATACGCACATGCAGAAAGCAATGCCTTCAAGCGTGCCTCTTTGGGCAAATGCATTTGCCGATTCACTCAAAGACGATTTGCTCTTCTTAAAGTCTGTAAAAAAACTCACTGACCAGAATCCACTTGGAAGCGCAGCAGGGTATGGCCTGCCGCACAGCATAGACAGAAAAATCACGACAAAGCTTTTAGGATTCAAAAAAGTGCAGAAAAACCCGCTTTATTGCGCTAATTCCAGGGGAAAATTCGAGTCAATGATAATGAGCGCATTGATGCAGTTAATGCTTGACCTGAACAAAATGTCAAGCGACATCCTGCTGTTTTCTACAAAAGAATTCGGTTTTTTTGATTTGCCAGATGAATTTTGCAGTGGCTCTTCACTAATGCCGCAAAAAAGAAACCCTGATGCTGTGGAAATAATTCGGGCAAAATCGCATTCTGTGAAAAGCAGGTTGTTTGAAATCATTTCAATAATTTCAAGCCTGCCGTCAGGCTACAACAGGGACTTCCAGCTCTCAAAAGAACCATTCATTTGCGCAATCCAGTCAACAAAGGACTGCCTGCAAATAATGACGCGTGTAATATCAAACCTCGAAGTAAATTCTGAAAACTGCAAAAAAGCAATGATCCCTGAATTGTTTGCGGCACAAAAAGTCCTTGAAAAAACGCAAAACGGGAAACCATTCAGGGAAGCATACAGGGAAATTGCAGATGAAATGCAAGGCGCATGACGATGCACAAAAAAACACTTCCCCCGCCACACCCTGGTTTTTTGGAAAAAAAATAGAACTACGCAAGCGGCGAATTTTTTTAAATCATTTTACCCCTACAATTTTGACAGGCTCTCTAATCTGTAGGTGTAACCCCCTAAACGAACTGCCCAAGCGTCGTGTTTGGCACGGCGCGCCTGTGCTTTTGGACGGAGCGGTACTCGGGGGACTCCTTGTCAAGGAAAAACAATGGCATCAGCCGTTTCTGGAGAGCGGGGTTTCTGCGCTGTTCGATGAACTGGGAATCAAAAAAAGTTCCATAGAATTTTTCGCTCCACTCGACTGAAAAATCCAGGCGCTCCCTGATTTTTTCCCGGCATTCTTTGCGAAGCCATTCGAGAGCCTTTTCCCTTGACGCGAATTCCCGGGACAGGAAAAACCTGGCATCCATGCGGGAGGAGGCAGTCCACAAAAACGGCCACTGGTAAAAAGCAATGACAAAAGTCGGGAAACGGTGTACAAAGTGCCTAAGCGCGTCAGCGATTGAAACCTCGGATTGGTTTTTGAGTTCCGAAAACAAGAGCATTTCCGGGAAAAACTCAAAGCGCTGGAAAGCCTTTATTTTATGCCCAAATGCAAAATCACTATCCTGCATCATCCTCATTGAGCCGCGACGAAGAATAGCAGGAACCCTTTTCACCTGATAAGGCCGTGTTGTCTGCATTAGGCAAACACCGAAAGATTTGTTTGTTTCCCGTTCACGAAAAGAAAAGGCAATGCCCTTTTTGCAGAAGGCACGGAAATTGTGAGCTCGTCAGCGGACTTTATTTTTGCTTTTTCGCGCAGGTCAAGGATTCTCTGCGCCCCGGTCAGGCCAAGGCCCGGCACGCGGAGAAGTTCGTCAAAGGACGCCAGGTTCACGTCCACGGGAAACAGGTCGCGGTTCTGAAGCGCAAACGAGAGCTTGGGGTCAATGTTCAACGGCAGCATGCCGTTTTCGCCAAGCATCCCCCGGACTTCGTCGAACGAAAAATGGTAAAAACGCAAGAGCCAGTCAATTCGGTACAGGAAATTTTCCCGGCGCAAAGGAATTGATTTCCCGTTTTCAAGCGGCGTGCCATTCACCGCGTCAAAGGCGGAAAAATAAGTCTTCTTCAAGCCAAAATCCCCGTACAAGGTTTCCATTGTGTTAATGTAGTCAAGGTCGGTTTCACCCGCGGCTCCTACAACCATCTGCGTAGTGATGCCGGAAGAAACCTGGCCGCGGGTTTTGATTTTGTTTATCCACGATAACCTGCGGAGGATGTCCGCATGGTAGTCTTTTGTCGAGCAAAGCTCTGAAAACGCGCCCTTGTTAGGCGCTTCAAGGTTCAAGGACACGCGGTCGGCGTGCTCCGCCAATGCCCGTATGTCTGAGGGATGCGCCCCTGGCATTATTTTGAGGTGCATGTAGCCCTGGTAATCGTATTTTTCGCGCAGGATGGAAACCGTTTCAAGCATTTTTTCTGCGGCAAGGCCGGCGCTGCCACATACCCCCGAGCTCAAAAAAAGGCCTTCGACGTAATTGCGCACGTACATCTGCATGAACAGGTCTGCAAGCTCGCGCGGCTCGAAAGCCGCCTTTTTCTTGATTTTGCAGCCGGTCGAGTGCACACAATACTTGCAGTCGTGAATGCACGCGTTTGTCTGGAGGACTTTGAGGAGGGAAACGCATTTCCCGTCCGGGGTGAAGCTTCTGCAAACGCCCGCGCTGTATGGCGCGCCAATCCTGTCACCTCCGCGTGCCTGGCGCTTGGTTTGCGCGGGCGTGCAGGCATCCCACTTTGTACCACCTCCAAGGATTTCCAGTTTTTCAAGAGTGTTCATGAAAGAAAATAATGGCTTTGGGGGTTAAATGCATTGGAGAAGCAGGGCGGGTTTCCGGTGCGCCAAAAACCCGCACCGGCAATGAGGTTTGAAAAGCATTATAATTGAATTCAACAAGGAAAATATCTGGCGGGCCGTGCCAAAAGTGGAGGCACAAATTATGGAAGCAAAAAACAATGCACTGGCGGTTTTTCAGGGAAGAAACATAAGAAGAGCATGGCACAACAAGGAGTGGTGGTTCTCAGTAATAGATATTATTTTGGCATTAACTGACAGCGCTGACCCCAAACAATACATTAAAAAAATGCGAAGCCGAGACCCTGCACTTGATGTCAACTGGGGTACAATTTGTACCCCACTTGAACTTATCGCCCCGGATGGGAAAAAAAGGGAAGCAAACTGTGTCAATACAGAAGGCGCCTTCAGGATTATCCAGTCAATCCCTTCACCCAAAGCAGAGCCCTTCAAGCTGTGGCTTGCAAAAGTGGGTTACGAGAGAGTGCAGGAGATAGAAAACCCGGAACTTGCCCAGAAAAGAATGAGGCAGACATACAAGGACAAGGGTTATTCTGATGAGTGGATTGAGAAAAGAATTCGGGGGATAGCAGTTAGGGATGAACTAACCGGTGAGTGGGGCAAAAGAGGCGTGAAAGAAGGAAAGGAGTACTCCATCCTTACAGGAGAAATTTCAAAAGCCACTTTTGGAATGACTCCAAGCGAATACAAAAAATTCAAAAACCTCAAACATGAGAACCTCCGCGACCACATGAATGACCTTGAACTCATTTTCACGATGCTTGGAGAAGCCTCAACCACGAGAATTGCACGAAACAAGGACGCCGAAGGGTTTGTTGAAAACAAGGAAGCCGCAAAAGAAGGCGGGACCGTTGCAGGAATCGCAAGAAAGGAACTTGAACAAAGGAGCAGCGAAAAAGTGGCTACACCGGAAAACTACATTGAAACAAAGGAAAGCCAGAAAAGACTCTCCCCAATTAAGAAATTGGATTAGCGCGCCAAAAAAGCGTTTGGCAACGAATAAAAATCTTTTCATGGTAGCTTTAATAATCAATTTAATATTGCAGACATATTATTGTCACTTCGCAAGAAGGGGCATATATGCGCCGCTTGTGCCCAACATGGCATAAACTCACACAATGGTTTTTTTACAATGCCTAAAAAGGAAACAAAATTCGACGTCATCATCTCTGGCGCGGGGCCTGCGGGGAGCGCGTGCGCGACTTTCCTTGCACGCAAAGGCATAAAAGTGCTGGTTTTGGACAAGGCGCGGTTTCCACGCGACAAGACCTGCGGGGACGCGATTTCAGGAAAATCCGTTTCAGTCATACGCGAACTTGGATTGGAAAAGGAAATCGAGAAAAACTACCACGCAAAAATCTACGGGGTCACCCTGAGCTCCCCAAACGGCAACATGTTCACGGTGGACATCCCGGAAAGGCAGGGCCTCAAAAGCTACGGTTACTGTGCGCGGCGAGAGGTTTTCGACAACATTGTCTTCCAGACCGCTTCAAAGGAAAAAAACGTGACAATCATGCAGAGGACACAGGTCACCGGCCTGCGAATCGAGGGAAACGTCGTGAAAGGAATCACTGCGACAAGCCTTGAAAACAACGAGGCACTCGAGTTTGACGCGAAAATCGTAGTCGGGGCCGACGGGGCGCACTCACCCGTTGCAAGCGCTCTTGGGGTGAACAAGGTTGAAAACGAGCACTACTGCACTGCAGTCCGCGCCTATTACGAAGGCATTGGGGGGCTGACCGACAAAATAGAAATCCACTTCATTGACGAGGTCATGCCCGGTTACTTCTGGATTTTCCCCCTTGAAAACGGGATGGCAAACGTGGGCGTCGGAATGCTTTTCTCGGATCTAAAAAAAAGAAACATCAACCTGAAACACGCCATGCACAATGCAATGCACAACAACGCGCTGTTCAAGAAAAGGTTTGCCAATGCAAAACAGGCCGGGGAAATCAAGGGATGGACACTCCCGCTTGGCTCAAAGAGGAGGAAACTCGCATTCAACGGCGCGGTCCTCCTGGGGGACGCGGGTTCGCTCATCGACCCATTTTCAGGCGAAGGAGTCGGAAATGCCCTGACATCTGCAAAACTCGCGGCACCAGTCATCGAAAAGGCACTCAGGACAAACGATTTTTCGGAAAACACGTTCAAGGAATACGAGGAAAACGTTTGGAAAGAGCTTGGCCCGGAGCTTGAAACAAGCTACAAAATGCAGAGGCTTGGAAGATACAAGTGGCTGCTTAACTTCACAATCGGAAAGGCCGCAAGGAAAAAAGAACTGCGCGACTTAATAGCCCACTCGCTTGTACAGGAAGGGGCGATGAAAAACCTGGTTTCACCGCTTGGATTAATCAGAATGTTTTTTTTGTAAGCCTTTTTTTTCCAGGGCAGTTTTTTTAAAAACAGGGGTTTTAATATTTTTTATAAGGCGGGAAACAAATGGAACTTTGGTTAACGGAGCACGCAAAGGGAAAAGAATTCGGCGTCCTTTTGGCCGAGAAAAAAGCCTTACGCCAGGTGCTTGGCCTGGACCCGCAAATCCAAAAAATCGCCGGGCGCGAAAAATTCGAGGCAAGGGAAACACAGTCGATTTTTCTCCTCAACGGAGCACTCGGGTTTGAAAGATTCATGGTTGTCGGCGTGAGCGAGAAAAACGCGACGGCAGAAAAAATCAGGCGCGCAACCGGCATGGCTGTCAGGACCGCGCAGTTTTTCAAGGCGAAAAAAATCTCTTTCATTTCCCCAAAAACCCCATCAGTGCGGGAGCTTGAAGCAGGTCGCGCAATCGCCGAAGCAGGCGTTTTGGCGAATTATTCTTTCCAGAAATACAAGACGAAAAAAGAGGAACAAAAATCGTTATTGGAAACAATCGAGCTTGAAGGGAAATTCTCCACGGGCGATGAAAAAGAGCTCCGCGACGCGTTTTTGGTCTGCAAGAACGCAAACATGTGCCGCGACCTCATAAATGACAACAGCCAGACAGTCACGCCCGCTCTCATTGAATCCAAAGCGCGCGAAACCGCAAAAAAAACAGGCTTGAAGATAAAAGTTTTTGGCGAAAAAGATTTGCGGAAAATGAAAATGGGCCTGTTCCTTGCAGTGTCACAGGCTAATACGACACCCCCGCGCATGGTGGTGCTTGAATGGAACGGCGACAGGCAATCAAAAAACAAAACGGTTCTGGTCGGCAAGGGAATCTGTTTTGACACAGGCGGGCTTGACTTGAAGCCAGGCTCTTCAATGGAAACAATGCGCCAGGACATGGCCGGGGCCGCAACAGTCCTTGGAGTGCTGAAAACATGCGCTGAACTCAAAATCAAAAAAAACATTGTCGGAATCCTCGGTCTGACGGAGAACCTGATTGGCGAAAAGTCCTACAGGCAAGGGGACGTTTTGACTTCCATGAAGGGGTTGACTGTGGAGAACAATTCCACTGATGCCGAAGGAAGGCTCGTGCTTGCCGATTGCCTGTATTACGGTGCGACGGCTTTTGACCCAACTCTCATTGTGAGCATTGCCACGCTCACCGGAAACGTGCGCCAGTGCCTCGGCTCCGCGGTCGCGGGCTTCTGCTCCACCGAAGAGCGCACGGCAGAAAAAATCATGCATGCCGCAGACAAAACCGGGGAGCTTGCATGGAGAATGCCGCTCAACGAGGACTATCTGGCGGAAACAAAGAGCCAGCGTGCTGACCTGCGCTCAACCAACAAGTGCAAAACCAACGGCATGATTTACGGCGCGGCATTCCTCTCCAATTTCGTGGAGGAAAAGCCCTACCTGCACATAGACATCGCCGGAACAGCCTTCCTCGAAGAACTGCCAAGGGCATACCTGGAAACGGGCGCCACGGGTTACGGTGTGCGCCTGTTAGTGGAAATGCTTGGAAAATAAGCGTTCTAAGCCGAAAGGAATAAATTTGACCCAATACTATATACAATTGATTAAATGGACAAAATATGGGCAATTCTCCTGATTGTTCTTGGTATAATCGGCGCGCTTTTCGGCGCGAATTACCTTATCGATAACCTTGGCCAGGGAGGACCGGACAGTGGCTTAAACGAGCCCGAAAAAGCGACAGTAACGCTTGACGTTGACAAGAACCCCTTCAACCCCAGCAGGGGCGAGAAAATAAAAATAACCGTCAAAACAGACAAAGCAATCGACGCGAACATTTACCTGGCCTACTCGGACCAGCCAGGCACGCCGAATCACCTCATGCCCCTGGAAAAATCGCTTGTCAGAATCCCCGCAAACACCGAATCCGAGGGCTACCAGATTGAATGGGATGGAACCGACAGCGCCACGGGAAAACTGTTAAGGCCCGGAAGCCATTACAAAATCGCAGTGAAAGAAGAGACAAAAAACAATGACGGCGCCTACGATGAAAAAAATATTACGATAAGCGGGATAATCGAGGGATATGACAGGACAGCTCTCCTTGAAAACTGGCAAGAAAAAATCGAAATCGGGTTCACGGAACAAACGCCAGCCGGGACATACAAAAAAACACTTATCAATCCACAAGACCCGCCGCTTGAAACAAATTTTTTCCCAGTCCCCGCAACAGAAGACGTGGACATTTTTTTCCCAGGTTACCCCGAACTTGGAAAAATAGGTTTTGAAGTCAGGCCCGTGCCCGGCACTGATGAATTGTTCGAACTTGAAATGACGCTTGACTATTCCGACTATTTCAAGCGGGAAATCATTGAACCCCAAACAATCAAGGGGCAAATAGAAATCCAGTTTGGTTTGCCATACGACTCGCCACCCCCGATAGAACTCGTTATCCACCTCAACGAGTCCGGCGCAATCCTCTACAAGACCGGTAGTACCGAGCTTGGGGAATACCTTGCACAGCTCTCGGGGGAAAAAGGCTGGGGCCTGATTCCGATTACAGACGGCACTCCACAGGCAATACAGGAGGAAATACTCAGGCAATACAGGGGGGAGAAAGTTGAAATCCCCCTTGCGCTGACAATCGGCCCGTTCAAAAACCTCCTCCTAATTGGGTGGCACGACTCAATCCCTTTTTATGACGAGACGGGAGTGCTTGGAAAAAACGATAAGGAGGAGTTTGACGAGGAGCGCATCCTTGACCAGGTTTACTACGGAAACATTGATGACGACCCGTTTGTAGAGCTTTCTGTGGGCAGGATACCGTTTTCAGGCGCAGACAACCTAAGGGCTTATTTTGAAGCAGCCAGCAAAAGGGAGCCAAGTGAAGAGCCATACATTTATGTTGCAAGCAATGGGCCAATTTACAGGCAACAGGATGTGGGGGAATTCGAGGGGAAAAACCTCGACCAGCAGCAGCTCAATAATGCTTTCATCAGAAAACAATTTTTGTATACGGGGTATAGCCCGGAGTTTGACGACCCGTCAAATGGTTTTTTTGTTGACAATGTTAATGCTGCCGTAATATCGGGTTTCAGAGCCATTGATGATTTTACAAATTGCGAGATGGGTGACACTGAGAGCTCATCTAATTACCCGACTGATTTTTCTTTTGTTTTCCACAAAGCCTGTGACCCGATAGTCACGGCGAATTTTTTAAGCGGGCCGAACATAGTCGTGCTTACAAAAAAAGATGCATTTGAAGACACGGTGAAAAGCTACATTTATTCCACTCTTTCACAAAAAATCCCCGGCCGGTTCAAGGCAGGGGACTCGTTTAAAGACTACATTAACCTCGCCGTTGCTTCGGAATTCAACGAAGCAGAAAAATATTATGCACTCTATGGAGATCCTTCAAACATCGTCAGGACAAACGGGGCACTTTTTGACCCTAACAAAAGAGTGAAAATGAATCTTGAAGGCGAGGAAATCACGCTCGAAATGCCAAGGCTTGACCCCAACGATTTTTTCTCCCTTGGAAAAGACAAGCCTTTCAGTGAAAAAGAGATTGAAAACATCAAAGCAGGGAATTTCGCGGTTGCAGACGCTACTATACTTGAAAAAGACACGCCTTTTGTAACCAACGCAACCAAAAGGACACCTAGCGAGACTTACGTGCTTGTGCTTGACAAGGACGGGTATGCGGACAATGACGAGCCTTACACGGAACTCATGCTTGTCACCAGAACCGACCAGCCTCAAAGACAGCTTTCACCCATGCAGGAACCACAGGACATTTACCAAAAGGACACGCAAAAAGGATTCAAATTCCCGGAATTCAAGAGAGCCGCCATTGAAATCTGGAGAGGCGCGACGCACGCGGAAGTGCTCGAGGGACTGATTGACGGAACCTATGCGGGCAAGACGCAGGTAAATGGCGTGGAATACGATACTTACATGGTGGAGCTTTCGGGGAACATTATTTACACTGAATCCGGCGAGGCTTTCTACCCAGGGTTTCTGGACTCCAGCGGAACAGTGGAGATAACGCAGAACAAGGACAATAGCCTGAACTTTGAAGTCACGCTGTCAAGCCTTGAAAAAACAAAGAATGCCCAGGAAAGCAATGTCACTCTAAACCCCAAGCACCTGCGGTTTGACTCGTACAAGCTCGTGTTCGAGAACCAGAAAACAGGCGCGACAGACGCAGAACCCCTGTACAGCGGGTTAAGCAAGACAAGCGAAACTATTACAAAGGGACCACTGCCAGATAGTAAAGTGTCGGGCTTTGACACCATAAGTCTTTACGGCGAGAAAAGCAGTTTTGGCTCGTTTGACTTCATGGGAAAACCCATCCTGTCTGCAAGGATACGCGACGACGAGGGAAACCTCCTGCTTGGGCAAGAGATAGAAATGCAGAACACGCTTGGGTTCCTGAATTACCCAAACTCCACTGTAACACTCGAGCTTTACAACAGGCAAAACGAGGAGGGCTACTCTGAAGTCCTTTTCAAAATAACCGGCGTCGATGACCTCTCGCCGCTTGCGGAAAACAAGGTAATCCTTCTCCAGACGACTGATGACTCGCCGAACAAAGGCATGATAACGCCAAGCGTGACGCAGGCAGTGAGAAAAATACTCGAAGAAAAACCCACACTGAAGGAAAAATTCCCGGACCCCAAAAACGTTTTGCTGCTTGACGGGGACTGGGCGAAAGTTTTTTTCGGGCACTTTGTCGAGGGCGCGTATTTTTTCTCAAACAGGCTCACCCTCGTGCCTTTTTCCTATGGCTTGGACAAGGACTTTGACAGCGTCAAGAACGCATTTTTGAATGCGGATTTTGCCAACAGTGACTATGAGGGGAAGAAACTTTTCAGGGCAAAAACGGCCAGTGGAACAGAATTCGAAATCGACGCCGGCCTCGGGTTTTTGACGGGCGGGACATACGTTGGCGACGACCAGAAACAGGACGAACAGAGCGACTCAAGGTTTTACTTCCAGTTTGACTTGGAGGACCTGTTCACGCTTATGAAAGAAGGAGCCGGTGAAGGAAACTACTATACGCTTTCAATTGACGGTTTCAAAGACGGTTTTGAAAAGCCACCCGCACCAGAGCCGTTCACAGGCCCGCCTGATTTCATAGGGCCACCCAGCCCGGAAGAGGAAATAGAACAAGAGCCCGTGAGTGTTTTGATTGAACAAATCTTTGTCGGGGGGCAAAAAATAGAGCATGGTGAAACGTGGAACTTCAGGCAAATCGTTAAAACAGGAGAAGAAGCAATTGTAGTTAATTTTTCAACCAGCATTCACCCTTTTGCCAAGGCAGAGCTTTTCTCGGGCGACGAGAAATTAACAGAGCGAAGCTTTGGCGACCTCTCAGAGGCATATGAACCCGGCCAGCCTATACCATTCTCACCGATAGTCAAGCCGCTAAAAGAACTCCTTAACGCAGAAGGAAAACTCGCGCTCTCTGTAAAAGTAACAGACAATGAGTCGCAAACGTATCAGTCAAAATTGTCCGAAATAGAAATCGAGTTGACTGAATAAGCGACGCGTGGTTGTTTTAAAATCCCTTCGCCTCTCTTTTTTGTCCTACTCCCCAAAAAAAAAGCAGAGAGGTGTTTTTTTGGCAATGAACAAGTATTTGCTGGCCCTTGGCCTGATTGCAGTCATCCTGGTTGCAGGTTGTGCACAGAACCCCACTGGCCCTGCACAGACAGGGGATAATACCCCAAACCCAGGCGGGAACGAATCAAACCCCGAACCGCAAGGAAGTAACCCCGACACGGAAGAACCATCACCACAAGGAGAAGAGCTTGAAGTCGGGAACTTTGCCGTGGAAATAACTGAGGCCGGCTACGTTCCGCAGGAACTCACAATAAAGAAAGGCAGCACCGTAACGTGGACCAATAAAACCAGCACGCAAAACTGGCCGGCAACCGCCCAGCACCCAACGCATGAAAAATACCCGGGTTCAAGCATCACCAAGTGCGGTACGGCGGAAGCCGAAGACATTTTTGACGCATGCAAAGGCCTTGCACAAGGAGAGAGCTTTTCTTTCACCTTCAACGAGGTTGGGGAATGGGCATACCACGAACACCTTAGCGTAAAAATGTTCGGGAAAATAATAGTGGTGGAATAAAAAACCACCTATTTTTCTTTTTTTTTAAAAAAACAGTAAAAGTTTAATCGTAACTGCTTCCTTTTCTCTTGTCAATGTCAAATACTTTGACTTCCTTGTCTTCCCAGTTTATCGTGTATAAAATCCGGTAGCGCCCGATTCTTATCCTGTAATTTGACATGCTTGAAGAAATTTTTGTGACGTCAAAATCTCTGGTTGGAACCGGATTGTTTTCCAAAGTGTCAAGTGCATTTTGGAGTTGCTGCCGCATATTTGGCTCGGATTTCTTCAGACCCTTTCCAGCATTATTCGAAAGAAAAACGTTAAAACCAGGCAAAAAAAGTCACTTTAAAGCGTGGATTTGATTTCTTGCCAGGACTTGAATTTTCCTTCTGCAAACTGCTTGCGGCCAATCCTGATGGCGGATAATTCCTCTTTTGTCGGCCTTTCTTCTTTAACCAACAAGGCTGAAACCTTTTGGTCAATATCGTTGAGCCTTGAATAAATCTGTTTCAAAGTTGCGCTAGCCATTAAAAAAAACCAATTAATATTGTATTTAGCTCATTTTAAAATACTTTCAACGGATTCTCTTCTTTGACAGTAATATGACAGTCGTCCTGAACTTCCAGAAAAAAGACATCCCTGCACTCGAAAAAGCCCTCGGGGGCCTTGAGGGGTTCAAGGTAAATTCCATGCACGAGCATGCGCGCTTTCGCGACAAGAAAAACGTCGTCGTGGTCTACACAAGCGGCAAGACCGTCATCCAGGGAAGTGAACCTGAAAAAACCAAGGCCTGGCTGCTTGAAAAAATGGGTTTGACTGAAGAACTCGCGCTTGGCTTTGACGAGGTCGGGCGCGGCGAGGGCTTCGGCCCGATGGTGATTGCAGGGGTTTTTGGCGACACGAACAAACTGCGCGAGGTGAGGGACTCGAAAAAAACTGCAAACGTTTCAGACAAGTTCTGGATAGTTTCACGCAACGCGCTTTCCTTCGGGGTTTTTTCCTTTAACGCAGAGATGATTGACCGCCTGAGAAAAAAAGGCTTCACGATTAACGAGATAGAGGAAAAAGCGATTGACAAGACGATTGAATTGTTCAGCGAGCTTGGCGAAAATCCGCGCACGGTCGTTGACGGGAACCAACTCAAACTCAAAAGCAAAAACATCGAATTCGTTGTCGCCGCAGATGACCTCGAACCAGTCGTGGGCTCCGCGTCAATCGTCGCCGGGTTCATGCGCGAAAAAAGTGGGGATGCCGCGGAAAGAAAAACGTGGAAGAAAAAATCATCTTGACCGGTAAATTATTTCGTGCATTTGCCGTGTGGAGAGTTCGGGTTCGTTTTTGCGGAACGTTTTTGCCCGAATGGTCAGGTTCTTGTCCTGTAGCTCTGCGAGTATTTCCATTAGCCCCTTGAGTTCGACCCTTGTGTTTGCGCGGAAATTGTCAAGCGTATGCAGCTTTGAGTCAATGTCTGCAAGGCGGCGGGTAATCAGGACAAGTTTCTGGTTGATGGCGGCATTCTCGACACCCTGTTGCACCCCGGCTGGATTTACGGCGGGGGATTCTTCGGCAAGCGCATTTTTCCAGGAGTTTTCCGGAAAAACCCGCGGTTTTCCCTCGAAAAAGAGGCTTAAAAGAACATTCCCTAAACCGAGTGCAACCACGAGGACTTCCAGGAAAACCGTTTCAACACCCATGTTTTTTTCAACGCCAGACAATCATTCTGCAAAGTATTTCTTTTAAGGCTTCTTGTCAAAGAGCCTTGAATAGTTTTCCCACGCGATTCGCCCTATTTTTTCAACAGGTTCTTTTTTCTGGGCTGAAAGCTTTTCTGCAACCCTTTTCACCCAAACCGGGTCCGACCGCACCCCGCCGAACGCCACCGGGCAATCGGTCTCCAACAGGAGGAGTTCTTTTGGTATCGCAAGGGCCGCTTCAAGGTCTTTTTTCGAGGAAAAAATCACGGGGCCACAGGACATGAAAAAACCGTTTTCAATTGCTGCCGGAATGCTTTGCAGGGAATAAGTGAACCAGTGCAGAAGCACTTTTTTTGCCCCCATGAAATCCAGGATTTCAAGGCACTCTTTTTCGGCCCTGCGCGAATGCACGACAACCGGGAGTTTTTTCCTCACTGCAAGGCCCACCTGGCGGGCAAAAACAGTTTCCTGCAAATCACGCTCTTTTTGGGTCTTTGCGTACTTGTAGTCCAGGCCGATTTCCCCTATAGCATGGCATTTTGAAGCGTTTTCTTCCAGAAAAACAAGGGTTTCCTCGATTTCCCCCTCGTTTAGCCTAAGCATGTCCACCGGGTGCAACCCAAGCCCTATCTTCACACAGGCCTCTCCGGAAAACAAGCCAAGGTGTTTTTTCATTGAGCCTAGGTTTGTTGCACAGGAAAAAAAACCATTAACCCCCTCTTTTTCTGCATTTTTTATTGTCTCCAGGGGTTTTTCAAACCAGTCCAGGTGGCAGTGGGAATCAGCAAAAGGCATTACAAAGAAAACCATGGGTCTTTAAAACTTTTTAAGCTTTACTGGATAAAAATTAGTGTACATTAGAAAAAAAACCGCGAACGCGAAAAAAAAAGGCTTGTTTTTGCCGCCAAGACGATTGTGGACTGCAATGGACGAAAAAAAACAGGAAAAAGCAAAAAAAAGAAAAAGTGGAAAAAAAATGGATGAAACCAAGACCGGCAAGGAAGAAAGCCACGAAGAAGGCAACGAAGAAAAAAAAGCAGCGGAAAAAGAAGCTGAAAACAAAAGCCACGCCTTTAAGGCATTACCTGCTTACCTTGTTGTTTTGTTTGTCATTGCCGGCATTCTTCTTAGCGTTGCTGTCGGAATAGCTATTCAGCCAAAGGCCACACAGCCGCCGGTAATTGTCCAGCCTCCCCCCGATGAGCCAAAACCTGCGGAAAAAATACGCGTGACACTCTTGTTTGACCCTGCGTGCACTATCTGCGAGAAATACAACACGATTTTTGACGTGTTTTCACGCGATGGAATCCCCTATGAAGCCACGGAAGTGGCCATAGATTCGCCCGAAGGAGTGAAGGCAATTGTGCAGTACAACGTGAAACTCGTGCCGACAGCACTTGTGGAAATAGTTGATGTTACAAAGTACCCGAGCCTGAAAGAGGCCATGGATGAAGTATACCCGCGAATCCTCGGAAAATATGTCGTGCCGGAATTCAACTTAAACTCGTCAAAAATTTATTCCAGGGAATACCTAGAGGCGCCTGTTGAAGGTGACTGCAACGCCAGTGACCTGCCAGTCAGGGTAAACATTTTCGACAACCCGTTCCACGAAGTAAGCATCAGGCTAAAACCGGAACTGGACGAAGCAATCGACAAATTCGACTCAAACGACCTTCAGGTAAGGTTCGAGTACATTCCTACAACCAGCATGACAATAAACATTGACGAGAACAACACAGGCCTTTTTGAGAGAAACGTCGGATACATCGTATGCGCTTCAAACCAGGAAAAATTCAGGCAAATGCACGACGCAATAATTGGTTACTACTGTGACGTTGGGGGGGACCCAAGAAACCTCACTAAGGAGGAGATTCTTTTCTGCAATGCAGGCAAGAACTTCGGAAAACCGGTTCCAAACGAAGAACTTGAAAGATTCAGAACAGAAACGGGGGCAGGAATAGAGCTTTTTGCAAACGTGCTTGAAAGTTGCGTGTCATTTACTGAAGATGCGAGAAGAACCTCGCTTGAAAGGGCGGTCAGCTATTCAATAAGGATTCCAGCCACAGCAGTGGTTGCCTGCAAGTACAGCGTTCCATTCAAGGCAATTGATGAGGCAGTGTGCCTTGTAAACCCCCTGCTTGGCGCGTGCCAGAATGAAGACACTAATTCACCCTGAAGCCTGTGAAGGCGTTTACCAGCCCCTGGAAGACTCTTACCTGCTTGCAAAAGCCCTGCCGGGATTCACGGGAAAAACTGTCCTTGACCTTGGCTGTGGCACGGGTATCCAGGGAATAACCGCACTCATTAATGGGGCGAAGAAAAACGTTTTTGCGGACAAAAACCCGCTTGCACTTGCGTGCGCGAAAAAAAACCTTGAAAAACTCGGGTTAGAAGGGGAGTTTGTCCAAAGCGATTTGTTTGAAAACATCCGTGAAAAATTCGACGCCATTATTTTCAATCCCCCGTACGTCCCGTCAGAAAAAACGGTTTACCCGGACGTGGACGGGGGAAAAAACGGCAGAGAAGTACTGGACAGGTTCATTGAAGGCTTTCCGGCACGCTTAAAGGAAAAAGGGGAGTGCTTTTTCCTCCAGAGTTCCTTAAACGGCATTGAAAAAACCCGTTCCCTGCTCTCCAAAAAAAAATTTTCAGCCCAAATCATTGCAAGGGAAAAGCTTTTTTTCGAGGAACTCGTTATCTTTAAAGCACAGAGAAAAAAAAGAGGCGAATGATCCTACATGCCCGTGAACCCAGGAGTAGAGTATATACAAGCGGAAGAAAAATACCATAACGCGCACACTCCGCAGGAAAAACTCCTCGCGCTTTCAGAAATGCTGCGCACAGTCCCAAAGCACAAGCAGACTGAAAACATACGCAAGGAATTCACCCGCAAAATGGCGAAACTGCGCGAAGAAGCAGAGAAGGAAAAAACAAGCGGGGCGAAAAAAGGCGGCGGGCAAACATTTAACGTGAAAAAAGAAGGCGCGGCCCAGATAGCAATCATTGGCGCCCCGAACTCGGGAAAAAGCACGCTTCTTTCAGAACTCACGGGAGTGCAGACAGAAATAGCGCCCTACCCGTTCACTACAAAGGAACCCGTAGTTGGAATGATGAATTACATGGAAGCCCCGGTGCAGTTGGTTGAAATGCCCGCGATAATCGAGGGAAGCAGCGAGGGAAAAGCAGGCGGCATGCAGGTATTGTCTGCAATACGGAACGCCGATGCCCTGGCCATACTTTTCACGACAGAAGAAGACAAAAAAACAGTCATAAAAGAGCTTGAAAAGGCCGGCATCCTGGTGAACAGGGAAAAACCGAAAATCATAATCAAGACAGGCGAATACAGGGGCATAAACATAAGCGGAGCACAGTTCCTGCGTGAAAAACCCGAAAAAATAACCGCCACGCTCAAGGCATTCGGCATACACAATGCAAGCGTGCTCTTCCAGGAGCCCTCGACAAGCGAAACGCTTGCACAGGCACTGGACCAGAAAATAGTCTACAAAAAAGCGCTTTTCATGAACCAGTTTGAAAAACACGAAACATTGGAAGTCAAAAAAAAATTGTTCGAGTTAACCGGAAAAATAATTGTCTTCACGAAAAAGCCCGGTGAAAAAGCCGACACGGCTTCCCCCCTGGTGCTTGACAAGGAAAGCACTGTCGAGGACTTTGCGAAAAAACTCCACAAGGACTTTGAAAAAAACCTGCGGTTTGTCCGCGTGTGGGGCAGCACGAAGTTTGAAGGCCAGAGGGTCCCAAAAGATTACATCCTCAAGAACGGGGACATAATAGAGCTCACCGCATAAAAAAAAAGCCCGGACTATTTTCAATGGCGGGGCTCTGCATGGCTTTCAGCCGCATTGGAAACGCCAGGAGTGGCCTGTACTGTTTTTTTCCTCCCGAAAAAAATGACGAGGGCTGCAATCACGAGTGCTGTAAGCCCAAGCAGGACAAGGGTGTTTTCGCGCTTGCGCACATCAACCAGGAGAGTTTTACTGATTTCATGCTCCCTTGTCCCATCGGAAAAAAACGCTTTCACAGTCACGTTCTGTTCACCCACCGGTTCCGGTCCGGCGGAAAAATCGAGGCGCGCGTTGAGAATAGATTGTTGGGGCGCAAGGGAACCCGGGGAAAATATTTTTTCACCGGTGAAAGAAAAGCCCTGTGGAAGGAAGGCTTCAACGCGCACCGTGGAAATCCCGGTTTCCCCCGTGTTTTTCAGGTCGAAAACCACGCTGTTTGCCTCAAACGGTTCAAGAGCCCCCTTGAGGAGACGGGCATTGAATTCAACCGGGTTTCGCTTCACTGAAACATCTGCGGAATAACTCTGGGACAATTCCCCGCCCACGCCATAATCCACGCTGATTGAAGTTTTCCTGCCAATGGAAAAAAGGCCTTTTGCCTGGAATTCCTTGAAAAGGGTTTCACCGGGGGCTATGGAGAGGAAAGAAATTTTTTGCGACCTTGTTTCAGCCCCATCCACGACCAGGGTCAAGTCATTGCCGGCAAAAATAACTGCATTAAAGTTTTCAACAACACTGCCACTATTGTTTGAAACAATCAGGCGGAAACGCACGACTTCGAAAGAATAAAACTCAAAGCCACTTCCCTCTACCGGTTCAATGGAAACAAAAACAGTCTCTCCCGCAGCAAAAAAAGGCAAAAAAACGGCGAAAAACAACAGCAAAAAAGCCCTTGCGTGGAGCTGTTGCGTCAGCCCGCACCGCAGTATATGGGCTGCATGCGTCAGCCCGCACCGCAGTATGTGGCCCATCGAAGATGGGCCGAGAATACAAGGTTTTCGCGAGCCTTTTGTTAAAAGGCTCTGGGGCATCGAAGATGGGCCGAGAATACAAGGTTTTCGTGAACCTCGCGATTTTGGCGAAGCCAAAATGCGCCCATTTTTGCTTTGGGCAAAAATCGGGTTTGTCAAAAGGTTCTGCGACGCATATGTGTCCCGTTTGACAACGGGACGGCAATATAGTTTTGAACATAATAAAAAAAGTCTTGAAAGCCTTGGAGAACCCATAGTCAATACTCGTCCGAATCATCTTTTTGCCGGGAAAAACTCAAAAGCTTATCCCGGTTATTATAAGCAACAAGCAGGACAAGCAGAACCACAAGACCAATTATAACCGGAAAAATCAGGCTAGAATAGTCCTCGGATTGGATTGGGGGCTGGTAAAAGCCCTCTTGGTAAACGTTTAAGGCATCCGCGAGTGCCTTTTTGGAAAAAGAAACCGCGAGGGAATACTTTTCCCCGTTGTAGAGCGATTGTGCCTGCCTCCAGTTGTCTTCAACCCGGTTTGCAAGGGAGGAATTCTTCCAGTTCTCCCGGTTTTCCGGGGCAAGGACAAACAGCACGAGCTCCGAGGCACTTGAAAACCCGCCCTCCGTTTTCTCTTTTACCTCCGGGTTCTGCCCGTAAATCTCGTCAAAGGCAGCCTGGCGCTCAAGCCGTGACGCGAATTCCTCCAAAAGCGGGTCAGTGCGCTGTGAAACCCGCGCATAAACCGAATTTATGGATTCCGAGAGCTCGAGGGAATAAACTTTGTAGTTCCCAATGCTGTTGAATTCAACTGGAACGTCAGCAAGGGACACGAGGTAAGTTTTCGTGGAGGGGTCAAGGCCTGAAACGGAAACAATCTGCTTGAGGCCCTCAAGGTCCTGCCTGTAATCAAGGGCCGCGCTGTTCAAGAGGCCTATCTCGTTTCCCACAGAATCAAAATTTTCCTTCAATGACTCAAACATTGATGTGTCAGGCTGTGAAAAAAAATCGCTCTCGGCTTTTGACGCGGCCAAAACAAGCTGGCTTGTTTTTTCTGCAGAAACAGACATCCCTTCAAGCATCACATTCAGTTTCCCCACGAGGTCATACGCCTGCGCAGAGTCGACGGTTGAAGCCACTGTCGTCAGCTGGAAGCGCTCGTTTGCCAGGACACTTGAAAGATTCGAAAAACGAAGGGCATAAGTGGGCGTGAAAATCCATTCCACTGAAGGGTTCTTTGAAATGCCCTCTTTTTCAATGGAGAGCTCCCGCAAAAGGTCAGCGGTCCTGAAAACCTCCCTGTTCACGGGAGCTGAAGTGGAAACCGCCAAAACCTCGAAATGGACGGGGAAAAAAGTCACGACACTCCCGCCTGAAACCACGGGCACGACCCAGAACTTTTTCCCCCCATGGGAAATAGGGACGACGGGCTGCTCGTACTCCTCGCCCTGCAATAGGTAACTGTTTTCCTTTACAATGAAATTCGCCGCCTCGTGCGGTGCTACAGCAACAACTGCCTGCAAAAGTGAAAAAACCACTATGAGGAAAAAAAACAAGCGGAAAGGAGCGTGCCAAAAATCCATTTTATAGTCACTCGCTTTTTTTGAGTTCAGGAACAGTTATTTCCTCGAGGCGCTCCTCAAGCGACAAAAGGCCCAAAGCGATTTTTTCGCGCGGCTTGCTCGTTTTTTTCTCCGCCGCGGCAAGTTTTACCCCGAGGTTTTTTTTGATGTTCTCGATTTTCTGCGACACGGACTTTTCAGGCGGAACGTCAAGCTGGGCCTGGATTTTCTGGAGCTGTTCCTGGACGTTTTTTTGGGTTATTTTTTCAATCTCGTCACGGAAAACCTCCAACGCATCCGACTGGGCAATCATAACCATTTTCCGGGCAGAACTGTCGTCAAGGCCCATGTCGTGGAGGTTCTTCACGATTTCCTCTTCAGGCGTGGCATTCCTGAGCAACTGCTGAATCGTGCTTATAATAGTCGTGTTTCCACGCAGGTCCTTTTGGCCGACCGCTTTTTCCGCCTCAGGCTGTTTTGCCCCGGGCTTTTGAGAATCCCTTTTCTTTAGGATAAAAAGCTCCTTCTCATGCGCCGCGCCTAAAGCGCGCTCATCTTTTTCACCCGAAAAAGACTCGTTGAAGTGCTTTAAGACAAAAAATGACAAGGCAAGGAAAACCGCCCCGGTGCCAAGCCCAAGCCCTGCCCCGGCCAGGTCAAACTGCAGAAACAAGCAAACACCACCACAACAAACAGGCATTTTTACCTTATATATTTATGGTTTAGCCGACAAAAAAGATTAAAATCCCCGCGGGCTGAAGTAAATAAGGAAAAAAGAATGTCCTACAAACAGCTTGAAATGATGGAAGAAATAAGCGAATCATTCAACCGGGAAGACTCGTTTGCACTCAAGGAGGCAAGCAACCGCGCCCTCGGCATGGCTGTTGCGGGCTTTGACAAAACATACGCAAAAATCGCCATAGCGGCCTACGTTTTGAGCAAAATCACGTCAAAAGAGCACATACTGAAAAACCCTTTATGGAGCGACGTGAAAAACACCATACTTGCAGCGCTTGAAGAAGCGGCGCAAATATTGCGCAAAAACAAGGCAAGAGAATTCCAGGAAAAACTCGGCGAAATAGAAGAGGACACGCGCGAAATAGACAAAAAATTCGGCAACTACCTCAAAAACACCTGGGACAAGGCGAAAATAAAAATCGCGTCCAGCGCCTATGCACAGGGCCTCAGCCTGAGCCAGGCAAGCGAACTTGCACAGGCAAACAAGGCGGACCTGCAAAACTACATCGGCTTCACGAAAATCCACGACGAGGGAAAAACAAGCAGTTCCATGAAGCACAGGATGAAAATGCTGCGGGAGCTATTGGCATGAAAAAACTCGTGTTTGACGCAAGCAGCATAATCTCCCTCTCCGAAAAATGCTTCATCAACATAATCGGGAAACTCGCGGAGGAAAAAAAAGCCGGGTTCTTCATGCCCGAATCGGTTTTCTTTGAAACCGTGACACACCCCATGAAGATACGGCGGTTTGAACTCAACGCGTTCCGCATACAGTCCGCCATCAACAACAACTGGTTCACTGCAGTAAAACCAGGCACGGAAACTGCCCGGACATTACAGGCAACGATGAAGATTGCACAAAACCTGTGCTATGCCGACGGGCAACCCATCCAGATAATGCACAGGGGGGAACTCGAAGCCCTCGCGCTCCTAAAGGAAATGAACGCCGATGCACTCGTAATAGACGAGCGCACAACGCGGATGCTCCTTGAAGAGCCGCAGAACCTGCGCTCCCTCCTCGAGTTTAGGCACAGGAAAAAAATACGCTTTGACGAAAAAAAACTACTGGAATTCCGCCGCCTCTTTGGAGGCACCAGGATTTTCCGCTCAAGCGAAATGCTCGCCCTTGCATACGAACAAAATTGTTTCGGCAAAGAACTCGAGCACTCAAGAGCCTCGCTCAAAGCAGCCTTGTTTTCGGTAAAATACGCGGGCTGTGCAATCACCCACAGCGAAATAAACGAATACCTAAAAGGGGTTGCGAAATGATAATCAAAAAAATAAACCCCCAGGACATCGGGAGAATAGTAGAACTTTCGGCAGCCGAGTTCCCCTACAAAAACCATTCAAGCCAGAAAGTCTCCGAGAGGCAGAAAAACGGGGCAATGCTCTTCAAGGCCGAGGAAAACGGGTCTTTTGCAGGCTTTGTGGACTTCGAATTACAGGGCAACAAAGGTTTCATACACGGCCTGGCAGTCAGAAAAGAATACAGGGGAAAAAAAATCGGGCGCACCCTGGCGGTCTTTGCAATCCACGCCCTCTCCCTCAACGGGGCTGAAAAAATCCGCCTCCTTGTCAGGAGAGAGAACGACGCAGCCAAAAAAATCTATGAAAAACTCGGCTTCCGCCACGCCGGAACAGGCGAAAAAACCATTGCAGGAGAACCAGTCGAAGAACTCGAACTCAACGTGAGAAACGAGTTTTTCTCGTGAACTCCACAGAAGAAATTCCAGTGAACCCATATGGGAATTTTGCAAGTGTTGCCGAAAGCGCGCACGCTCCGCAAAAATCCGCTCCGCACAAGGGCGGTTAGCTGGCCTTATTATTTTTCCTGTTTTCTTCCGAGAACCTGTGCATGACCGTGAAGCCCGCGATTACGATTGCCACAGTCGCCAAGGCGAGGATTATGAAGTAGCCTGGGTTGACTGTAATCTCTTCGCCCAGTAATTCTTCTATGATTTGGGTGTCAATGGGGATTAATGGCAAAGTTTTTGGCCTTGCGGTGAAGAAGCCGTCTTTGGAGAATGATTGCTGGTAAGCG